>NZ_JBSGSG010000115.1:0-26720 GCF_053606765.1 Streptomyces sp. NPDC055189
TTTTTCTTCACTGTATTATAGTTCGTTTGGGGTTTAACTGGGGAATTTCGCCGCCACTTTTGCTGGTTGTGAATTTTGTTGTTTTCCCTGGGGGGGGGGGTCCCCCCCCCGGGTGGGGCGGGGGGGGGGCACGCGTCCCGTATCAGAGGTTGGTCATGTCGACCGGGATCTTCGGCTGGACCCCGTCCCTGAGAACCGTGGCCTCGATCAGGCCGTAGGGGCGGTCAGCCGCGAAGTAGACCTCGTTGTCGTTCTTCAGCCCGAAGGGCTCGAGGTCCACCAGGAAGTGGTGGTTGTTCGGCAGCGAGAAGCGGATCTCGTCGATCTCGCTCCGGCTGTTGATGACGCGCGAACCCATTTGGTAGAGGGTCTGCTGCAGCGAGAGGGAGTACGTCTCGGCGAAGGCCTGCAGGATGTGCTTCTTGGCCTGCGCGTACGACTTCTCCCAGTTGGGCATCCGGTCCGCGTCGCTGGTCCAGTTGTAACGCCAGGCGGCGGCGACGTCGGTGCACAGGATGCGGTCGTACGCCTCCTTCAGCGTCGTGTACTTGTCCTTGACGTAGCCCCAGAACTCCGAGTTGGTGGAGTTCATGACCGTGAGGTCCTTGAGCCCGGAGATGATCTCCCAGTTCTCGCCGTCGAAGGTGATCTGCGTGGTGCGCAGTTCCTGGCCCTTGCGGGCGAAGGAGTGGTTGACCTCGTCCGAGCCGATGAACTTGGAGTTGTTGTCCGAGGTCGCGATGCGCTCCCAGGAGTACTCCTCGATGCGGATGCGCGCGACCTTGATCGGCTCCTGGGACGTCACGAAGTGCCGGGCCAGGTGGATGCCGAACTGCTCGGCGGACTCGATGCCGTACTCCTTGGCGAACGCGTACACCGTGTTCTTGGTGGTGTCCGTCGGCAGGACGTTGGCGTTCGAGCCGGAGTAGTGCACGTCTTCCATGTCGCCGGAGAGCGCGACCGAGACGTTCAGGTCCTTGATGTGGTGGGTGTCGCCGTCCCGCGTGATCTTGACGACGCGGTTCTCTGCTTTGCCGTACTGGTTCTGGCCGAGAATCGTGGGCATGTCTGCTAGCTCCCTCGGTAAACGGAGTAGCCGAACGGGTTGAGCAGCAGCGGTACGTGATAGTGCTCGCCCGGGTTGACGGCGAACGTGATCGCCACCTCCGGGAAGAACGCACCGCTGTCCCTTACGCGGGGGGCGTCCTGCTGCGCCTCGGCTTGCTTCTTTGAGAAGTAGGTCTCGACCTCGAAGTCGAGTCGTACGTGGGTCGTGCCCTCCGGCAGGGCCGGGAGGTCCTTGCAGCGGCCGTCCGCGTCGGTCGCGGAGCCGCCGAGCGCCACCCACTCGGCGTCGCGGCCGCTGCGGGCCGTGAGCGAGATGGCGACGCCCTCGGCGGGGCGGCCGACGCTGGTGTCCAGGATGTGCGTGGACACCGAGGCGGTGGTGTCAGTGCTCATCAGTCGTTGTCCTCTTCCACGAGACGGGTCAGCCGGATTCGGTTGATCTTCCCGAGTTCGGTGCGCACGATCTCGCGCTCCTGCTCGGCGGTGTTGCCGATCCGGGTCTTGACCGCATCGCGCATCTGCTCACCGGTCGCGCCGGTGGCGCAGATCAGAAAGACATGACCGAACTTCTCCTGGTAGGCCAGGTTCAGTTCGAGCATCTCGGCTTTGAGCTCCTCGGAGGCCCCTGCCATGCCGCGCTGTTCGCGGGACGACGTGGGATCCCCCGGCTTCGGGCGGCCGATCGGCGGGTGCCCGGCCATCGCCTCGGCCAGATCCTCGTCGGTCAGCTCCGCCATGGCGGCGTCACTGGCGGCGAAGAGGGCTTCGACGGTGGGGTAAGGGCGCTGGGAGAGCAGTTTGCTTCCCCAGGCCGATGAGGCGCAGGCCTCGTGGAGAGCGGCGGTGGCCGCGCTCTCCGTCAAGGCGTTGAACCGGGCTGGGCCCGGCGTCGAGCTCGAAGTCACGGGTGCCTCCGTGGCCATACGGCCTTGTGCTGGACGGGCTGCGGATAGCTAACGCCAGCCGAAACACCACGTCAACACTTTGTTGAAAACTTTGAGTAACGAAGGCCACCGTCCGGTTAACGGACGGTGGCCTTTGGTACCGCTCTGACCTGCGAGGTTTCCGGCAGGTCAGGTGGAGCGGTTGAGGTAGTTGTACACAGTGAAGCGTGAGACGCCCAGCGCGCCGGCGACCGTCTCCACTCCGTGACGCACGGCGAAGGCGCCTCGCGCCTCGAGTATCCGTACGACTTCCTGCTTGGCCTTGCGGTCGAGCTCAGACAGCGGCATCCCGCGCTTGCGCTCCAGGGCGAGCAAGATGTGGTCGAGGGAGTCGGCGAGCTGCGGCAGGCGTACGGCGATCACGTCCTGCCCCTCCCAGGCGAGGACGACGTCGTCGGTGCCCGCCTGGTCGGGGGGCACCATTTCGCCGCCCATGGCGTCCACCAGCGGCTTGACGGCGGCCACGAAGGGATCGCGGTCGTCTCCGGGTCCGGATCCGGTCATTCGACGACCTCCCCCGACTCTCCGAGCACGTTCACCTGGAGCGAGACGCGGGTCGCGCCCGCCTCCAGGGCCTGGCGCAGCAGCGCGTCGACGGCGGTCAGGACCTCGTCCGCGCCGCCCTCCGCGGTGTTGCCGAAGGGGCCGACATCCACGGCGTCGAGGTCGGCCCCCTGAATGACGTCCCGGGCCACCACCGCATGCGCGGGCGCCTCGTCCAGGTCGAAGGGTTCGGTCGTGAACTCCACTCTCAATCGCACGCGCTCAACCTACTGCCGCGTGGCGATTTTCCGGCAGCCCCCTCTTGACAAGGGCGGATCCCCGACGGCAATCTTCCATCAGACAGAAATTAACTTCCGCTATACGGAAGGAGCGCGGAAGCCCCATGGGATACTCCGACCAGCGCTTCAATGTGAACCTGTCGATCCTCTTCACGGAACTCCCGCTCCTGGAGCGCCCCGCGGCCGCCGCCGCGGCGGGCTTCAAAGCGGTCGAGCTGTGGTGGCCCTGGGTCGACGCCCCCACCCCCGAGCAGTCCGAGCTCGACGCCCTGCGGGCAGCGATCACGGACGCCGGCGTAGAGCTGGTGGGCCTGAACTTCTACGCCGGTCAGCTGCCGGGACCGGACCGCGGCGCCCTGTCGATTCCGGGCGAGGAGAGCGAGAAGTTCCGCGCCAACCTCTCGGTGGCGGCGGACTTCGCCGAGTCCCTCGGCTGCAAGGCGCTCAACGCGCTCTACGGCAACCGGGTGGAGGGCGTGGACCCCGCGGTCCAGGACGAACTCGCCCTGGAGAACCTGGTGTTGGCGGCCCGCGAGGCCGACCGCGTGGGTGCGGTGCTGCTCATCGAGGCTCTGAACAAGCCCGAGTCGCCGCGCTGCCCGATCGTCAGCGCGGACGCCGCGATCGCGGTGGTGGACAAGGTGAACTCCGCGACCGGGCTCGGCAACGCGAAGTTCCTCATGGACCTGTACCACCTGTCCATGAACGGTGAGGACCTGCCGGCCGTCATCGATCGGTACGTGGCGCAGACCGCGCACGTGCAGATCGCCGACAATCCTGGCCGTGGGGCCCCCGGTACGGGGTCGCTCCCGCTGGAGGAGCTGCTCGACCAGCTCCGGAAGGCGGGTTACGAGGGATACGTCGGGCTGGAGTACAAGGCGGGCGACCGTCCCAGCTCCGAAGCCTTCGGCTGGCTGCCCGCTGCGGGCTAGACCGCCGCTTCGCGGCGGATGTCTCCCACCCGCCCACCCGGCACCCCGCACCCGATTCGTCGACGTAGACAAGCTTTAGAAAGGCTCTCACCATGAGCAACCTTCCCAAGATCGCGTGGATCGGACTCGGCATCATGGGGTCCCCCATGTCCGAGAACCTGATCAAGGCTGGTTACTCCGTCACCGGCTTCACCCTGGAGCAGGACAAGCTGGACCGCCTCGCCGCGGCCGGCGGCACGGTCGCCAAGTCGATCGCCGAGGCCGTCAGGGACGCCGACGTCATCGTCACGATGGTGCCCGCGTCGCCGCAGGTCGAGGCCATCGCCTACGGCGAGGACGGCATCCTGGAGAACGCGAAGTCCGGTGCGCTGATCGTCGACATGTCGTCGATCACCCCGCAGACCTCCGTGGACCTGGCCAAGGCCGCCAAGGACAAGGGCATCCGCGTCCTGGACGCTCCCGTGTCGGGCGGCGAGGCCGGCGCGATCGAGGCCGTGCTCTCCATCATGGTCGGCGGCGAGAAGGCCGACTTCGACGAGGCCAAGCCCCTCCTGGACGCCCTCGGCAAGACCATCGTGCTGTGCGGTCCGCACGGCTCGGGTCAGACCGTGAAGGCCGCCAACCAGCTCATCGTCGCCGTGAACATCCAGGCGTGCGCCGAGGCCGTCGTCTTCCTGGAGAAGTCCGGGGTGGACCTGACCGCCGCCCTCGACGTCCTGAACGGGGGGCTTGCGGGCTCGACCGTCCTGACCCGCAAGAAGGACAACTTCCTCAAGCGCGACTTCAAGCCCGGCTTCCGGATCGACCTGCACCACAAGGACATGGGCATCGTCACCGACGCCGCCCGCAATGTCGGTGCCTCGCTCCCGGTCGGCGCCGTGGTCGCCCAGCTCGTCGCCTCGCTGCGTACGCAGGGTGACGGCGGCCTGGACCACTCCGCGCTCCTGCGCGGTGTCGAGCGCCTCTCGGGCGCCGAGCTCTAAGCAGCCTCAAGAGGCTCCCGGAGCTCCCTGAACTTCCGGGTCGCGGCGGCGCTGACACCTGTCCTGTCGCGCCCAGGCGTCGCCGCGGCCCGGAAACCCATGCCTCATCGAAAACTTCAACAAACTGTTGACGTAGCTGTTCAGGCGTCCTTACGCTCACGTCACCTCACTCAGCAGTTTCAGTAGTCCGTACGGAAGGTCAACCTCGCCACCATGTCGAAGCGTGTGCTCACGACCGAGTCCGGCGCCCCCGTCGCCGACAATCAGAACTCCGCCACCGCCGGCGTCGGTGGCCCGCTTCTCCTCCAGGACCAGCACCTCCTCGAGAAGCTCGCCCGCTTCAACCGCGAGCGCATCCCGGAGCGTGTCGTGCACGCCCGTGGTTCCGGTGCCTACGGCTACTTCGAGGTGACCGACGACGTCACCGCGTACACCTCGGCCGACTTCCTGAACACCGTCGGCAAGCGCACCGAGACGTTCCTGCGCTTCTCCACGGTGGCCGACAGCCTCGGCGGCGCGGACGCGGTCCGTGACCCGCGCGGCTTCGCGCTGAAGTTCTACACCGAAGAGGGCAACTACGACCTCGTCGGCAACAACACCCCGGTCTTCTTCATCAAGGACCCGATCAAGTTCCCCGACTTCATCCACTCCCAGAAGCGCGACCCCTTCACGGGCAAGCAGGAGCCGGACAACGTCTGGGACTTCTGGGCGCACGCCCCCGAGGCGACGCACCAGGTGACGTGGCTGATGGGTGACCGCGGCATCCCCGCGTCGTACCGCCACATGAACGGCTACGGCTCGCACACCTACCAGTGGACGAACGAGGCGGGCGAGGCCTTCTTCGTGAAGTACCACTTCAAGACGAACCAGGGCGTACGCAGCCTGTCGGCCGAGCAGGGCGCCGAACTCGCCGGCAAGGACGCCAACTCGCACCAGACGGACCTCCTGCAGGCCATCGAGCGCGGCGTGAACCCGTCCTGGACGCTGCACGTGCAGATCATGCCGGCGGCCGAAGCGGCGGACTACCGCTTCAACCCCTTCGACCTGACGAAGGTGTGGCCGCACAGCGACTACCCGCTGCAGCGCGTGGGCCGTCTGGTCCTGGACCGCAACCCCGACAACGTCTTCGCCGAGGTCGAGCAGGCCGCCTTCTCCCCGAACAACTTCGTTCCGGGTATCGGCCCCTCCCCCGACAAGATGCTCCAGGGCCGCCTGTTCGCCTACGCGGACGCGCACCGCTACCGCCTGGGCGTCAACCACACCCTGCTCGCGGTGAACGCCCCCAAGGCGACCAAGGCCGACAACTACGGCCGTGACGGTCTCATGGCGTCCAACGCCTATGGCCGTGACCGCAAGAACTACGAGCCCAACTCGTACGACGGCCCGGCCGAGACCGGTCAGCCGCTGTCCGCCCCGCTGGCCGTGAGCGGCCACACGGGCACGCACGAGGCGCCGCTGCACACCAAGGACGACCACTTCTTCCAGGCGGGCGAGCTGTACCGCCTGATGTCGGCCGAGGAGCAGGCACGCCTGGTGGCGAACATCGCGGGCGGCCTCTCGCAGGTCAGCCGCGACGACGTCATCGAGAAGAACCTGGCCCACTTCCACGCCGCCGACGCCGAGTACGGCAAGCGCGTGGAGGAGGCAGTCCGCGCCCTGCGCGAGGACTAGAACTCCCGAGCTGCACCGGTGATTTGACGGGAGGTCAGTTCACCGGTGCTGTGCCCGCACCATCACGGACCCGGATGAGGGGTGGTCCCGTGGTGAAAAGCGGGCCGGACGAGGACCGCGGCGGCTCTGCGAGCCAGTGCGGTGGTGAAGGTCAGGCGGCTCCCTTCTCGACCTGAGGGAGGGGAAGTCGCCGGTCCATTCGCGGCCGCCGCGGTCCCAGCCGTTTTCTGGCCCCTGGGCCTTGGACTGGGCCCTGCACTGGGCCTTAAACCCATATGACTCCGTCCGGCAGCGCGTATGCATGTTCCGCCAGTCGCGCGCGGTCGGACGGCTACAACTCCTCAGCCAGAGCGGCGAGTACGGACGGTCCCGTGCTCGCCGCTCTTCTTTGTCCGCGGGTGCGTGGGGGCTGGTCGCGCCGTTCCCCGCGCCCCTTACGGGGCCTCGCCCGCCGCCAGCTTCGTCACCATCCGTTCGAGCCTCACAGCGCGCGTGGCGGGAGTCCTCGCCGTCATCAGGCGGTGCAGCACGACGTACTGGCCGGACTTGCCCAGGGCCTCGAAGGTCTCGCGCGCCGCCGGGCTCGCGGCCAGGGCCGCCCGCAGGTCGTCCGGGACCGTGGCGTTGCGCTGGGACTCGTAGGCGGCCTCCCAGCGTCCGTCCGCCTTTGCCGCCGCCACCTCGGCGAGGCCCGCCTCACGCATGCGTCCCGCGGCGGTCAGTTCCGCCACCTTCTGCACGTTCACCTTCGACCAGAGGCCGCGCGGCCGGCGCCGGGTGATCTTCTGCAGGTAGTACACGTCGTCGTACGACCTTCTCTGGCCGTCGATCCAGCCGTGGCAGAGCGCCACGTCGATGATCTCCCCCGCCGTCACGGACGGCACGCCCGAGGCCTTCTTGGCGACCTTCAGCCACAGGCCGGGCGCGGTGTCGTGGTGCGCGGTCAGCCAGGCGTCAAGGTCCGTGGCGTCCGGGCAGGTCATGACCTGCATCCCCTCCAGCGTCTCCATCCGCACACACTAAAGGGGCGGTCCACCCCGCTCGGGTGGACCGCCCCTCAGTGGGCCGTGGAGTTCTGCCGTCAGACCTTCAGCGGGCGGATGGCGGTGGGCGCGTGGCCCGGCTCGGTGGCGATCTCCTCGAACTCCTTGACCGCGCTGATGTCGGCCGTGGGGCTCATGGAGATGTTCGTGATGCGCTCCAGGATGGCCTCGACGACGACCGGGACCTGGTGCTCCTGGGCCAGCTTCTTGGCCTTCTCGAAGGCCTCGCCCAGTTCGTTCGGGTCCGTGACGCGGATGGCCTTGCAGCCCAGGCCCTCGGCGACCTTGACGTGGTCGACGCCGTAGACGCCGAGCTCGGGGCTGTTCTGGTTCTCGAACTCCAGGTTGACCTGGAAGTTGATGTCCAGGCCGATCTGCGCCTGGCGGATCAGGCCCAGGTAGGCGTTGTTCACCAGGACGTGGACGTACGGGATGCGGTGCTGCGCGCCGACCGCCAGCTCCTCGATCATGAACTGGAAGTCGTAGTCACCGGACAGGGCGACGACCGGGGTGTCGCGGTCCGCGGTGGCGACACCGAGCGCGGCCGGGATCGTCCAGCCCAGCGGGCCCGCCTGGCCGCAGTTGATCCAGTGGCGCGGCTTGTAGACGTGCAGCATCTGGGCGCCCGCGATCTGCGAGAGGCCGATGGTGGTGACGTAGCGCGTGTCCGGGCCGAAGGCCTTGTTCATCTCCTCGTAGACGCGCTGCGGCTTCATGGGGATGTTGTCGAAGTGCGTGCGGCGCTGCAGCGTCTCCTTGCGCTCCAGGTGGGAGGCGACCCACTCGGAGCGGTCGGGCAGCTTGCCCGCGGCCTTGAGCTCCTTGGCGACCTCGACGAAGAGTTCGAGGGCCACCTTGGCGTCGGAGGCGATGCCGAAGTCCGGCGCGAAGATCTTGCCGATCTGGGTCGGCTCGATGTCGACGTGCACGAACTTGCGGCCCTGGGTGTACACGTCCAGCTTGTAGCCGGTGTGACGGTTGGCCCAGCGGTTGCCGATGCCCAGGACGAAGTCCGACTCCAGGAACGTGGCGTTGCCGTAGCGGTGGCCGGTCTGCTGGCCGACCATGCCCGCGTTCAGGTCGTGGTCGTCGGGGATGGTGCCCCAGCCCATCAGGGTGGGGACGACCGGGGTGTTGGTGATCTCGGCGAACTCGACCAGGAGGTCGGAGGCGTCGGCGTTGATGATGCCGCCGCCGGCGACGATCAGCGGACGCTCGGACTCGACCAGGAAGGTGATGGCCTTCTCGATCTGGGCACGGGTCGCGGACGGCTTGTAGACCGGCAGCGGCTCGTAGGTCTCCGGGTCGAACTCGATCTCGGTCTGCTGGACGTCGATCGGCAGGTCGATGAGGACCGGGCCCGGACGGCCCGAGCGCATCAGGTGGAACGCCTGCTGGAACACGCCGGGGACCTGCGCGGCCTCCAGGACCGTGACGGCCATCTTCGTGACCGGCGTGGCGATCGACGCGATGTCGACGGCCTGGAAGTCCTCCTTGTGGAGCAGGTGCGTCGGCGCCTGGCCCGTGATGCAGAGGATCGGGATGGAGTCGCCGGTCGCGGAGTACAGACCGGTGATCATGTCGGTGCCGGCCGGGCCCGACGTACCGATGCAGACGCCGATGTTGCCGGGGTTGGCGCGGGTGTACCCCTCGGCCATGTGCGAGGCGCCCTCGACGTGGCGGGCGAGGGTGTGGTCGATGCCACCGCCCTCCTGGAGCGCCTTGTAGAACGGGTTGATCGCGGCGCCGGGGACACCGAACGCGTTGGTGACGCCCTCGCGCTTGAGGATCTCAACTGCCGCGCGGACAGCGGTCATACGAGCCATGGTGTTCTCCTGCTTCGACAACAGCTTCGACAGCTTCATCAGCTATTCGGCTGACGGATACGGCTGGCGGATCCGGCTCCCGTCGCGCCCCGCGGTGAGCTTCCGTTTTCCGCATTGTGGAAATTTTGTTCTGCTATATGGAAGCAATGTAGGCGGGGGCGGTGGAGACAGTCAAGAGAGGGCCGGGAACCGGGCCGCGCGGGGAGCGCGTCCCAGTCGTTGAATTCGGCAGCGAATTTCGGCAGTGAATTCGGGCCACACCATCGGGGGGTCACGCGTGGCCAGTTCACCGGGGTACGGCAGCTGGGCCACCGGGGCGCTGCTGGGGCAGGGGAGCCTCGGGCGGGTCTATCTCGCGCACGACGGGGCGGGGCGCGCCGCGGCGCTGCGGGTGGTGCACGCCTCGCTCGCCGGTGACCCGTCGTTCCGCGCGCGCTTCGCCCGCGAGGTCCTGGCGATCGGCGCGGTGCGGGGACGTCGCGTCGCCGCGCTGGTGGACGCCGGTCCGCACGACGCGGCGCCCTGGCTCGCCACGGAGTACGTCCCCGGTCCGACGCTCGCCGCGCGCGTACGGGATACCGGCGGGCCGCTGGGCGCGGCGGGACTGCGGGCCCTGGCGAGCGCGCTCGCGGGGGCGCTGGACGACATCCACCGGGCGGGGCTCGTACACGGGGGACTGCGGCCGTCGAACGTGCTCCTGGCCGCCGACGGCCCCCGCGTGGTCGATTTCGGCCTGACGCCAGGGGTGGGGACGGGGGCGGAGGCGGGGACGGGGGCATCGGGATATACGGCACCCGAGACCCTGGCACAAGGCGTGGCCAAGCCTCCCGCGGACGTCTTCTCGCTGGGCGCGGTCCTGGTCTTCGCGGCGGCGGGGCGCGGCCCCTTCGAGGCCGGAGGCGAGGACCCGGACCTGACGGGCGTACCCGAGGAGATCCTGCCCCTGGTCACCGCATGCCTCGCCGGGCACCCCACGGCGAGGCCCGCGCCCCGCACCGTCGCCCGCATGGCGGGCCTCCCGCTGCCGGGCAGCCGCCGCCGGGCCCTGACTCTGGCGGGGACACTGTTCTTGGCTCAACTAGCTGCCGTGGCAAGCCCACTTGGTGGACGATGGTCCGTACGAGCGGGCGAGCGGTGACGGTGACGGGTGAGGGTGATGACGGACAGCTGCGTCCCGGTGCGGTGCCCGGTATGTAGGCGCGAACATGTGTACGCTCCGCCGTCCTACCCCTGTGCGTGCGGCGCCCCGGTGGTACCGCCGGTGGCGCGCGGCGCGACGGTGACTCCGGTGACGGACCGGACATGGGCGGACGAGTGGGTGACCGTGCGGTGCCGTACGTGCGGCCGCCGGGACCAGTGGCCGCATCCGGAGCTGGAGTGCGGCTGCGGGGCGGTGCTGCGCATCCCGGTAAGGGCGGTACAGGCACCTGCACCAGCACCGCCCGCTCCGGCACCTCCGACCACCCCGCCGGCCCCGGCCCCGGCCCACGGCACCTCGCTCCCCCGACCCGCCTTCCAGCCCGTGCCGGTGCGGACGGCGCAGGACGCGGTGACGGTCGCGGCGCTGTACCTGCGGTGGCTGGGGTACGGCGACATCCGGGGCGGGGTGAAGCGGGCGCCTTCCGGAGTACGGGTGGCGGCGCGGGGCCTGATAGCCCTGATCGAACCCTCCGTACAGCCGTCGTCGCTCCGTGACGTGGAGTGCGTGTGGCTGAGCGCGATGGCCGAGAACGTCAGCTGCGTCTGCTTCTCCCTGGCGGGCTACGAGGAAGCGGCCCGGGCCCGCGCGGACTCCTTGTCGATCCCGTTGTTCGTCATCGACCTCACGGGAACGCCTCAGCCGGTGAACAACGCGGCGGACGAGCTGATGTCGACGGGGTAACGGCATTCTGGGGGTAACGGGTGGGTGGGCGGGAGACATCCGCCGCGAAGCGGCGGGCCAGAAAACCTCGCAGACGCCGGACGGCGGCCAGGCATACTCGCCAGATGCGCATCCGCCCAGCCACAAGTGCCGAGCTCCCCGCCCTCCAGGACATCGAACGCGCCGCAGGCGAAGCATTCCGCCCCCTGGGCATGGCAGCCATCGCCGACGACGAACCCCCCGCCATCGACCTGCTGGAAAGCTTCCGCGCCGCGGGCCGCGCCTGGGTGGCCGCCGAGGAGGACCGGCACGGGGACGGTGACAGCGACGGCACCCCCGTCGCGTACCTCATCAGCGAGCCCGTGGACACCGCCGAGCACATCGAGCAGATAACCGTGCACCCCCGAGCGGCGCGACTCCGCATCGGCCAGGCCCTGATCGAGCACACGGCCGAGCGCGCCCGCGAAGAGGGCCGGGAAGCCCTCACCCTGACCACCTTCGCGGACGTCCCCTGGAACGCCCCGTACTACGCCCGCATCGGCTTCCGCGTGCTCGCCGAAGCCGAACTCACCCCGGGCCTGCGGAAGATCCGCGCCCACGAGGCCGAGCTCGGCCTCGACCGCTGGCCCCGCGTGGCCATGCGCCGCGAACTCAGCCCCGGCCGTACTACGCCCCGTACCGCTCCCTGAGTTCGATCTTCCGCACCTTCCCGGAGACCGTCATGGGGAAGCTCTCCAGGATCCGCAGCCCCGCCGGGATCTTGTAGTGCGCCAACTGCCCCTCGCAGAAGCCCCGCAGCTCCTCCGGCGTCAGCGGATCGTCCGCGTCCCGCAGGATCACGCAGGCCAGCGGGACCTCCCCGTACCGCTCGTCCGGAACCCCCACCACCTGCACGTCCGCGATCTTCGGGTGCCCGTAGAGGAACTCCTCGATCTCGCGCGGGTAGATGTTCTCGCCGCCCCGGATGATCATGTCCTTGATGCGGCCGACGATCTGGACGTAACCGTCCTCGCGCATGACCGCCAGATCCCCGGTGTGCATCCACCGCCCGGCGTCGATCACCTCCGTCGTACGCGCGGGCTCGTCCCAGTAGCCGAGCATCACGCTGTAGCCCCGCGTGCACAGCTCGCCGGAGGCGCCGCGCGGCAGCGTCACGCCGCTGGCCGGGTCGACCACCTTCACCTCGATGTGCGGCAGGACCCGCCCCACCGTGCCGGTGCGCCGCTCCAGGTCGTCCGTGCGGCGGGTCTGCGTCGAGACCGGGGACGTCTCCGTCATGCCGTAGCAGATGGAGACCTCCTCCATGTGCATCTCGGCGACCACCCGCTTCATCACCTCGACCGGGCAGGGCGAGCCCGCCATGATGCCGGTGCGCAGCGAACTCAGGTCGTACGTCGCGAAGTCGGAGAGGTTCAGTTCCGCGATGAACATCGTCGGCACCCCGTACAGCGAGGTGCAGCGCTCGCGTTCCACCGCGTGCAGCGTGGCGACCGGATCGAAGGACGGGGCCGGGATGACGATGCAGGCGCCGTGGGACGTGGCCCCAAGATTTCCCATGACCATGCCGAAGCAGTGGTAGAAGGGCACGGGCAGGCACACCCGGTCCTGTTCCGTGTAGCCGACCGTACGGCCCACCCAGTAACCGTTGTTGAGGATGTTGTGGTGGGAGAGGGTCGCCCCCTTGGGGAATCCTGTCGTGCCCGAGGTGTACTGGATGTTGACCGGGTCGTCACAGCTCAACTCGGCTTCACGTGACGCCAGTTCCGCGCCCGTCACCCTCCCCGCCGCATCGAGCAGTTCGTCCCACGAGCCGTCCCCGATGTAATGGACGGACCGCAGTTCGGGACAGCCGGGCCGCACCTGGTCGACCAGCGCGCGGTAGTCGCTGGACTTGTGCGACTGCGAGGCGACCAGGAGCGTCACCCCGGCCTGCTTGAGCACATAGTCCAACTCATGCGCGCGGTAGGCCGGGTTGATGTTCACCATGATCGCGCCGATCCGCGCGGTGGCGTACTGCACGAGCACCCACTCGGCGCAGTTCACCGCCCAGATGCCGACACGATCTCCCTTGGCGACCCCCGCCCCCATGAAGCCGCGCGCCAACCGCTCGACGGCGGCACCGAATTCGGCGTACGTCCAGCGTGCCCCCGCTGCCACGTCGACCAGCGCGTCCCGGTCGGGCCAGGACCGGACCGCCCGGTCCAGGTTGCGCCCGATGGTGTCGCCCAGCAGCGGCGTACCGCTCACACCATGCGCGTACGAGAGTTCACTCACCGGAAAGTCCTCCTCGCGGGACTCGGCGTCGGAGCCCGCGGGCCTTGCGAAGCACGGCGCCAAGTGTGACCCGAGGGTCAGCGCCGCGTCGACCCTCGCGCACCTTCGCGTGTCCTGAACCGCCCGGTCGGCTCACCGGGGGCCGGCGCGGCCGACCGCACTCACCCCTTCGACTTCGACCGCACTCATCCCTTCGACCGCTCCAGCCACTCGTCCGCCGAGCCCTTCGCCGTCCGCTCGCGCAGTTCGACCCGCCGGATCTTGCCCGAGATGGTCTTGGGCAGCTCCTCCGTGAACTCGATGCGCCGGATGCGCTTGTAGGGAGCGAGCACCGACCGGGTGTACTCGAAGATCGCCGCCGCCGTTTCGTCGCCCGGCTTCCAGCCCTTCGCGAGCACGACGTACGCCTTCGGGACGGCGAGCCGCAGCGCGTCCGGCGCGGGCACCACCGCGGCCTCCACCACCGCCTCGTGCTCCAGGAGCGCGCTCTCCAGCTCGAAGGGCGAGACCTTGTAGTCGGAGGACTTGAAGACGTCATCGCTGCGGCCGACGTAGGTGAGATACCCCTCGGCGTCGAGCGAGCCGATGTCACCCGTGCGGTAGTAGCCGCCCGCCATCGACTCGGCGGTGCGCTCCGCGTCCCCGTGGTAGCCGGTCATCAGGCCCACCGGGCGTGCCGACAGGTCCAGGGAGATCTCCCCCTCCGCCGCTCCCGGTTCACCGGTGACCGGGTCGAGGAGAGTGACCTTGTAGCCGGGGCTCGGCCGGCCCATCGAGCCGGGCGTCAGGCGCTGGCCCGGCGAGTTGGCCACCTGGACCGCGGTCTCCGTCTGGCCGAAGCCGTCCCGGATCACCACACCCCAGGCGCGGTTCACCGCCTCGATCACCTCGGGGTTGAGCGGCTCACCGGCCGCCACGATCTCCCGCGGCGGCGTACGCAGCTGGCCCAAGTCGGCCTGGATCAGCATCCGCCACACCGTGGGCGGCGCACAGAAGCTGGTGACGCCCACCCGGTCCATCTCCGCCATCAGGCTGCCCGCGTCGAAGCGTGTGTAGTTGTAGATGAAGACCGTCGCCTCCGCGTTCCACGGGGCGAAGAGGTTCGACCAGGCGTGCTTGGCCCAGCCCGGCGAGGAGATGTTCAGGTGGACGTCGCCGGGCTTCAGCCCGATCCAGTACATCGTCGCCAAGTGCCCGACCGGGTAGGACACATGGGTGTGCTCCACCAGCTTGGGCTGTGAGGTCGTGCCCGAGGTGAAGTAGAGCATCAGCGGGTCGTCGGCGGCCGTGGGGCCGTCCGGCTCGAAGGTCCGCGCGGCCGAGGCCGTGTCCGCGTACGACAGCCAGCCCTCGCCCTCGCCCTCGCCCTGGGAGTCGGAGTTCCCGACCACGATCCTTGTGTACGTGCCGGACACACCGGCGAACTTCTCGACGTCCTCGCCACGGACGATCACATGCCGCGCCCTGCCCCGCTCGATCCGGTCCCGCAGATCCACGGTCCCGAGCAGCGGTGTCGCCGGGATCATCACCGCGCGCAGCTTCATCGCGGCGAGCGCGGTCTCCCACAGCTCCACCTGGTTGCCGAGCATCACCAGGATCCGGTCACCGGCCCCGACGCCCTGCTCGCGAAGCCAGTTGGCCACCTGGTTCGAGCGTGCCGACATCTCGGCGTAGCTGAAACGCTGCTCGGTACCGCCCTCCTCGGCGATGTGCAGGGCCGTGCGGTCGTTGCCGTCGGCGATCGCGTCGAACCAGTCGAGAGCCCAGTTGAACCGCTCGAACCGGGGCCAGCTGAACCCCTCGTACGCGGCCTCGTAGTCCTCACGGTGCCGCAGCAGGAAGTCCCGGGCCGCGCGGAACTGTTCCGTGCGGCTGCCGCTCGTCGTGCCCGTCGTCGTGCCCGTCGTCGTCATTGCGCTCTCCTCGTCGCCGGTCCGGGGGCCCGGGACCTTTGCCGGTCCCTTCGCCGGGATCATTGCCGGACGCTACGTAGCATCGTGTAATTCGTGATGCGGATCTCACCACCCCCGGGTGGGGTGTCCCGGTGCCGAGCGCCTTCCGAGCGCTTGACGAGCGCATACCGATCGACGTCGACAGCGGCTTGAATGGGCTGCGGAGGGGGTGATGGGCATGGTGTCCGCAGACCGTTTTCTGGCCTTCGCCGCGATGTCGCTGCTGGTGATCGTGATTCCGGGCCCGAGCGTGCTGTTCGTGATCGGCCGGGCCCTGGCCCATGGCAGACGCACTGCCGTGGCGACGGCGCTCGGCAACGTCTTCGGGTCGTACGTTCTGGTGCTCGCGGTCGCGTTCGGCGTCGGTTCGCTCGTGGAGCGGTCGGCCGCGGTGTTCATGGCGGTGAAGCTGGCGGGCGCCGCGTATCTGGTCTTCCTCGGTGTGCAGGCCTTCCGGCACCGCAAGGAGATGCGGGCAGAGTCCTTGGGGACGCCCGCCCCCGGGGAGGCGCGCTCCGACGTACGGACGGTCCTGGACGGGGCGCTCGTCGGCGTGACGAACCCGAAGGGCATCGTGTTCTTCGCGGCGGTGCTGCCCCAGTTCGTCGACCACTCGGCGGGGCAGCTGCCCGCGCAGATGCTGCTCCTCGGTCTCGTCCCGATCAGCATCGGCCTGGTCACAGACACGTTGTGGGGCCTGACGGCATCCGCTGCCCGCACCTGGTTCGCCCGCTCCGACCGGCGGCTCTCGATGATCGGCGGGGCCGGGGGCGTCACGATGATCGGGCTCGGCGTGACGGTCGCGGCGACGGGGCGGGCGGAGTGAGACTGACTCTGAGGCCGAGGCTGGGACTCCGGCTGCTCAACGCGTGATGACCGTGCCGAAGCGGATGTCGTACGTGGTCGCCTCGCTCAGCGGACCGCGGAGCAGCCGCTCGGCCTCCTCCGTCAGCTCACGGCGTTCCGCGCCGGTCAGGGTCCCGAACGGCTCGATGGTGAGGACGACAGATCCCCTGTCCTCCCCCGCACCCTCCTCGATGCGCCACACCCCCGCGAGGAATCCGTCGACGAGGAAGACGCTGTAGGCGAAGTTCCCCTTCCAGGTGCGGCCCTTGTACCCGGGCGGCACGACGCGACTGCGGTCGGCGTGCGAGAGGAGGAGGTTGTCGTCCTCGGGAAGGAAGCGCGCCGGAGCCGGGGTGTCCGCGTCGGGGCGGGGCGCGTCAGGGAGGTCGAAGAGCTCGACGCCGCTCTCGTCCCTGAACGTGCGCAGTTGGGGCCGCAGCCGCTCGAAGGCCTCCCGAAGCCGCGTCAGGCCCGCCCAGGTCTGCATGTCCTTGACGGATGCGGGCCCGAAGGCGGCGAGGTAGCGCAGGACGGTGGCGTCGGGCGTGGGCACGGGCTCGCTCGGGCGGCCGAGCCAGTGCTCGGCGGTGGTGAGAGCGACCTGCCCGCTGCGCCCCCACAGACCACGCGGGGTGACCTGGACCAGCGGCAGCGAGCAGCGGGCGGCGACAGCGAGTGACTGCGGGTCGGCGTCGGGCCAGTGCGGCAGCAGGATTTCCCGCAGCTGCTTCATGGTCCGGGGTTCCTCCTCGACGGCGGCGCGGGCGAGCGAGGCGAGCTCGCCCATGTCGACGCCGGTGAGCCCTTTGCGGAAGGCGTGCAACTCACGGTCACGAGCGCCTTGCACCAGCGGACGCAGGGTGAGGACGTCGTCGGCGGTGTGCAGATGGATGGTCGAGCGCATCGTGACGATGCGTACGAGATCGCGCGCGGCGAGCAGCCCGGACAGGTCCTGCGGGCCGAAGCCTTCGAGCCGCGCGGCGAGCGCGTAGTAGGGCGGCTTCACGTTCTGCGCCTGGAGACCGAGGAGGTGGGTGACGGCCCCCTCGACGGAGAGGCCGGCCGAGCGACGCAGGAGGAGTTGACGGTCGAGGGTGGCGCGGTTGAGGGCGCGGGTGCTGAGTAGGGGGGCGGTGCGCGGCCGGGCGCCGGCCGGCTTCGACGCGGTGGACTTACCCGACGCGGTCGACTTACGCGGTCCGCTCGACTTGCTCGGCTTGCTCAACTGGCTCGGTCCGCTCGACTGGCTCGACGCAGGCGACTTGCCCGGCTTGCTCGACTTGCCCGGCTTGCTCGACGCACGCGACTTACCCAGCCCGCCCGACCGGCTCGACGCACTCGACTTACCCGGCCCGCCCGACTGGCCCGACGCACGCGACTGGCTCGGCCCGCTCGACCGGCTCGACGCACTCGACTTGCCCAGCCCGCTCGACTGGCTCGGCCCGCCCGACTGGCCCGGCCCGCCCGACTGGCTCGGCTCGCTCAACTGACTCGGCTTGCTCGACGCACTCGACTTGCCCGGCTCGCTCGACTTGCCCAGCCCGCCCGACTTTCCCGACCCGCCCGACTGGCCCGACGCACGCGACTTCCCCGGCCCGCCCGACTGGCTCGGCTTGCTCGACCGGCTCGGCTTGCTCGACTGGCTCGGCTCGCTCGGCGTGCCCGGCGTCTTTGTCATGCTTCGCACGCTAGTGGGGGTTGCGGACATCTGCTGTCCGCAAGTGTGTCGAGACGGTGCCACGCTCGCGACTTTTGGGCCGTATATCCTCTTCGAGGCCGCAAAGACACACGTTCGACCTCGGAGGCATCCAGCATGGCGGAGCGCCGGACCCGTCCCGTACCGGGCGAGAAGAGGCACGGCTGGCGGCGCAGCGCCCCGGTCAGGGCTGCTTCGGCTCAGGGAAACGGAGCCGCCGGAAACCCCGGGGCCGCGCCCGCGGAACCCTCCCCCGCACCTGCGGAGGCGGCAAGCGTCGTGGAGGCCGCGCTCTACCGCGACGGAGTCCGCGTCGCGACGCCCTCCTCCCTCGCCGACACCTTCCGGGAGCTGCGCGAGCAGCGCGACGGCATGGCATGGATCGGCCTCGCACGCCCCACGGAGGCCGAACTCCTCTCCCTGGCCGCCGAGTTCGACCTGCACGAGCTCGCCGTCGAGGACGCGATGGAGGCCCACCAGCGCCCGAAGCTGGAGCGCTACGGCGAGACCCTCTTCGTCGTCCTGCGCGCGGCCCGCTACCTGGACGCCCCGGAGGAGGTCGACTTCGGCGAGCTGCACGTGTTCGTGGGACCCGACTTCGTCATCACGGTCCGCCACGGCGCGGCCCCGGACCTGACCGCCGTACGCCGCCGCATGGAGGAGAGCCCCGAGCTCCTCAAGCTCGGCCCCGAGGCGGTCCTGTACGCGATCCTGGACGCGGTGGTCGACGGTTACGCCCCGGTCGTGGCAGGCGTCCAGAACGACATCGACGAGATCGAGACGGAAGTCTTCAGAGGCGATCCAGCGGTCTCCCGCCGCATCTACGAACTCTCCCGCGAAATGGTGGAGTTCCAGCGGGCGACCCGCCCCCTGGTGGCGATGCTGCACTCCCTGATGGCGGGCTTCGCCAAGTACCGCACGGACGAGGAACTACAGCGCTACCTACGCGACGTGGCCGACCACGTCACGCACACCAGCGAACGCGTGGACGGCTTCCGCCAGGCACTCACGGACATCCTCACGGTCAACTCCACGCTGGTCACACAGCAGCAGAACGCGGAGATGCGGGCGCTGGCGGAGGCGGGGTTCGAGCAGAACGAGGAGATCAAGAAGATCTCGTCCTGGGCGGCGATCCTGTTCGCACCCACGTTGGTGGGAACGATCTACGGCATGAACTTCGACGAAATGCCGGAACTGCACTGGGCGTTCGGCTATCCCTTCGCGATCGGCCTGATGGCCGTGGTCTGCGTGAGTCTCTACTTCATCTTCAAGCGGCGGGACTGGCTGTAGCCGAGGCGGTTCAGGCGGTGGCCTGGGGGCGCGTCGCCAGCACGTCGGAGCAGCCCGGCAGTGGAGCGCGGAGTTGACCCTGACCCTGCGTCAGGGTTGGAGCCTGGGGGCATGACGAACCACAGCACTTCCCCTTCCCCTTCCCCTTCCCCTTCCCTTTCCCCCACACCGGACCGGCCCGCTCCGCCCGTCGGGGGTTTCCAGGAGATCGACGGGCGCCGCGTTTTCGTGCACCGGGCGGGCAGCGGCGGTCCTGCCGTGGTGTTTCTGCCGGGGGCCAGCGCGGTCGGGCTTGACTACCTCGGTGTGCAGCAGGAGGTTTCGCAGTTCACCACCGCCGTGGTGTACGACCGCGGCGGTACGGGGTACAGCGACCCCCTGCCGCTGCCGCGCACCGCCGCCGCCGTTGCCACGGAGCTGCGCGAGGTGTTGCGCGCCGGGGGCGTTCCCTCCCCGTACGTTCTGGTGGCGCACTCCCTCGGCGGCTTTTACGCCCACCGGTTCGCGCAGCTGTACCCGCGGGACGTGGCCGGGCTCGTCTGGCTGGACGCCTTTCACCGTGACTGGGACGACTTCATGCCTTCGGAGGCGAGCCTGGCCGCGGTCGAGCGGATGGCGCCCGGTCGGGAGCAGTTGGAGCAGGCGCGCCCTGCCCTGCGCGAGATGTTCGGCGCGCTGCTCGACGGGGCCGGCTACCCGGCGCACGTGCGGGAGGCGCTGGTGGATGCAAAGGTGAGTGACGAGTGGACGGGCGTCGGTATCGCCGAGCGGTCCAAGTTGGCCGACCTCGCGTCCGAGCTGCGGGACGGGCCCGGCGTTCCCGACGTACCGGTGGTCGCCCTCACCGTGGTGGGCACCGATCCCGGACAGCAGGCCCTTGCGTCGGAGCGGACGTTGCGGGAGATGCACGACGGCAGGACGAGGCTGGACGCCGCCCTGGTGGGCTCGGTCTCGCACGGACAGCAGCGGATACTCTCCGACACCGCCCACCACCGGCTCTGCTTCGACCGGCCCGACGCCGTGATCCGGGCGATCCGCGACGTCGTCGACCGGGCTCAATAGGTCTCCAGGTCTCCATAGACTGCAGACTGCACTCCGCAGACCGCGGACCGCACCACAGACCGCACGCAGAACCCGGGAGGACAGTGCTCACGATCAGCCAGCTCGCGGCGACCGCCGGAGTGACCGTGCGTACCGTTCGCCATTACCACCACGTCGGCCTGCTGCCCGAGCCCGGTCGCGACGCCTCCGGCTACCGCCGCTACAGCGCGCAAGCGGCGGTGGATCTCATCCGGATCAGGACCCTCGCCGACGCGGGGGTGCCGCTGGCCCGTATCGACGCGCTGCTGCACGCACAGCCCGCCGAGTTCGCCGCGGCCGTCACCGACATCGACGCCGAACTGCGGCGCAAGATCGACCGGCTCACCGAGTACCGTCGCCGGATCACCGAACTGACCAGCGGCGAACGGCTCGTGCTGCCTCCCGACGTGGTCGCCGTCCTGGACCGGCTGCGCGGTCTCGGGGTCAGCGAACGGCGGGTGCGGATCGAGCGCGACTCGTGGATCCTGATGCAGGCGGTGGACCCGCACATGGTGCCGCGGCGGATACGGGAGAAGAACGCCGAACTGGACGACCCCGAGACGACCCGCCTGTATCTCGCCTGTGATCGAGCGGCCGGCTGGGATCCGCACGATCCACGACTGGATCAGCTCATCGACGAACTGGACGCCCTGGAGATCAAGCACGAGCGGGACAGCGAGCGCGCGGGGTACGTGCGGCTGGTCTCGTCCCGGATCTCCGAGGCGTCCCCGGCGTGGCAGCGCATCATCGATGCGCTCGCCCACCGCGCCGAGCAGCGCCGGAACTCGGGTCGGACGACCTGACGGAGGCTGCTAGCGGCGCGTTCCGCCCGTCTCCGTGACCGGTCTGTCGTGGCGCAGGTCGTCGAAGAGCCGGGCCGACCGCTCGGCGTCCCACTTCAGTACGTTGCCCTTGGATGTCGGCACGCCGAAGCCGGACACCGGCACGTTGATCCGCTTGCCCTTCCCGCCCGAGACGCTCTGCACGGCGCGGAACATCTTGCTGAGGTCGGGCAGGCTCATGTCCTCGTCGACGATGAGGGTGTCAAGGCCCGCCTGCACGGCCGGGCCTATCTCCGTCGGGTCGAAGAGGGTGTCGGGGGTGGCCGCCTGGTGGGCCAGGGTCGACAGGAACTTCTGCTGGTTCTTCGAACGGCCCAGGTCGCCCTCCCTCTCCTGGTGTCGCTGGCGGACGAAGGCGAGTGCCTGCTTACCGCTCAGGGTGTGGCAGCCCTTGCGCAGGTCCGCGCCCGACTTCTCGTCCTTGATGTCCCGGTCCAGGCACATCCGTACGCCGCCGATGGCATCGACGATGTTCACGAACCCGGCGAAGCCGATCTCCGCGTAGTGGTCGATGCGCAGCCCGGTGTTCTGCTCGACGGTGTGCACGAGGAGTTCGGGACCGCCGTAGGAGAAGGCGGCGTTCAGCTTGTCGCCCTCGGGCCGCTTCGTCTTGCCGGTCTTGGTGTCCAGGCGGCCGGGCAGCGTGACCCAGGAGTCGCGCGGCAGGCTGACCATGCTGGATCCGTTGGCCCCGGTGTGCAGCAGCATCATCGAGTCGGTGCGCCGCCCGCCGCCCCCGCCGGCCCGAAGTTCCTGCACGGCGTCCTCCGAGAGCCCGTCGCGGCTGTCCGAGCCCACGATGAGGTAGTTGGTGCCTTCGCCGGGCGGCGGGCGGTCCCCGTACGCTCCGAGGTCGACGTCACGGTCGAGCCGGGTCTCCGCCCAGCCGTAGGTGCCGCCCGCCACGACGACCACGACGCCGAGGAGGACGAGCACCGCCCGCCGCAGCTTCTTGTGCTTCTTCGGCTGCCGGGCGTGGGCGCGCCGTGGCCCGTAGCGGGAGCTGGGCCGGTCGGCGAACCGCTCGCGCGCGGTGGAGCCCTCCGGGGCTTCCGGGGCTTCCGGGGCCGCGCACAGGTCCCCTGCCGGGGGCGTGGTGCGGTCGGCCCCCTGGTCGAGTTGGTCCGTCATGGTCGGCTCCCTTCCAGGCTCCGCCGTTCCTCTTCGGGCGGCGTTTCGAGGAGATACGGATCGGCGGTGCCCGTGCGCTGCATGCTGTGCCATTTCAGGCGGGTGCCGAGCAGTGCCGTGGTCACGGAGTGGATGACCACCAGGTACATCAACTGCCGGTATACGAACTGCTGGAGCGGGAGCACCCACAGCACGCGCAGCCGTTCGCGGTCGAGCCGCAGGGCGTACGCGGCGGTGACCAACTGGACGGAGAGGAAGCCGATCCAGACGAGGGCGGCCTCCACGGGGTCGCGGAACAGGAGCCCGAACAGGGCGAACATGTCCACGACCGGCGCGCACAGCGGCAGGACGATCTGGAACAGCGTGACGTAGAGCAGTACGCGCCGGCCGAAGCGTCCGGCGGGGCCGACCTCCGTCACCGCGTGGCGGTGCTTCCACATCGATTGGAGCGTTCCGTAGCACCAGCGGTAGCGCTGTCGCCACAACTGCCGGATGGTGACGGGCACTTCGGTCCAGGCGACCGCGGACTCCTCGTAGACGACACGCCATCCGGCCCGCCAGAGGGCCATCGTGAGGTCGGTGTCCTCGGCCAGGGTCTCGTCGCTGACGCCGCCGACGCCCATCAGGGCGTCCCTGCGGAAAGCGCCGATCGCTCCCGGCACCGTCGGCATGCACTCCAGGACCTCGAACATCCGCCGGTCGAGGTTGAAGCCGAGTACGTACTCCAGGTGCTGCCACTTGCCGAGCAGGCGCCGCCGGTTGCCGACCTTGGTGTTGCCGCTGACCGCGCCGACCGCCGGGTGGGCGAGCGGCTGGACGAGACGGGCCAGGGCTTCGGGTTCGAAGATGGTGTCCGCGTCGACCATCACGACGATGTCGTGGCGGGCGTACGCCAGGCCGGTGTTGAGGGCGCTCGGTTTGCCGCCGTTGGGCTGCCGGATCACCGTCACCCGCGGGTCGTCGATGTCCTCGGCGATGTCGGCGGTGGCGTCGGTGGAGCCGTCGTCGATCACGATGACCTGGAAGTGCGGGTGGGTGGAGGCCAGCAGCGAATACACGGTGGAGGCGATGCCCGCCTCCTCGTTGTACGCGGGGACGAGGACCGTCACCGGGTCCCGCACTTCCCGCAGCCGTGGCGCGCCCGGCCGGTACCGGTGCAGCCTGCGCACGTGCAGCCGGGCGAACAGCATGAACAGGAACATCCGCAGGACACCGAGGACGCCAGCGAGCGTCAGCGTCCACACCATCACGGTGAGGAAGGCGCGCCCGAGCTTCTGCGACCAGATGAGGCCCTCGCCCTTGATCTCCTGCGCGACCGGCACCTCGTCGACGAACGAAGCGCTGCCGAGGCCGCCGCTGACCGTGGTGAACCACTTCACCCCGCGGTCCTTCAGGAGCTCCTCGGCCTCGCGGTAGCCGAGGTCGGTCTGGCTGTGCTGCGACACGAGGCCGCGCCACGGCTTGCGGTCCTTGTAGTCCGAGGCGACCACCAGGTAGCCCTGCGCCGCCGCTCGCCGGGCGGCGGGCCACTCGGGGCCGCAGAGCGTGTCCGCGGCCGTGGTGTGGGGCAGCCGCAGCAGGGTGGTGTTGACGCCGGCCGCGCCCGCGAGAGCGCTCTGTGTGAGGGACAGTTCCAGGCGTGCGCGCAGCGGCGACGCGACGCCGAGGTCGCCTCCGCTGTAGGTGTACGAGCCGACCTCGTGGCCCTCGCGCACGATGCGCCGCATCAGCTTCGGATGCCGGGCCGCGTCCTTGCCGTAGACGAAGAAGGTCGCCCGTGCGTGGTGTCTGCGCAGCAGGTCGAGCAGGCGCGGCGTCCACTCCGGGTCGGGCCCGCCGTCGAAGGTGAGCGCGACGGTCCTCGGCGGCATGTTGGTGGTGGTGACGCCGTTGGGGCCGAATCGGAGGATCGGCTTTCCGTCGTCCGCCTCGCGCGGGATCGGGCGGGTGCACGGCGGCTTGGTGCGTGCGGCGTCGACCTGGTGGGTCGTCCAGCCCTCGAAGAGAAGGGCGACGACGACCACCAGCAGGACAAGGAGGAGGACGAGCCAGTGTCCGCGCGGCGGGCGGTGGACAGCGGCCTGCCGGCTCACTGCCCCTGGCCCCCGGCCGGCGGGACGGTTCTGCCGGCGGGCGGGCGGCGTTCGTGGCGGTCCGCGCGGGCCCCGGCCTGCGACCGGCCGGCGTCGGCCCTGGCCTGCGACCGGCCGGCGTCGGCCCTGGCCTGCGACCGGCCGGCGTCGGCCCTGGCCGGTGTGCCGGAGCCGCGCTGCGTGTCGCCGGTGTCCCGGCCCGCGGGCGCCGGTGCGTTCGTGCTCGGCGGTTGCGTGCCGACGGGCTGCATGAGACCGCTCATCAGCGTGCCGACGAACAGCAGATAGCCGAGGCAGGCGCCGCCCACGATCACGGCCATGCCTTGCAGCGTCCGCTTGCGCCAGCCCGACTGGTCGATGAACACGGGGATTTGTGGTGCGTCGGGCCGGGGACGCGGCCGCACGGGCGCCGCCCTGGGCGCCCGTTCCTGTCCTGGCGGGCCCGGAGGGCCGGGATGTGCGGACGGCAATCGCCCGTCGTGCGGTGTGCTGGCTATGTGGGGGGTGCCCTGCACTGGTGCTCCTGGTCTGTGGCCGCGCACGCGCGACTCTTTATGTGGGGGGACGGGCCCGAAGGCCCGCTGTACTGCCCGTGAGACATCAGGAGCCGCACCCCGGAGCCGGGCGCGCACGGGTGGGCTCCCGTACGCGCGCATGCCCTGCGCCCTCTCCGGGTGGGGCCGGAAAAGCCGCGTACGCATGTGCCCCGACAAGGGCCAGGAGGCCAGGATGCAGCCGTCAGCCGTCACGCAGCCCCCGACCCTACTCGGGCGAACCGGGTCGGGCACCCCCGACCGGACGGTGGCGGCGGTCACTCCGGGGCGCGGCAACACACCGTTAACCGGGCGGCAATCGGGTTGCCCGCCCGGCGGCGGAGGGCCGCGGGCGGGCGACACCGCCCGTTCACCTCGCGGTCCGCTGTCCGACGCCGTATCTGCCGGGCAGGCTTCACGGCAAGATCACATAGTGCTCTCTGTCATTAAATGCCCATGACAGAGAGGATTCCCTACCATGGCCAAGTCCCGCAGAGACCAGTCCCGCAGGCAACAGTCCCGCAGACACCGGCTCCCCTACGGCCGGCTCGCTCTCGTCACGGCTGTCGCGGCCGTCACCGCGACCGTGCCCCTGAACTCCGGCGCCTTCGCGGCCACGGCACTGCCCGCCGTCGAGCCGCGCGCCGAAACCCCCGCCCTGCACGACGACGAAGCGGGCGGTGACGCGGACGCCGACGACCCGGCGATCTGGCGCAACACCGCGGATCCCGGCCGCAGCCTGGTCGTCGCCACCGCCAAGCAGGGCGGGCTTCGCGTGTACGACCTCGACGCGCGCGAGGTGCAGTCGATACCGGCGCCCGCCGCGCCCGGCCCCGATGACGCGCCGGGGCGTTTCAACAACGTCGACCTGGTGCACGGCCTTCGCCTGTCGTCGGGGCGCGCGGACCTGGCGGTGACCAGCGACCGCGGCAGCGACCGGCTGCGCGTCTACCGCATCGACCGCGACCGCGCGGGCGGCCCGCTCACCGATGTCACCGACCCGTCCGCGGCGCCCGTCTTCTCGTCCTCGCAGGAGGAGATCAACGAGCAGCGCACGGCGTACGGCCTCGCGACATGGACGGACACCTCGACGGGCCACTCCTACGCCCTGGTGAGCCGGCGGGAGCGGACGCGCCTCGCGCTCCTGGAGCTGACTCCAAAGAGCGGCGGCACGGTCGGCTACCGCAAGGTCCGCACCCTCGATCTGCCCGCCAACTTCCGTCTGCCGAACGGGACTTCGTGGCCCCCGTGCGGCGAGCCCGGCGAGCTGCCTCAGGTAGAGGGCATGGTGGTGGATCCGGCCAACGGCACGCTGTACGCGGGCCAGGAGGACGTCGGCATCTGGCGGCTGCGCGCCGACCTGACCGGCAGGCCCCAACTGGTCGACAAGGTGCGGGAGTACGGCGTCCCGGGGACGTACGACCCAACGACCGAGGAGTGCGCCGCGGGCGCCGACCCGGGCTACGGCGGCAAGCGCCTCAAGGCCGACGTGGAGGGCCTGACGCTCCTGAACCAGGGCGACGGCGACGGATATCTGCTGGCCTCCAGCCAGGGCGACAACACCTTCGCCGCCTATGACCGCGAACTGTCCGACCGCAACGAGTACGAGGGCGGCTTCCGTGTCGCCGCCGCCTCCTCCGCGCTCGACGGCTCCGAGGAGTGCGACGGCGCCGCGGTCCTGGGCGAGCCGCTCGGCGACAGGTACCCGCACGGGCTGCTCGTCGTGCAGGACGGTCACGACGCGCCCGGCGACCCCGAAAGGCCTTCCACGAACTTCAAGTTCGTGGATCTGGGTGACGTGCTGGACGCGGTCGACGACTGACACCGCGACACCGCGCACCCTGGCGGGCAATGATGGCGGCGGCCGCGGCGG
>NZ_JBSGSG010000116.1:0-22047 GCF_053606765.1 Streptomyces sp. NPDC055189
GGCCGGAGCCGCCGCCGCGAAGGGACGGCGGCGGCTCCGGCGTGGAGGGACGCGGGTCAGGAGATACAGCCGCTCTTGCCGGCGACGCTGATGCAGCCGGTCTTCGGGGTGGCGCTGATGCAGCCGTCCTTGGCGCCCTGCGCCGAGTTGGCGGCCACCCACTTCGACCAGTTGGTGTCCTGGGTCATCTGCTTGATGAGCTTGTCCATTGCGGACCTCCTCGAGTGCCGGGGAAATGCGGAACGGGCAACGAAATGGATCTTCATCGACCCGCGGATCGAAGGTAAAGATATGGTCAATCGCATGTCAAGGTAGAGTCAAGCGGAGTGGCTCGAATTGATTACTCGTACCGCTCGGCGACACACGGGCAGGGCGGAGCAATCCGCCCCGCGAGATCCCGCGGCAGGCACTTCACCTGCGATTTCGAGCTCCGGGGTGCGGCACATCCGAGCCCAGTCATGTCCCGCTCCGGAACGGTCCCGCCAGATCAACGTGGCCTGACTCCCCGCCCCCTGAGCGCACCGAACGCTATCGGGCCGACCAGCGTCGTAGGGGTAACCGTCGTCAAGGGAGCCACCATGCCTGCCGCACGCCCCGGCCTCCGTCTCGTGTCCACCGTCGCTCTGCCGGGGGCGCCGATCGGCGCGACTGCCGCTTGCGGCACCGAGGATTCACCGACGGCAGAGACCGCCAAAGGGACGGAGAGGGAGGGGGTCGCGGCGCGGAGCGAGACGGCCTGGGACGAGCCCTCCTCGTACGCCTACACCCTGAAGTCGACCGAGGGGGAACGGTCCCTGCTCGGCGCCTTTCGGGTGACGGTCCGGGACGGCAAGGTCGTCAAGGCGGTCGGCCTCGACGAAAGCGGTCGGCGAGTGGCCAAGCAGCTGCCCGGTGAAATACCGACCATCGGTGAACTGCTGAAGGAAATGGACCAAGCCCGCCGCGACCGGGCGGACACAGCGGAGGTGAAGTACGCGGCCGACGGGCACCCGTTGCGCATTGCGCTGGACCGGGACAAGAACGCGCTCGACGACGAGGCCCTGTACGTCATCAGCGCCTACGAACCCCGCGACGGCTAGCCACCGAAATCTCACCGGAAGCAAACCGGCCGGGCAGCCGCTCCGAACACCTGCTGACCGACAACCCATCGGCAACAGGGAGTTAGCCATGCAGAGGAAGACGACCACAACCATCACACCGCGTCGCAGGCGAGTCCGGAGGCTCGCCGTCACCGTTGCCGCCACCGGCCTTCTCGTGGGCGGCGGGATGGCCCTGTCGACGGGTTCGGCCAGCGCCGCCACCTTCTGCGGAGACACGCCGGCCGGCGGCTACGCCTGCATCATCGGCCAGCCGGACGGGTCGTACACCTACTACAACAGCAGCGGGGAGATCATCTACAACTGGTGAGGCCGCGATCTGCGGTTGGCGGTCGACGGTCGCGGCCTGGGGCCGATGGTCGCACTCGCCCCGTCGACGGGACGCCCACTCCTCACGCGCACCTTATGTAATCGATCGATTACTGTAAGCGTTCATGATGGCTCGGTCGGGACCCGGCAGCAGCCGCTCCGTGTCCCGCACCGGAGCGGCGCTCGTGGTGCTTCTGGTCACGCTGGTGCACCTGTTGGCCTGTGCCCACGGCCCGGCACCCGCAGGGGTGGCACGCGCCGACTCCCTCCTCGCACCGGCCGCGACCTGCGGGCCCGCGCACGAGCACCCCGCCGATCCGGCCGCGCGGCAAGCAGCCCCGGCCGAGAACAGCCCGGAGCAGTGCTGGGGCACGGACGAGCCCACGGTCCAGCCGCCTCGTGCCATCGCCCCGCTCTCCGAAGCGGCGCAGGACACGCCGTCGGCCGCCTGCACCGGCAGAACGGTCTCCTGCGTACGCGAACGCTCTCCCCCGCAGCCAGACAACAGCGGGACATCCACCCAACGGGAACGGGCCCGCCTCGGCGTGTGGAGGACCTGATCAGCGCTTGAGCCAAAGCCACGGACAACACCCGTATGCCCGGGCGACGGCTCCCGATCAGTCGACCTCCAACCTTCTTCAACCCACGGAACGAGCGACGGCCCCTCGGACGCCGTCGCTCGCGGGAGAAGCACGCCATGAACCACCTCGCCCCCGCTGCGATTCCCCTGCCACCCGTCCAGTTCCCGGCCGGCACCAAGCGCCCGGCGCACACCTGCGCCGGCCTGGTCGGCGACACGCCCGTCCTGTGGGTGGGCGCACCCTTCACTGCCGCCCACCGCGGCTTCTGGGCCAAGCTCGAAGGCCACAACCCCGGCGGTATCAAGGACCGCAGCGCCCTGTACATGGTGCGCGCGGCCCGCGAGCGCGGGGAACTGCTGCCCGGCGCACGGATCGTCGAGTCCACCTCAGGCACCCTCGGCCTCGGTCTGGCCCTCGCCGGAAACACCTTCGGCCACCCGGTCACGGTCGTCACCGATCCCGGCATGGAACCACTGCTGACCGGGCTGCTCACCGCGTACGGAGCGCGGATCGAGGTCGTCGAGGCCCCGCACCCCACCGGGGGCTGGCAGCAGGCGCGCCGCGACCGCGTCGAGGAACACCTTGCCCGCCACCCCGACGCATGGTGCCCCGACCAGTACAACAACCCCGACAACGTAGCCGCCTACGCCCCTCTCGCGCACGAACTCGTCGCCCAACTCGGCCGGATCGACAGCCTCGTCGTCTCCGTGGGAACCGGCGGCCACTCCGCCGGGGTCGCCTCCGTGCTGCGCGAGTACTTCCCCCGCCTGCACGTCGTGGGCGTGGACACGACCGGCTCCACCATCTTCGGCCAGCCCGCCGCGCCCCGCCTGATGCGCGGCCTTGGCAGCAGCATCCACCCCCGCAACGTGGCCTACGGCCTCTTCGACGAGGCGCACTGGGTCGCGGCTCCCGAGGCCGTCTGGGCCGCCCGGCAACTCGCCCGCCACCACTACGCCACCGGCGGCTGGAGCGTCGGCGCCGTCGCCCTCGTCGCACGCTGGCTGGCCCGCACCCTGCCCGCGGAGAACCGCATCGTCACCGTCCTGCCCGACGGACCGCACCGCTACGTCGGCACCGTGTTCGACGACGCCTACTGCCGCGAACACGACCTGCTCGGCCACCCGCCCGCCGAGGACCCGGACGAAATCGCCCACCCCACCGACCGCGTCGTCACCCGGTGGACCCGCTGCACACACATCACCGACCCCCTCACCGGCAATGCCGCGCACGAGCTCACGGGAGCAGCCCGATGAAGCACCTGTACCAGCAGACACGCTCCTTCCCGCCCGCGGTACGCCTGCTGATGGCCAACCAGTTCGCCATCAACCTCGCCTTCTACATGCTCGTGCCCTACCTCGCCGCCCATCTGTCCGGCCAACTGGGCCTGGCCGCCTGGGCCGTCGGGCTCGTCCTGGGCGTACGCAACTTCTCCCAGCAGGGCATGTTCCTCATCGGCGGCACTCTCGCCGACCGCTTCGGCTACAAAGCACCGATCATGGCGGGCTGCCTCCTGCGGACCGCGGGCTTCGGTCTGCTGGGCTGGGTCGACAACGTCCCCGCACTCGTCATCGCCTCCGCGGCCACCGGCTTCGCGGGCGCCCTGTTCAACCCCGCCCTGCGCGCCTACCTGGCGGCCGAGGCGGGCGACCGGCGCGTGGATGCCTTCGCCACCTTCAACGTCTACTACCAGGCGGGGATGCTCCTGGGCCCGCTGGTCGGCCTCGGTCTGCTCGCCGCCGACTTCCGCCTCGTCTGCACCGTCGCCGCCGCGGTCTTCGCCGCGCTGACCCTGCTCCAATGGTGTGCGCTGCCCGCACGCCACGGCGCGGACACGGCCGCCGGAGCCCGCCCGGAGGGCGTACTGGCCCAGTGGCGCACCGTCGTCGCCAACCGGCCCTTCCTGCTCTTCGCCACCGCGATGATCGGCTCGTACGTCCTGGCCTTCCAGGTCTATCTCGCCCTCCCGCTGGCTGCCTCCAACGCCATGGGATCGAGGGGCACATGGGTCACCAGCGGCCTCTTCGTCGTCTCGGCCGCGGTCGCCGTCATCGGCCAGCTCAGGCTCACCGACTGGGCGAAACAGCGCTGGACACCGGGGCAGGCACTGGTGCGCGGACTGCTCTCGATGGGGATCGCCTTCCTGCCCCTGGCCCTGACCCCGTCCGGCGCTCCGGCCGCGGTCCTGGTCGCCCTGCTGGCAGCCGTGGTCCTGCTCGCGGCGGGCAGCGCGGTGGTCTACCCCTTTGAGATGGACACCGTCGTCGCCCTGTCCGGGAACCGTCTCGTCGCCACCCACTACGGCCTCTACAACACCGTTTCGGGCCTCGGCATCACCCTCGGCAATCTCGCCACGGGAGCCGTCTGGGATTTCGCCGAGCGACACGACGCCCTCTGGATGCCCTGGTGCGCCCTGACCGCCACCGGGCTCGCGTGCGCGGCCTCCGTCGCCGCCCTGTCGCGGACCGGACGGCTCACCGCGCCGGAGCCTCGGCTCGTCGCTGCCTGATCCGGTGAAGTGCCGCGGGGACGAGGCGACGGTGCACAACGTCGCCGCCCCGTCCCCACGGACGGCTACCGCACCTGGACGAACACCGGGTTCGAGTAGAACCACAGGTCGTCCCACGGGCTCTCGAGGCCGTCGGCGAGCGGCTCGGCCTCATCGGTGCTCGTGCCGCGCACTCGGGCGTACAGGTCGCTCTCGACGTTGCGCAGGGTGTGCTTGATGACGTACTCGTGCCCTTGCCCCCGCCAGTCGCGCGGGCCGAACCTCGCCACCACCTTCGTGGTGGGGTTGGTGTCGGAGTCAAGGTCGGCGGAGGGGCCGTTGACCTCGCCGACGATCAGGTCGACGCGCCGCACCTCGGGATGGTCGCCGTTGGCGTTCGTGCCCCTCAGCGGTCGGAACCGGATCTCGATGTCCACGTCACTGCGCTTGCGCCGACTCACGCCGAGGGTCTCGCCAACAGCGGCGCTCCGGCCCTGGCTCCGGGCCGTCAGATCGAGGGTGGTGATCAGGTCCCCTGTGCCGACCCAGATCCGGCCGTTGCGGAGCCCGTCCATGATGTCGGCGTAGTCCTGCCGGGCCAGGACGTGGGTCTTGCTGTACTCGCCGGGCCAGAAATCGGAGCCGCCGCGCGTCCAGTGCACATGCGAGTCCGAAGTCGCGGTGATCCACCACCGCCGCCCCTCCCCCAGCAGCGAATCCCACAGCCCGCCGACACGCGCCGTCATCTGATCGAAGCCGCCGTGCGTCGGATAGCTGCCGTAGCCGCCGCGCGCACGACCGTTGAGCGGACCTGCCTGATGGCCGGGAGCGCCCTCGAACCCGACGTAGATCTCCGGCGCGGTGTTGTTGCCGTTGCGGAACTCACGCGGGGTGTCCTGCCCGTAGACGCCGAGGCCGGTGGCGGACCGCGCCGCATGGTGCGCGATCACCAGCGGCTTTCGCCGCAGGTCCTTCGCCGCCTTCAGGAACTCGACCATCTTGGCCTCGGCGTCGCGGCCAGGGTCGGCGGGAAAGGCGTCATGCTTGGCGAAGCGGCTCTCCAGCTCGAACAACTGCTGGGCTTCGTCGGCGTGGTGAGGGATCATCAGCGTGTGGTGGTCCAGGGCCGGGGCGTCGAACTCCATGCCCCAGAACTGCAGGACCTCGGGCACCAAGGCGCGCGAGCGCAGCAGGTCGGGATACGCCTGTTCGAGGTTCACCTTCGAGTGGGTGGGCCCGCCGTGGTCGGTGCACATCGCCCACGTGAGTCCGAAGTGCTTGGCCATGACGGCGTTGGTGACGATCGGGTAGACGGCGTCGGCGCCCTTCTGGAACTTCGGAGGGTTGGTCGAAGTGTCGAAGGAGCCGCTGTACTCCGAGTGCACATGATGGTCCCCGGCCCGCCACACTCTTCGGCGGGAACCTCCGCCCGCTCTGCGCACGCCTTCGTCCTCCGCCTCGGCGGGAGTCGCGTAGGCCAGCGGACTGGCCGCGGCCAGGGTCGCCCCGACACCGGCGTACTTGACAAGGCGGCGTCGTGAGAGTGCCGCGCGCCCGGGATCGTCGACGTGCTTGTCGGTCATCGTTAAGCCCTTCGTCCAAGTGCCGCTGGAATGCCGGTGGTTGAGCATTGGAGGGCAAGCCGAACGCGACATGAACAGACTCCGGGGGTACGGCAAACAGCCCACAGGCAGTTGGCTGTGCCGTCCAGCCTTCGCGCGGCCCGGACCGCGCGCGACGCGGATCCGGCCACCCGTCGGGCAGCACGTCGTCGAGAGGGCCCGGTGCAACAGCGGCAGTTCCGGGCAGGACGCGGGTGCGAGGCAGCGTCCTCGGGACGGACGCGTCTGCGGGGAACGTCGCCCCGCACCTGCGGTGCGTCGATCGCCCCGGAGGGCCGGTCGAACGCCTACTGCATTGTGTTCCTTATTGCCTATCAGTTGCAATAGGCTCCGGGGGTCGATGCCCGATTCGGGCAGAGAGACGGCGAGCGCCTCAGGCGTGCGTGAAGCCGGGCGGCCGCTTCTCCACGAACGCGGCCATCCCCTCCTTCTGGTCCGCGGTGGCGAACACGGCGTGGAACAGGCGGCGTTCGAAGCGGACGCCCTCCGCGAGGGTCGTCTCGAAGGCCCGGGACACCGCTTCCTTGGCCATCATGGCGACGGGCAGGGACATGCCGGCGACGGTCTCGGCGACGGCGAGGGCCTCAACGGCGAGTTCTTCGGCGGGCACCACGCGGGAGACGAGCCCGGCCCGCTCCGCCTCCTCGGCGTCCATGGTGCGGCCGGTCAGGCACATCTCCATGGCCTTGGCCTTGCCGACCGCGCGGGTCAGCCGCTGTGAGCCGCCGATGCCGGGGATGACGCCCAGTTTGATCTCGGGCTGCCCGAACACGGCGGTGTCGGCGGCCAGCAGGATGTCGCACAGCATGGCCAGCTCGCAGCCGCCGCCGAGCGCGTATCCGGAGACGGCCGCGATCGTCGGCGTACGCAGCTGCCCGAGCCGGTCCCAGGCGGTGAACCAGTCACTGAGGTACATGTCCATGAAGCTGTGGGGCCGCATCTCCTTGATGTCGGCCCCGGCGGCGAACGCCTTCGGCGATCCGGTGATGATGATGCAGCCGATGCCCGGGTCCCGGTCCAGGTCTGCCGTCGCCGAGACGATCTCGTTCATCAACTGGAGGTTGAGCGCGTTGAGGGCCTTGGGGCGGTCGAGTGTGAGGAGGGCTGTGCGGCCCTTTCGTTCGAGGCGGATCGTCTCGTACGGTTCCGTGGTCGTCTCATGCGGTTCCGTGGTCATGTGGTCTCTTCGCTCCCTGCCAGGTGTTCCCTGATGGTGTTGACGATCCCGGAGAAGTCCTGGTCCGATCCGGCGCCCTGCGCGTAGGCGGCGTACAACTCGGCTGCCTTGAGACCGAGTTGCGCGTTGATGCCGCCGGCTCGGAGTGCGTTGGCCGCCAGGCCCAGGTCCTTGGCCATCAGCGGGGCGGCGAAGCCGGGGCGATAGTCGCGGTTGGCGGGGCTGTTCGGTACGGGGCCCGGAACCGGGCAGTTGACGGTCAGGGCCCAGCACTGGCCGGACGCGGTGGAGGCCACGTCGAACAGGGCCTGATGGGACAGGCCCAGGATCTCGCCGAGGACGAACGCCTCGCTCACCGCGATCATCGAGACGCCAAGGATCATGTTGTTGCAGATCTTCGCGGCCTGACCGGCGCCGGGTCCGCCGCAGTGCACCGCCTTCTTGCCCATGAGGGTCAGGAGCGGTTCGGCCTCGGCGAACTCGGCCTCGCCGCCGCCCGCCATGAAGGTGAGCGTGCCGGCCTCGGCGCCCACCACTCCCCCGGAGACCGGGGCGTCCAGGGCCCGCATTCCGGCGGCGATCGCGGCTTCGTGGGCGCTGCGCGCGTCGGCCACGTCGATGGTCGAGCAGTCGATGAACAGCGTGCCCGGCCGGGCGGCGGCCAGCAGCCCCTCCTCTTGATAGAGGCCCAGGACATGCCGTCCTCCGGGCAGCATGGTGATCACCACGTCCGCCGCCGCTGCGGCGTCCGCCGATGAACCGGCCGCCTCCACACCGGCCCCGACGGCGGCACCGAGCAGTTCGGGCATCAAGTCGTGGCCCAGAACGCGGTGCCCCGCCCCGGCGAGGTTGGCGGCCATCGGGCCGCCCATATGCCCGAGACCGATGAAGCCGATCGTGCGCTTGCCGTTCACCACGCCACCTCCTGCGGGGTTGTGGCCAGGTCGAGTTCGCCCCCGGCGGGCGGGGCGAAGTAGCGCTCCACGTCCGCCCCTGAGACCTCGCCGAGCGTGGCCGGCGACCAGCGAGGACTGCGGTCCTTGTCGATGACCTGAGCGCGGATTCCCTCGGCCAGGTCGTGGGAGGTGAGCGCGGCACAGGAGACGCGATACTCCTGCTCCAGGACACGTTCCAGCGGCCCGAGCCGCCGTGCGCGGCGCAGCGCGGCGAGCGTCACCTTCAGGGCGGTGGGCGACTTGGTGGCGAGGGTGTCGGCGGCCTCCGCTGCGGGGCGCGATCCGTGGCCGTGCAGCCGGGCGAGGATCTCCTCCACGGTGTCGGCGCCGTAGCATTCGTCGATCCAGGACCGATGACCTGCCAGCTCTCCGGGGGGTGGCTGGCACACGTACTGCTGGAGCACGTCCCACACCGGCTGCGCGGCGAGACCCTCCAGCAACCCGGGCAGCTCCTCACTCGGCACGAAGTGATCGGCGAGACCGCACAGCAGGGCGTCGCCCGCGCCGATCTGCGCACCGGTGAGCGCCAGGTGGGTGCCGAGTTCGCCGGGGGCGAGCGCCAGGAGGTAGGTGCCGCCCACGTCGGGGGCGAAGCCGATGCCGGTTTCCGGCATCGCGATGCGGGAGCGTTCGGTGACGACGCGGACGTCGCCGTGCGCGGAGACCCCGACGCCGCCGCCCATCACGATGCCGTCCATCACGGCGACGTACGGCTTGGGGTAGCGGGCGATGCGGGCGTTGAGCCGGTACTCGTCACGCCAGAAGCCGGCGGAGACGGACGTCCCGGCGCGCGCGTCCTCGTAGATGGAGCGGATGTCGCCGCCCGCGCACAGGCCGCGCCCGCAGGCCCCTTGGATGATCACGGTCTGCACGGCCGGATCGTGCTCCCAGGCGGTGAGCGCCTCGTCGATGCGGTTGACCATGGTGTGGGTCAGGGCGTTGAGGGCCCGGGGCCGGTTGAGGGTGAGGTGGGCCGCGCGGCCCTCGGTACGGAGCAGGACGAAGTCCTCGGCCGCGGTCACCGCAGTGCCTCGGTCAGGCCTCGGGCGACGATGACGCGCATGATCTCGTTGGTTCCTTCCAGGATCTGGTGGACGCGGAGGTCGCGGACGATCTTCTCGATGCCGTACTCGTTCAAGTAGCCGTAGCCTCCGTGGAGTTGCAGCGCCCGGTCGGCGACGGAGTAGCCGGTGTCGGTGGCGAAACGCTTGGCCATCGCGCACAGCTGAGGCGCCTGCGGGTCGCTGCGGTCCAGGGCCCCGGCCGCCTGGTGGACCAGGGCGCGGGCGGCGGCGAGTTCGGTCGCCATGTCGGCGAGGCGGAACCGCAGGGCCTGCGCGTCCAGGAGCCGGGCACCGAACGCCTCCCGGTCGGCGAGGTACGCCAGGCTCTTGTTCAGGGCGCTGCGGGCGCCGCCCAGGGAGCAGGCGGCGATGCCGAGCCTGCCGCCGTTCAGGCCGCTCATCGCGATCCGGAAGCCGTCGCCCTCGCCTCCGAGCAGCCGGTCCGCGGGCACCCGCACGCCGTCCAGGATCACCTGCCGGGTGGGCTGGGCGTTCCAGCCCATCTTCTTCTCGTCCGGGCCGAACGAGAGCCCTGGATCGTCCAGTTCGACGACGAACGCGGAAACTCCTTGCGGTCCCGCGCCACCGGTGCGCGCCATGACGACGTAGACCTGCGCGGCGCCCGCACCGGAGATGAACTGCTTGACCCCGCTGAGGACGAAGTCATCTCCGTCGCGGACGGCCCGGGTGCGCAGGGCCCCGGCGTCCGAGCCGGCTCCCGGTTCGGTCAGGCAGTAACTGCCCAGATCGTCCATGGAGCACAGGCGGGGCAGCCAGCGCGCCCGCTGCCCGGGATCTCCGTAGGCGTCGATCATCCAGGCGACCATGTTGTGGATGGAGAGGTAGCCCGCGATGGACGGGCAGCCGGAGGCGAGGGCCTCGAAGACGAGGACCCCGTCGGCCCGCGTGAGGCCGCTGCCGCCCTCGTCCTCCCGCACGTAGACGCCGCCGAGCCCCAGTCCGGCCGCCTTGCGCAGTACGTCGATCGGGAAGTGCTTGTCCTGGTCCCACTGCACGGCGCGGGGGGCCAGGTGGTCCTCCGCGAAGTCGAGGGTTGTCTCGACGAGGGCTTGCTGGTCCTCTGTGAGTGATGTAATGGTCATGGCGCTCATTCCATGGTGGGCAGGGTGAAGCTCGCGCCTTCCCTGGCCCCTGAGGGCCAGCGCGAGGTGACGGTCTTGGTACGGGTGTAGAAGCGGATGGCGTCCGGGCCGTGCTGGTTCAGGTCGCCGAAGCCGGAGCGCTTCCAGCCGCCGAAGGTGTGGTAGGCGACGGGGACCGGGATGGGGACGTTGACGCCGACCATGCCGGTGTCGACGCGGCGGGTGAAGTCGCGGGCGGTGTCGCCGTCCCTGGTGAAGATCGCTACCCCGTTTCCGTACTGGTGCTCGCTGGGCAGCTGCAGGGCTTCCTCGTAGTCGTCGACCCGTACGACGCACAGGACGGGGCCGAAGATCTCCTCGCGGTAGATCCGCATCTGCGGACTGACCCGGTCGAAGAGCGAGGCACCCGCGAAGAATCCGTTCGCGTGCTCCGGCAGGGTGAATTGCCGTCCGTCGACGACGAGTTCGGCGCCTTCGTTGACGCCGATGTCCACGTACCGCCGGACGCGGTCGAGGGCGTCCCTGCTCACCAGCGGGCCGAAGTCGGCGTCCGGGTCGTCGCTGCGGCCGATGCGAAGGGCGCCGATGCGTGCCTTGAGCGCGGCTACCAGCGCGTCGGCGGTCTCCTCGCCGACGGGAACGGCCACCGAGATGGCCATGCAGCGCTCGCCCGCCGAGCCGTATCCGGCGCCGATGAGGGCGTCGACGGCCTGGTCGAGGTCCGCGTCGGGCATGACGATCATGTGGTTCTTGGCGCCGCCGAAGCACTGGGCACGCTTTCCGTGGGCGGCGGCGGTGGCGTAGATGTGCGCGGCGACGGGAGTGGAGCCGACGAAGCCGAGCGCGCCGACCCGGGCATCCTCCAGGAGGGTGTCGACGGCTTCCTTGCCGCCGTTGACGACGTTCAGGACGCCGGGCGGCAGGCCTGCCTCCAGGAACAGTTCGGCCAGCCGCAATGGCACGGAGGGATCACGCTCGGACGGCTTGAGGATGAACGCGTTGCCGCAGGCCAGAGCGGGCGCGGCCTTCCACAGCGGGATCATCGCGGGGAAGTTGAACGGGGTGATCCCGGCGACCACACCGATCGGGGAGCGCAGCGAGTGCACGTCGATGCCGGTGCCCGCGTTGTCCGTGAACTCGCCCTTGAGCAGATGCGGGACCCCGGCGGCGAACTCCACCACCTCCAAGCCGCGTTGGATGTCACCGTGCGCGTCGGCCACGGTCTTGCCGTGCTCGGCCGACAGCATCCGTGCCAGGGAGTCGCGTTCTGCCTCCACGAGTTGCAGGAAGCACAGCAGGACGCGGGCGCGCCGCTGGGGGTTCCAACGGCCCCACTCCTCCTGCGCGGTGACCGCGTCGGCGATCGCCGCCTCGGTGTCGGCCCGGCTCGCCAGCGGTACGCGGGCCTGGACGGTGCCGGTGTTGGGGTCGTAGACGTCGCCGAAGAGGCCGGACGTGCCGACGGTGTGCTTGCCGCCGATGAAGTGGGTGAGTTCACGGACCATGGGTGCGTGCCTGCTCTCGTCAGGTGAGATCCGGGGAAGGCACGGCGCATCGCCGGACCGGGCACACAGGTGTGTCCGCTGCCGGTGCGGGCCGCCGTGGGACAGCGAACGTCGGGACCGCCAGGGTCACGAAGATCTATGAGCGCAAAGTGAGTTGACTGCGCTCCGCCGGATCACCGAGGTCATGAGTACGGACCGGTGCCATGCGTGTCTGCTCCATCCTCGTGGACAACACGGAACATTCCGCGGCCGGTATCCTGACTCCCGGATCTCCGCGCGCCGCCCGCCTTCCCGGCAGACTTCGCCAGTGGCGTGTGGATGACAGCACACTCCCCGGTCACAGTGGCGGGACCGTGCCGGATTCACACCGGCTTCCCTGCACCGCGGACCTTGTGCCACGAAGATATAGTTGGACGTCCTAGTAAGTCCAGCCCTCCTGGCCGCGGGTCGCGACAGGAGCACTGCCGGTGCGGCCCATACGATCTGCCCACCCGCCCCGAAACTCCCGGAGCCGTCCGATGGATGACCTCGCACAACGGTGCAGCCCCCGGCGGCGTCGATGATGTCGCTCGCCCTCTACCTCCCCGGCGCGGGCAACCTCCCGCGATGGCTGCAGATCACGGTCGCAGTCGTGGTCATCGGCGCGATGGCGACCCGCATCTGGCTGTTCGTCCGCCGCCGGAAGTAGGCATCCCCGCCGCACCGGTTCCGGCGCCGCCGCTTTGCCCGTCGGGCCGCAGCACGACCACTGGAAGAATGCGTGCACATGCGCACCCTCTACCTCGTCACCCACCCCGAAGCCACCCACCATGTCGAGGGCGTCGTCGGCGGATGGCATGACTCTCGGTTGACCCCTGCCGGTGTCCGTGCGGCTGGGGCCATTGCCCGGGCGCTGCGGGCGCAGATTCCCGATGATGCCGAGGTGGAGCTGTTCTCGTCGGATCTGCGGCGTACCGTGCGGACGGCCGGGGAGGTGGCCGAAGTGTTCGGTGTGCGGCCCGTTCTGGATCGCAGGTTGCGGGAGAAGTCGTACGGGGAGGCGGGCGGAAAGCCGCAGGAGTGGCTCGACCGGCGCTTCGTGCCGCCGCCCGCCGTCGGGGAGCGGATGGATCACGACGAAGGCGTGGAAGGTGCCGAGACCAAGGCGGTGTGGGCGCGGCGTATCTACGCTGCCATGGACGAGATCCTGCGACGCCCGGGCGGACACCAGATCATCGTGACGCACGGCGGCTCCCTGACGTTCGCCGTGGCGGCCTGGATCAGGATGCCGGTCGAGTCGGCCGGCTACGCCGGCTTCCGTGCGCCGTCGGGCAGCATCACCATGCTGCGCGAAGACGACTACTTCCACAACCGCCAAGTGGTCAGCCTCGGCGTCGTCCCGCCGGCTGCACCGGTAGGTTCGCCGCGGTGAACTCGATCGAGACGCAGGGCCTTGCCGAAATGGCTGACGGGGCTCGACTGCATTGGGACGCGCTGGGGAGCACGCAGCACGAGCCTCCCGTGGTCATGCTTCATGGCGGGCCGGGACTGCCGGACTACCTGGGCGACGTCGCCCCCATGATCGCGGACCTCGCTCCCGTGTACCGCTACGACCAGCGCGGCACCGGCAACTCCCCCTGGCTGGGCCGCCATACCCTCGCCCGGCATGTCGACGATCTCGCTGAGCTTCTCGACGTATGGGATACGCCTTCGGCCGTGCTGCTGGGGCACTCTTACGGTGCCGACCTTGCCGCCCGGTTCTGCATGGCCCATCCGGATCGAGTGGCCGCGATGCTGCTGATGTGCGGGCCGTTCGTCGGCGAGTGGCGCGCGGCGGATCGGGCGGAACGCGAGCGGCGTATGACCGCGGCGCAACAGGAGCGGCTCCGCGTGTTGCATCGGGTGCCGCACCGCACGGAGGACCAGGAGGTCGAGTTGCTCACGTTGTCCTGGTTCACCGACCACGCCGATCCCCGGCGCGGTTGGCACTGGGCCGCGCGAGGTGCCCGTGAACGCCGCCCCGTCAACTGGGTCATGAATGCTGAACTCGGTGCGGAAGGGCGTTCGGACCCGCTGGACCAGCGCCTCGACGAGCTGCGCGGTTGCCTGCCCGCGCAGGTCGAAATCCTCGGCGGCGCCGATGATCCCCGGCCGTACTCAGCGCTTGAATCACTGGCCCGCCGACTCGATGTTCCCTCGACACGGGTGGCCGGAGCGGGGCACGAACCCTGGCTGGAGCAGCCCGATGTCACACGCGCACACCTTCGTAGGTTCGTGCAAGGCGCGCTGTAGGCCGCCCATCAAGCCTCCCGGCTTCAGCCTTCCGACGCCCACGCCAAGAGCTGCTGGATGCGCAGTCCGCGCCCGGCGTCGATCGCCGTGGAGCGGTTGGCGCGTACCGCTTGCGCGAATTCCCGGCGCAGCACCGGCCAGCACTCCTCGTGGTCCAGTTCCGCCGTGTCGTAGACGAGTTCCTCGCCGGGGCCGAACAGCTCGACCCGGGTGCGGGCCCTCGGCAGTTGTACGGCACCCGAGAGCGAGGCCTGGCTCACCGCGCCGTTCTCGTGCTCGCAGGTCAGCTCGGTCCAGCGGCGCGGATCGCCGGTGGAGCGTACGGAAGTGATGGGGCCGACGGCCGTGTCGAGGAGATCGAGCAGGTGCGGGCCCAGGTCGAGCAGGGCGCCGTGTTCCATGCGCCATGCGGTGGCGAAGTCCCCGCCCAGGAAAGCGCCGTGGAGGTAGCAGGACCGTGCGCCGGTGACTTCCACGTGTTGCGCCGCCTCCAGGAAGGCGCGGGTTTGCGGGTGGTATCGCTTGGTGAGGACCAGCTGGGAGACCACGCCCGCCTCCTCGACCGCGTCCGCCACGCGCCGGGCCCCGGCGAGGTCCGGGGCCAGCGGCTTTTCCAGCAGCAGCGCCTTGCCGGCCTTCGCGGCGCGGGGCGCCAACTCGGCCTGGACCGCGGGGGGTACGGCGAAGGCGACCGCCTCGCAGGTGTCGAGGAGCTCGTCGAAGCCCGCGGCAACCGCCGCACCGTAGGGCGCCGCGGTCTCGGCCGCGGCTTCGGGGCGGCGGGCCCACACGGCGGCCAGCGTGGTCTCGGGTCCGGCGGCCAGCATCCGCGCGTGCATGACGCGCGCCCACGGCCCGGCACCGACCAGGCCGACCCGCACCGGCGCGTGCGAGCCGGGGCCTGAGCCGGCGGGCGAAGGGCGGGAGCTGCTGTCGCTCATGGGGTCTCCGTGTAAGCGTGTGCGTGTACGTGTACGTGTACGTAGGTGGTGGTGTCGTCGATCAGGACGTCAACGCGTCAAGGCGTGCGTCCGCGCGATCCGGCGAGTAGAGGTGTTCCACTACCATCTCGCCCGCGCCCATCAGACCTGCCCGGTCGCCCAGTTGCGCGGTGACCACGTTCAGGTTGGCGGTGGTCCGGGGCATGGCGCGCTGATAGAGGAGTTCGCGTACGCCGGTCATGAAGGGCGCTCCGGCGAGGTCGCCCGCGAGCATCAGGACACCGGGGTTGAGCAGGGTGACGACGGTGGCCAGTACTTCCCCGACGCGCTGGCCCGCCTCCCTGGCCAGGCGGATGGCATCGGGCTGACCGTCGGCCAGGTGCTGGTGCACGCCCGATCCCGAGGTGGTGGGAATGCCGAGCGCGGAGAGCTGTCCGGCCAGGGCGCGACCGCTGGCGACCGCGGCGAGGCAGCCGTAGGAGCCGCACATGCACAGGGCGTCGGGCCGGTCGTGCAGCCTGATGTGGCCGATGTCGCCGGCGCCGCCGTCGATACCGCGGTAGACCTCGTCGCCGACGACAACTCCGGCGCCGATACCGGTCGATGCCTTGATGAGCAGGAACGCCGCGCAGTCCGGGTGCCCCGCGCGGTGTTCGGCGTACGCCATGAGGTTGGCGTCGTTGTCGACGAGGACGGGCACAGGGCCGGGTTCCAGCGAGCGGCCGACCTGCTCCGCGTACGCCGCCTGCATCTGTTCGCGGATGGGGAAGCGGTCCCATCCCGGCATGATCGGCGGCTGGATGACCTGGCCCAGGCCGAAGTCGACGGGGCCGGGTACGGACATGCCGATGCCCGCCACCTTGGCCGGCTCGGTGCCCGCTTCGGCGAGCAGGGGTGCGAACCAGCCGGCCAGGGTGTCGAGGACCTTGGCGGGTCCGTCGGTGACGAGGACCGGTCCGGAGGTCTCGGCCAGTACGCCGCCGGCCAGGTCGAGGACGGCGGCCCGGGCGTGCCGGGTCTCCAGGTCCACGGCCAGGACCACCGCGTGCGAGGCGTCGAACTCCAGGAGGGCCGAGGGCCGTCCGCCGGTGGAGGAACCGGCGCTGTCGCGCAGCCAGCCCGCGCCGAAGAGCTGGTCGAGGCGCAGGCCGACGGTCGATCGTGACAGACCGGTGGCGCGCAGGAGTTCGCTGCGTGTGGTGGCCTCGCCGCTGCGGATGAGCTGCAGCAGGTGGCCCGGGCTTGCTTGGTTCGCCGGCATCATTTCCCCGTCTCTGGATTCTCGCGGGATCGCGGGAGCCCGTACCCGTCAACTCTTGTCGGCGCCGCTGGTCAGGCCTTCGGTCAACAGGCGTTCGGCGGCGAAGAACAGAAGTATCACGGGGATGGTCAGGACCACGGACCCGGCCATGAGCACCGTCTTGGACACCTCGATGCCGTTGGACAGTTGGGCCAGGCCCAGCGAGACCGTCCACTTCTCGGGGTCGGCCGCCAGGAAGAGCAGGGCGAAGAGGAACTCGTTCCACGCGATCATGAAGACGTACAGGCCGGTTGCCATCAGGGACGGCAGGGCCAGCGGAAGGATCACCTTGCGCAGGGCCTGCAGCCGCGAGCAGCCGTCGAGAGCGGCTGCTTCCTCGATGGAGTACGGGATGGTCACGAAGTAGTTCTTCAGCATGTAGATCGAGACGGGCACGGTCTGCGCCACGTACACGATGGCAAGGCCCGCGAGGCTGGAGGAGAGACCCAGCTTGGCGAACATCACGAAGAGCGGCACGGCGAGCAGCGTCGCCGGGAACATGTAGACCGCGAGGAACATCGCGCTGATCTGGCGGCTGCCGAAGAACTTCAGTCGGCTGATGGCGTAGGCGCCGGGCACGGCGGCGATGAGGGTCAGGGCGACCGTGCCGAGGGAGACGAGCGCCGAGTTCAGCAGCAGTTGCAGGAAGCCCTGTCCGCCTTCGGACTGGGGCTTCATGACGTTCTCGTACGTGCTGAGGGTGAACTCCTTCGCGGAGACCCACAGGGAGCCGGGGTCGAGCAGCAGGGAGTCGATGGACTTCACCGACAGGAGCAGCATGTAGTAGAAGGGCACGATCGTGATCACCGCGAGGAAGGCGATGACGACCCACCGCAGGGCGCCGAAGAGGCGCTCCTCGAACTGGGTGCGTGTCATGGACAGCGGCGACATCACGACTCCTCCTGGACCTTCTTGCCGAAGAACTTGAAGTACAGGCCCAGCAGCACCATGAGGACGGCGGCGAGGACCAGGGCCTGGGCGGCGGCCGCGCCGACGTCGTAGCGCGAGGTGAGGAAGTCGTAGACCCGCACCGCGGCGACTTCGGTGCCCGCTCCGCCGTTGGTGAGCAGGTAGACGTCGTCGAACTTGTTGAACGTCATGATGAAGCGCAGGACGCACAGCAGGGCCATGACCGGCATCAACTGGGGCAGCAGGATGTGGCGGAAGCGCTGCAGGGGGGTGGCGCCGTCGACCTTGGCCGCTTCCTCGAGGCCGCTGGGCACGGCCTGGAGGCGGGCGAGGATGAAGAGGAAAGCGAAGGGGAAGTAGCGCCAGGTCTCGAAGGCGATGACGGTGAGCAGCGCCAGGGGGATGTCGAAGTGCGCGCCGAGCAGGCTGACTTCGTACTCACGGGTGGAGAGGAACGCGATGGGGTCGTCCCAGCCGAAGAGAGAACGGCCCCATTCGTTGACGATGCCGTACTGGGGGCTGAGGGCCACCTCCCAGACGAACGCGACGGCGACGACGGGCGCGACGTAGGGCAGGAGCATCGCGCCGCGCAGCAGTCCGCGCCCGCGGAAGGGGGTGCGCAGGGCGAGCGCCGCGATCAGGCCCAGGACGACGGAGCCCAGGGTGGCGCCGACGGTGTAGATGAGGGTCGTGGAGAGGCTGGACCAGAATCCGGCCGAGCTGAAGACCTGGGTGAAGTTGTCCAGGGTCCAGTTGCCGAGCAGGCCCATGTCCTGGATGTCGACGAGCTTGGCGTTCTGGAAGGCGAGAAGCACTGTCCACAGGATCGGCAGGATCACGACGACGAGCACGACCACGAAGGTGGGGGTGACGAAGGCGAGTCCGGCGCGGTTCTCTCGGCCGGTGGCGCTCGGCGGGCGGGACTTCTTGCGCTCCGGCTGCCCGTCGGCCGGTGGCGGCTCGGGGGTGCTGGCTGCGGTGCGGCGCTTCGTCGCGCCGCTCTGGGCTGTGCTCATGGGTCAGTACCTCGGTGTGCCTGGGTGCGGGCCGTCGGCTGGGGGCGGCTGTCGGTGGGGCGGCTGAGGGTGTCTTCCGGTGGAAGGGCTGTTCACGGCGGCGGCTGGCGCGGGGACTTCTGCCTAGCGCAGGGATTTCTGCAGGGCGGCCACTTCGTCGCGTGCCTCGCGTGCCGCCTCCTGCGGGGAGCTCTGGCCGCTGGTCATGGAGCCGATGGCCTTGGGCACGGGCAGTTCGCCGTTGGTCGCGCCGACGAGCGCGCCCTCGCCCTGGCTGATGCCCCAGCGCCGCATGTTGCTGACGCCGTCGGCGAGCTGGTCCAGGAGCTTGTCGGAGAAGGCCTGGTTCATGGGTTCGCGGCGGTCGACGCCGATGTCGCTGGAGCGCCAGGCGTCCAGGTATTTTTCGGGGTCGTCCGTGGTGCCGCCGCGTACCGGGATCTTGCCTTCGGGGGCCATCCCGAACCAGTCCTCGTAGCCGGCGCCCATCATGTACTCGATGAACTGGCGCGATGCGTCGCTCTCGGCGGTCTTGGTGGTGACCCAGGAGGTGATCTCGCCGAACTGGGCGGGCTTGGCTCCCGCCGGGCCGCCGAGCGCGGTGGTGATGCCGGTGTTGTCGGCCAGGAACTTGCGGTCCTTGCGGCACTCGGCGCAGCTGGGCAGGGCGTCCTTGCGCAGTCCCGCGAGTTCGTCGAGGAGGAAGGAGGACCAGATGACCATCGACGACTTGCCCGCGAAGTAGGTGGCGCGGGTGGAGTCCACGGTCTGGGTGCCGGGCGGGCCGTACTTGCCCGCGAGGGTGGCGTACGTCTTGAAGGCGGTGGCGCACTGCGGCGAGCCGAGGTCGACCTGCCGCTTGTCGTCGACCAGCTGGCAGTTGTTGGCCAGGGCCAGGCCTTCGAAGCTCTGCTGGGTGAAGACGTCGCTGGGGTCGGTGGCGGCGGAGATGCCGTCGCGGCCCTTGGTGGTCAGCTTCTCGGCGGCCTTGAGCAGGCTTTTGTAGGTGTCGGGTGCCGGCAGGTCCGCCTGCTTGAGCTGGTCCTTGCGGTAGGCCAGGAGCTGGAGCCAGGCGTCGGAGGGGACGCCGAGCCGGGTGGCGCCGTCGGAGGTGAGGTCGAGGGCGTTGGCGTTGAACGTGGAGCGGCCGAGCTTCTTGACGATCTGGCGGGGGATGTCGGTGTTGAGCAGGCCGTTGCTGTACATCTGCCAGGTCTGGCCCATCGGGGCCGCGCCGATGACGTCCGGGAGCTTGCCGGAGGCCGCGGCCGACATGATCAGCTGAGGCATCTGGGCCTCGTCGACGCCGACCAGGTCGACCTTGATGCCGGTCTTCTTCTCGAAGCGGTCGATGATCTTCTCGGTGGCGTCGACGCGCGGGGTCAGGTTCTCCTGCGACCACACGGTGATGTGCCGGTCGGCCTTGGCCGGTCCGCTCTGGCTGTCACCGGCGCAGCCGGCCAGTGCCGCCATTCCCAGTGCCGCCGCGAGACCTGAGGCGATCACCTTCGATCGGCCGGTCCTCATGCGCATGTTCAGTCCTCATCGACTCGCCGACTTATGTCTACTGGGCACACATCTCAGCACCTCTTTTGCTTGTTGACAAGACATAAGTTCCAGATAGTCTCGACGTATCCGGTGGTCGCGGCGCCCCGCAGCGCCCCGGATCCCAGCTCTCACCACACTCCCGAGCCCTCGGAGCCTTTTCGTGGAACGCGTCGTCCAATTCACCGGCCCCCGTCAGGTCGAGGTGGCCGAGCACGCCAGTGCCCCGCTGCCCGCCGGACATCTGCGGGTCCGCACCCTCTACTCGGGCATCTCCGCGGGCACCGAGCTCACGGCCTACCGCGGCACGAATCCCTACCTGACCCGCACCTGGGACCCCGAGGCCCGGCTGTTCCGCGACGGCGCCGCCGGCATCGAATACCCCGTCGTGGGCTGGGGCTACTCCGAGGTCGGCGAGGTCACCGAGGTCTCCCCCGAACTGGTCGGCGTCCCCGCGATCCCCGCCGTCGGGGACCTGGTGTGGGGCATCTGGGGCCACCGCAGCGAGGGCATCGTCCCCGCCGAACGCATGGCGGGCCACACCCTGCCCGCCGGTCTCGAACCCCTGGCCGGGTCCTTCGCCCGCGTCGGCGCCATCGCCTACAACGCGGTCCTGTCCGCCGACATCCACCTGGGCGAGGACGTCGCCGTCTTCGGGCAGGGCGTCATCGGCCTGATCACCACGCGGCTCGCCCAGCTCAACGGCGCCCGCGTCACCGCGGTCGACGCCATCGACGGACGCCTCGACACCGCGCTGAAGTACGGCGCCCACAGCACCCTCAACGCCCGCACCGACGCGGTCGCCGAGCAGATCCGCGAGGCCACCGCCGGAGCGGGCGCCGACGTCGCCATCGAGATCAGCGGCGTCCACCCCGCCCTCCAGGAGGCGCTGCGCTGCGTCACCGTCGGCGGCCGTGTGGTGGCCTCCGGCTTCTACCAGGGAGACGGCATCGGGCTGCGGCTCGGCGACGAATTCCACCACAACCGCGCCCAGTTGATCTGCTCCCAGATCGGCGGCGTGCCCCCGCAGCTGTCGCACCGCTGGAGCGTGGAACGCCTCCAGCAGACCTTCCTGCGGCTCGTCGCCGAGGGCCAGGTCGACGTCGAGTCCCTGGTCAGCCATGTCATCCCGGTCGCCGACGCGGCCGACGCGTACGTCCTTCTTGATGAGCGCCCCGCGGACGCTCTTCAGGTCGTCCTGGAATTCTGAGAGGCCCCACGTGTTCAAGACCGCCGCACAGGAACAACTGCTCCCGGGCGACACCCTTCAGCAGAAGTGGGAGTTCGCCCAGGCCGCCGGATACGACGCCATCGAGCTGCGCGCCAAGGGAGACCTGCACTTCGCCTCCCGGCTGCCCGAGCTGAAGCAGGCACTCGCCGACGGCGTCGTCATGCCCACCGTCTGCGTCGACATGCTGCACTTCTTCGGCGCCTTCGACCCCGACCTGCGCCGTGACGCCATCGAGCAGATGAAGTCCCAGCTCACCGTGATCGCCGAGATCGGCGGCCGGGGCGCGCAGACCCCCGCGTCGTACGGCATGTTCTCCAGCCGACTGCCCCCCTTCGTGGCCCCGCGCAGCGCCGACGAGGACCGCGATGTCCTGCTCACCGGCCTCACGGAGCTGGGCGAGCACGCCAAGAAGGAGGGCGTCGAGCTCTACCTGGAGCCCCTCAACCGCTACGAGGACCACATGGTCAACCGCCTCGAACAGGCCGCCGACCTCCTTGCGACCGTGGGCCTGGACTCGGTGAAGATCGGCATCGACAGCTACCACATGAACATCGAGGAGGCCGACCCCGCCGCCTCGATCCTCAAGTACGCCCCTTACATCGGCCACGCCCAGGTCTCCGACTCCAACCGCTTCCAGCCCGGCGCCGGACACCTCGACTGGCAGGCCTGGCTCTCCGCCCTGCACGCCATCTCCTACGACGGCTACCTCGCCGCCGAGTGCCGCCTCACCGGCGACCCCGTGGACGCCGTCCGCTCCATCCCGGGCTTCCTGCGGGGTGCCGGAGCATGACGGCCCTTCTCGGCGACACCGTGGTGGGGGCCGGGGCGGGGCCCCCCCCCCCCCCCCCCCGCGCGGGGCGGCGGCGCGGCGCGGCCCCCGGGGGGGGCGGCCACAGGGCCCGCGCCCCCCCCCGGGCCACCCCCCCCCCCAA
>NZ_JBSGSG010000116.1:22056-25465 GCF_053606765.1 Streptomyces sp. NPDC055189
AGAACGAGAGGGCCGGAGTCAGCGCCGTATACAACATCGGCGAGGCTGGCGTCGGCGCCCCGGGCGCGCCCCCCCGGGGGGGGGCCCGGGGGGGGCCCCCACCACCGACCCCGGCGGCGCGGGACTGCGGCGCGGCGCGGCCCGCGTGCTGCTCGGCAACTGGACCGGCGCCGCCACCGTGCCCTCGCGCACGCTCTACCCGCACCAGTGGAGCTGGGACTCGGCCTTCATCGCCATCGGCCTGCGTCACCTCTCCGTGCGCCGCGCCCAGCGGGAGCTGGAGACACTTCTGGGCGCCCAGTGGGGCGACGGACGCATCCCGCACATCGTCTTCAACCCGTCGGTGCCCCTGGACGCCTACTTCCCCAGCCCCGACTTCTGGCGGTCCTCGCGGGCCGGACACACCGCCGGCGCCCCGCAGGCACCCGAGACATCGGGCATCGTGCAGCCCCCCGTGCACGCCCTCGCCGCCTGGCTGGTGCACGAAGCCGACCCTGCCGAGTCCGACCGGCGCGGCTTCCTGGCCCGGGTCTACCCGCGCCTCGCGGCCTGGCACCGCTACCTGACCTCCCGGCGTGATCTGGGCGGACACGGGCTCGCCGCCATGGTCCACCCGTGGGAGCCGGGCATGGACAACAGCCCCTGCTGGGAAGCCCCCCTCGCACGCGTCGAGCCCGCCGCCCCCGGATCGTTCCGCCGCGCCGACCTCGACCACGGCGCCGCCGCCGACCGCCCCACCGACCTCGACTACGGACGCTACGTCCGCCTCGCCGTCGACTACCGCGACTCCGGATACGCCGACAGCCCCGGAACGCACGCCTTCGCCGTCGAGGATCCCGGCGTCAACGCCCTGCTGATCGCCGGCGAGCACGCGCTCGCCAGGATCGCCCGGGCCCTGGGCGCCGATCCCGCCGAACACGACGAGCGGGCCCGGGCACTGACCGACACGCTGGTCGAACGGCTGTGGGACCCGGCGGCGGGCATGTTCCTCGTCCGGGACCTGGTGGGCGGCGAACTGATCCCAGAGCGCAGTGTGTCGGGCCTCATCCCGCTGATCGTGCCGGGCCTTCCCGCGCAGGTCACCGACAGCCTCATCGCCACACTCGGCAGCAGGCACTTCCGCACCGACGCCACCGCGCTGGTGCCCAGCTACGACCTGGCCGGGCACGCCTTCGACCGCTCCCGCTACTGGCGCGGACCCGCCTGGTTCAACACGGCCTGGCTCATCGAACGCGGCCTGCGTCAGTACGGAGCCGCCGAGCAGGCCGACCGGCTGCGCGCCGCGTTCCTCTCCGCCGCGGGCGCCTCGGGATTCGCCGAGTACGTCGACCCGTACACCGGCGAGGGCCGCGGCACCCGCGACTTCGCCTGGACCGCCGCGCTCGCCCTGGACCTGTCCAGGGCGCCGCACAGCAAGGAGAGCACTCGATGACGGCCTCCGAGCGGGTCCTGCTCGTACGCGACGGCACCTTCGTCTCACTCGGCTCCGACGGCGCGATCACCGGCAGCGCGGGAGCCTCCCCGGACGGCCTGTTCCTGCGCGACGCCCGTCACCTCAGCCGCTGGCAGCTGACCGTCGACGGGACGCCGCCCGCTGTCCTGGCCGGGGCGTCCGAGGGGCCGCGCGCGACCTGTGTGCTCACCCCGGCGGGCACCCGCGACGAGCCGCCCGCCTACACCGTCTTTCGCGAACAGACCGTCGAAGCGGGCGTGTTCACCGAGCGGCTGCGGATCGTCAGCAACCGCCCCGAAGCCATGACCGCCCGCCTCGCGCTCTGCGTCGACGCGGACTTCGCCGACCAGTTCGAGCTGCGCTCCGACCACCGCACCTACCCGAAGCCGGACGCCGCGCGTACGGTCGAAGTGACCCCGCAGGGTGCCGAGTTCAGCTACCGGCGCGGCGACTGGCACTCCCGTACGTCGGTCCGTGCCACCCCTGCCCCCGACGAGTCGGCGGCCGAGTCCGACGGCACCGCCCGCTGCCTCACCTGGTCGGTGGAGCTGCCCGCGCACGGACAGGCCGAAGTGAATCTACGGGTCGAGGCACACCCGCACGGTGCCGCGCCGCAATCACAACCGGTGGCCACCTCCGCAGACCACTCACCTGAACTCGCGCAGGCAGAAGGCGACTTGCTGCGGGCCTGCACGCAAGGCCTGGCCGACCTGGACCTGTTGCGGATCCACGCCACCGGGCCGGACGGCGAACCGGTGACCGTGCCCGCCGCCGGCATCCCCTGGTTCCTCACCCTCTTCGGCCGCGACTCCCTGCTCACCTCCTACTTCGCGCTGCCCTACCGGCCCGACGCGGCGGCGGGCACCCTGGCCGCGCTGGCGGCCACCCAGGGCACCGAGTACGACGCGTTCCGCGGCGAACAGCCCGGCCGCATCGTGCACGAGGTACGCCACGGCGAGCTCGCGCACTTCCGGCAGGTGCCCTACGGCCGCTACTACGGTTCCGTCGACGCCACCCCGCTGTTCCTCGTCCTGCTGCACGCCCACGCCGAGGCCACCGCCGACAGCGCGCTCGCCGTGCGCCTGGAGCGCCACGCCCGTGCCGCGGTGGACTGGATGTTCACCGACGGGGGCCTACAGGAGCACGGCTACCTGGTCTACGAACCCGATCCGAACGGCCTGGTCAACCAGAACTGGAAGGACTCCGAAGGCGCCATCTGCTTCACCGACGGCACCCAGGCCAAAGGGCCGGTCGCGGTGTGCGAGGCACAGGGATACGCCTACGACGCCCTGGTCCGCACCGCGTCCCTGGCACTCTCCACGTGGCACGACCCGGTATACGCAGAGCAGTTGGAGACGGCGGCCGCGGCCCTGCGCACGCGCTTCCACCGGGACTTCTGGATGGCCGACGAGGGCTTCCCGGCCCTGGCCCTGGACGGCGCGGGCCTACAGGTCGACGCGCTCGCCTCGGACGCGGGTCACCTCCTGTGGTCCGGCATCCTCGACCAGGAGCACGCCGAGCAGGTCGGGCGGCGGCTGCTGCGGCCGGACTTCTTCACCGGCTGGGCGATCCGGACGCTGGCCGCCGGGCAGCCCCCGTACCACCCGCTCTCCTACCACCGCGGCAGCTGCTGGCCGCACGACAACGCACTCGTGGCCCTCGGCCTGGCCCGCCACGGCCTGACGGAGGAACTCGCGACGCTGGCCCGTGGGCTCGTCGCCGCGGCAGCACACCACGGCTACCGGCTGCCGGAGGTAATGGCGGGCTACGACCGCTCCGAGCTTCCCCAGCCGGTGCCCTACCCCCACTCTTGCTCCCCCCAGGCCTGGGCGGCGACCACACCGCTGGCGCTGCTCACGGCGCTGCGCGAAGGCAGCTGAGGCTCTCCCCGGGAGAGCCCGCGCCCCTCAAAGCCCGTGCCGTGGTGCACCGCACTGTGCACCACGGCACGGACAG
>NZ_JBSGSG010000117.1:0-25163 GCF_053606765.1 Streptomyces sp. NPDC055189
CCCCGCGAGTGATCGCGGGGCGCCCCCTTCAACGTGTCGCCGTGCGGGGTTACTTGACCTCGGTACGGACGTCGGCACGGAGCTTGGCCGTCAGGTCCGCCGCCGTGTCGAGGGAGATGTCCTTGCCGGCGGCGGTGGCGCTCGCGTCGGAGTGCCCGACCGAGGCGACCGTGCTGTGGTCGCCCCAGATGCACATCGGCGTCTGGAAGGTGTTGGGGATGCCCTCCTCCGCCTCGGCGTCGTCGGGGGCGCCCAGGCGGAACTCGGCCTTCTGGCACTTCATCACGCCGTTGTCGAAGCCGTCCGGGGTGAACTCCTCGGGGCTGCCGATGAGCGTCATGCTGCCGGGCTGCTCCTTGGACTTCTTCTTCATCTCGGCGAACATGGCGTCCACGACCTTCTCCGGGTCGTCGATCTCGCCGTACACACCGGAGAAGTTGAGGCTCTTCATGGTCGTGCCGGAGCCGGAGCTGTACGCGCCGTGGGCGTCCTTGGGGCCGGAGACGCCCCGCTGCTCCAGATCCTTCAGGTCGCTCGACGACATACCGCCGCCGCCGGCACCCGAGTTGTCCTGCTTGTACTCGCCACCGAGGACGCTCGCGGGCGCCGCCAGCTTGTACGTCTTGCCGTCATCGGCGACGGATCCGCCGTCCTTGCCCGCGGTGAACCACCACACGCCTGCGCCGATCGCGGCGATCGCGACCACGGAGGCGATGATGATGCCGGTCTTCTTGCCGCCGCCGCCACCCGGCGGGGCTTGCCCGTACGGAGGTTGCGGCTGCTGGCCGCCGTACGGGCCCGGCTGGTTGTAACTCATGACGTGGGCCCCCCTCCGCGTACTCGATGTGGCCCCGGCTTCCCTCCCGATGGAGGTGGGGACGCGACGCCTGGGCCGGTCTCGCTGCGTGATCTACTTATGCATGACCACGTCAATCGCCATACCTGGCGGTTGACAGAACAAGTATTTGATGGGGGAACAGTATGAAGTCGCTGAATGTGAAGCGAGTCCTGGTGGCGGCAAGCATGGTCGCGGCGGCAGCAGTTGTGCCGGTAGTGACAGCGACTCCGGCGTCGGCCACACCGGTCGACTGCATGAACTATCTGGAGCGCTTTGACTACAACGTCGGCGCGAAGTCGAGGGCTGCCTGCAAGAACGGAGACTCCGGCAGTTCGGTTATTCGGCAATCGTGCCCCATCACCCTTGTGACGCTCGGTGTTAAGAGCAACATCGCCGCCACCGCATGCCGTGCGGCGCGAGTCTAGGTGTCGCATCCGTAGGCTCGCGCTTGGAGGGGGCGGAATACTGCCCCCTCCAGACGCGTTCGGCCACCTCAGAGCTTGACGCGGACTTCCTCGCGGAATTTGGCGGTCGTTTCCGCGGCCTCGTCGAGGTCTGCGGACTTGCCGGACAGTGCGCTTGCCGCGTCCACGTTTACTAGGAAGCCGACGGTGCTGTAGTCCCCCCAGAGGCAGGTTGCCGTGGACATCTCGCTGGGGCCCGAGGTGGAGCCGGTCGAGCCGGAGCTGCCGAGGTCGACCTTCATCTCCTGGCACTTGAGGATCGCGCCGTTCAAGCCCGCCGGCTTGTACTCCTTGGGCTGGCCGACCAGAGTGACGTCCTTCGAGTCGCTGTTATTTGAGCTCTTCTGCATCTCGGAGAACATCGCGTCGACGACCGTCTCGGGGTCCTTGATTTCGCCGTAGACGCCGCCGAAGTTCAGCGCCTTCACCGTCAGCGGGTTGCTCTCGTCCCCGGACTGGTAGGCGGCCTGCACATCCTTGGCGTTCTTCACGCCATGCTTCTCAGCTTCCGCGAGGTCGCCGGACGTCATGCCGCCGGCGGCGCCACCGCCCGAAGAGCTGTCGTCCTTCTTGTACGTGCTGAGCACGGTTGCCGGCGTCGTCAATTTGTGCGGGCCGTCGTCCTTGATGCCGGAGCCGCCGCCCGCCGCGGACGAGGAACCGCCCTTCTTGCCGCCGTTCTCGTCGTCGCCGCCCGCGAGGACGAAGTAGCCACCGACGGCGACCGCGACGACCGCGACCACGGCGGCGATGATGATGCCGGTCTTCTTGCCGCCGCCCTGCGGGGGCGGAGGCGGCGGGACCTGACCGTAGGGAGCCTGCGGCTGCTGCCCGTACGGGGCCTGCTGCTGGGGGTAGCCGTAGCCGGGCTGCTGCTGCGGCGCCTGCGGGGGGTAGCCGTAGCCGGGCTGCGGGGCCTGCGGCGGCTGGCCGTAGGGGCCGGGCTGCTGCGGAGACTGACCTCCTCCGTACGGCCCGGGCTGCTGGGGCTGCTGGCCGCCGTACGGGCCCGGCTGGTTGTAGCTCATGAGTGGGTTCCCCCTGTGCGCGCTTATGTGTTCGAGACATCCTGACTGATCCTCGGAGCAAGAGGAGTGGCGGGTCCGTGTCTCCTAGCTGTGACGGGCCGATGGCTGCACCGGGGGGCAGCGGCCGTCCGGAGTGCTCCGGTGGACTTACTGGTGAATGGGCCGGACTCGCCCACGATTGCCGTGCATGACACCGTTCTGACCCCAGGGCCACAACAGCTGGTTTCAGCCATCCGGGACTGACCCTCTTGGAAGGCGAAATGTAGTTGCACTGCATAGGCCCCGGCAGAGGGCTTACGGATCAAGCCAGATCTGCATATGTCCATGGTGTTTCTCGTGTGCCGGATGATGACCTTGCTCATGACTAGGCGGAAGCCTGAAGGGCAAAACGGGAGGACCGAGCGATGAAGATGCCAAAGGTGAAGCGCGTTCTGGTGGCTGTATGCATGGCTGCAGGCGTAGGCGCAGTTCCCTTGATTACGGCAACAACGGCTCAGGCGGACCAGATCGGTTGTGTGAACGTGGTGAAGAGCTACGGGTACACCGCGGGACCAAAGGTGCGCGCGGCGTGCAGCCACCATGGAGTGACGGGGTACCAGAAGTGCATCCAGATGCTGGTGAACGCAGGAGTTGGGTTCCAGCACGCAGTGCCTGCGTGTAACAAGGCGTGAGCTGACTTGGGCCCCGCCGAACGGCGGGGCCCTTCGTCAACCAGGTGTGTATGTCAGGCCTTGACGCGGACTTCCTTGCGGAATTTGGCGGTTGTGTCGGCGGCGTCCTCGGGAGAGGACCCCTTGCCTGTCGCGATGCTGGCCAGGTCGATTGGCATGGTGAAGCCGAGGGTGCTGTGGTCGCCCCAGATGCAGTACGTCACGTTCATTTCCTTCGGCTCGCCCGTGCTGCCGCCGGAGTTGTCCACCTTGGCCTGCTGGCACTTCAAGATCGCGCCGTCGAGGCTATCGGGCTCATAGGCCTTGGGACTGCCGATGAGGGTGACGTCCTTGTTCGAGCTGTCCTTGGCGGACTCCTTCTTCATGTTGGCGAACATGGCATCGACGACCTTCTCCGGATCGTCGATCTCGCCGTAGACGCCGCCGAACTGGATCATCTTCCCGGCGAGCGGGTTGCTTTCATCGCCGGACTGATAGGCGGCACTGACGTCCTTGGGGTTCTTTACACCCCACTTCGCGGCGTCCTCAAGGTCGGATTCGCTCATGGACCCGCCGCCGCTGTCGCCCTTCTTGTACTCGGAGAGCACCGTCTCCGGCGTGACGAGCTTGTGCGCCCCGTCGTCCGCGACGGAGGCGGAACCGCTGTCCTTGCCCGCCGTGAACCACCAGATGCCGCCGCCGATGGCGACGAGCGCGACGACCGCGCCGATGATCAGGCCGGTCTTCTTGCCGCTGCCGCCACCGGCCGGCGGGGGCGGCGGGACCTGCCTGTACGGGCCGCCCGGCTGCTGGCCGTACGGACCCGGCTGCTGCGGCTGGCTGTAGCCGCCCTGCTGCGGAGGGACGCCCTGCGGGGGCTGCTGGGGATAGCCGTAGCCGGGCTGAGGGGCCTGCGGCTGCTGGCCGTAGGGGCCAGGCTGACCCGGCTGCTGCCCGTAAGGACCGGGCTGCTGGGGCTGCTGCCCGCCGTACGGGCCAGGCTGGTTGTAGCTCATCGCGTGGGTTCCCCTCCGAACGCTTATGTGATGCCGACATCCTGACCGACGCCGGAGCGCAGTGGGGGATCGGGCGGCAACCGTTACTCAAGAATCCGGTTTCGGGACGGGTCTGTGACACCTCTAAACTGGAGCGGTGACCGAGAATCCTCAGCAGCAGACTCCAGCGCCCACCACCGAACTGCCGACCCAGTACGCGCCGGCCGAGGTAGAGGGGCAGCTGTACGAGCGCTGGGTAGAACGCGGCTACTTCTCCGCCGACGCGGCCAGCGAGAAGCCCCCGTACACCGTCGTCATCCCGCCGCCGAACGTCACCGGGTCCCTGCACCTGGGCCACGCCTTCGAGCACACGCTCATCGACGCCCTCACCCGCCGCAAGCGCATGCAGGGCTTCGAGACGCTGTGGCAGCCGGGCATGGACCACGCGGGCATCGCCACGCAGAACGTCGTGGAGCGCGAGCTCGCCAAGGAGGGCAAGTCCCGCCACGACCTGGGGCGCGAGGAGTTCATCGAGCGCGTCTGGAAGTGGAAGGGCGAGTCCGGCGGCCAGATCTCGGGGCAGATGCGCCGCCTCGGCGACGGCGTCGACTGGGACCGCGAGCGGTTCACGATGGACGAGGGGCTCTCGCAGTCCGTCCAGACCATCTTCAAGAAGCTCTACGACGACGAGCTGATCTACCGCGCCGAGCGCATCATCAACTGGTGCCCGCGCTGTCTGACGGCGATCTCGGACATCGAGGTCGAGTACCAGGACGACGACGGCGAACTCGTCTCCCTGAAGTACGGCGACGGGGACGACACCCTCGTCGTCGCCACCACCCGCGCCGAGACGATGCTCGGTGACACCGCGATCGCCGTCCACCCGGACGACGAGCGCTACAAGCACCTCGTCGGCAAGCTCATCAAGCTGCCGCTGACCGACCGCTCCATCCCGGTCGTCGCGGACGAGCACGTCGACCCCGAATTCGGCACGGGCTGCGTCAAGGTGACCCCGGCGCACGACCCGAACGACTTCGAGATCGGCCAGCGCCACGACCTGCCGAACATCGCGGTCATGGACGAGCACGCGGTGATCACCGTGCCCGGTCCCTTCCAGGGCCTGGACCGGCTCGAAGCCCGCAGCGCCATCGTCGGCGCGCTGCGCGCCGAGGGCCGCATCGTCGCCGAGAAGCGCCCGTACACGCACTCGGTCGGCCACTGCTCGCGCTGCAAGACCACCATCGAGCCGCGCCTCTCCATGCAGTGGTGGGTCAAGGTCGGCCCGCTCGCGAAGGCCGCCGGTGACGCGGTCCGCGACGGCAAGGTCGCGATCCACCCGCAGGAGATGGAGAAGCGCTACTTCGACTGGGTGGACAACCTCCACGACTGGTGCATCTCGCGCCAGCTGTGGTGGGGCCACCGGATTCCCGTCTGGTACGGACCCAATGGGGAAGTTGTCTGTGTCGGGCCCGACGACGAGGCGCCCACCGGTGAGGGCTGGACGCAGGACTCCGACGTCCTGGACACGTGGTTCTCGTCCGGCCTGTGGCCGTTCTCCACGCTCGGCTGGCCCGAGCAGACCGACAGCCTGGCGAAGTTCTATCCGAACTCCGTCCTGGTCACCGGCTACGACATCCTCTTCTTCTGGGTCGCCCGGATGATGATGTTCGGCCTGTACGCGATGGACGGCACCCCGCCGTTCCACACGATCGTGCTGCACGGCATGGTCCGCGACCAGTTCGGCAAGAAGATGTCGAAGTCCTTCGGCAACGCGGTCAACCCGCTCGACTGGATGGACAAGTACGGCTCGGACGCCGTCCGCTTCACCCTGGCCCGTGGCGCCAACCCCGGCGTCGACGTGCCGATCGGCGAGGACTGGGTCCAGGGCTCGCGGAACTTCGCCAACAAGATCTGGAACGCCACGCGCTTCGCGCTGATGAACGGCGCCACGATCGAGGGCGAGCTCCCGCCCGTGGAGCAGCAGTCGGCGACGGACCGCTGGATCCTGTCCCGGCTGAACGCGACGGTCGCCGAGGTCGACGCGTTCTACGACGACTACCAGTTCGCCAAGCTGTCGGACGCCCTCTTCCACTTCGCGTGGGACGAGGTCTTCGACTGGTACGTCGAGCTGTCCAAGACGACGTTCATGGGCGGCGGCGACGCGGCCAAGGTCTCCGGCCGCGTCCTGGGCGAGGTGCTCGACGTGACGCTGCGCCTGCTCCACCCGATCGTCCCGTTCGTGACGGAGACGCTCTGGACGACCCTCACCGGCCGCGAGTCCCTCGTGATCGCCGAGTGGCCGAAGGACAGCGGCTTCCGTGACGCGGGTGCCGAGCAGGAGATCGAGACGCTCCAGCAGGTCATCACCGAGGTCCGCCGCTTCCGCGCCGACCAGGGCCTTCAGCCGGGCCAGAAGGTCCCGGCCCGCCTCACCCTGGACGGCACGGCGCTCGCCCCGCACGAGGCGGCCATCCGTCAGCTCCTGCGCCTCCAGCCGGAGGGCGAGGGCTTCGCGGCCACCGCGACGCTGCCGGTCTCGGGCGCCACGGTCGCGCTCGACCTGTCCGGCACGATCGATGTCGCGGCGGAGCGCAAGCGACTCGCCAAGGACCTCGCGGCGGCCGAGAAGGAGAAGGCGCAGGCCACGGCGAAGCTCGGCAACGAAGCGTTCCTGGCGAAGGCGCCGGACAACGTGGTCGACAAGATCCGCGGCCGCCTCACCAAGGCGGACGCCGACATCAGCCGGCTGCAGGCCCAGCTGGACGGCCTGCCGCAGGCCTAGTCGGGTCGCGCCGCTTCACGCGGTGCGATATCAGGCGGTGGAGACAGGGCCCATGGAACCGACCGGTTCCATGGGCCCTGTCCCGTTCTCCGGTCCCGTCTCCTGTACGGGGATGTACACCTGCTCGGGGATGTGAAGCCCCAGGCGCACCAGCTCCGCCTCGGCGAGCGCGTCGATGATCTCGGGGTCGCCGCCGCGCCAGCCCTCGGCGAGGCTGCCCGCGGTGGCGTCGGGCAGTTCGTACGCCGTCCGTGCGACCTCGTCCAGGGGCCGCAGCAGGGCGCGCAGGGCCAGCAGCTCGCGGCCGTCGGGGCTCGCGGCGAGGTCACGGGCGGCGGCTGCCTGCCGGATCCAGCGCACGCGGCGGGGGAGCCAGCTGTTGAGCACGAGACCGACGGGGACGAGGAAGACGACGACGGCGCCCACGATCACCGCCGCGCGGACGGTCACCGGGTCGCCCGCTCCGGCGACGTCGGCGGCGATCCGCAGGGCGGAGTCGACACGATCGCCGACCAGGGGCAGCCGGGACGGATCGCCGAGGGACGGGGCGGGGGTTTCCGGTGCGGGGCGGGTGAGCAGACAGGCCAGCCGGTAGGCGACGACGGCGGCGGCGGTCCACAGCGCGGTCCAGAGCAGGACCGCGCCGTCGCCGAGCACCTGGCGGGTCCGTCGGCCGGGATTTTGGGCATACCACATGGTGTGATTTGACCCCCGGTGACGGCCTTTCGGGGACCGCCACGCCGTTGCCCCGCACCTCACCCAACAAAGGTCATACATACGATAATTCGGGCAGGGTGACCCCGACCCCGCCCGACCGCCGCACTGCCCCACGACGGACGCGCCCCACGACGGACGCGCCCCGCGACGGACCCGACGGCGACGGACCCACCCCGCGACAGACCAGCCCCGCCGGCCGCAGGCCTACGCCGCCGACATCACCCGCTCCAGCGCGTCGAAGTCCTCCACGCACTTCCCGCAGCCCATCGCCACACTGTCCAGCGGGTCATCGGCCACGAACACCGGGATTCCGGTGGCCGACGCCATGCGCAGGTCGAGGCCGGGGAGCAGTGCTCCGCCGCCCGTCAGCACGATGCCGTGCTCCATGACGTCGCCGGACAGCTCCGGCGGGCAGACCTCAAGCGTCGTCTTCACCGCGGCGATCACCGCTTCCACCGGCTCGTCGAGCGCCGCCCGGACCTCGCGCACCGTCAGCTCCACCGTCTTCGGAAGGCCGCGCACCTTCTCGCGTCCCCGCACGGTGAACGTCCGCGACTCCAACTCCTCGTCCCCCGGCACCGGCCATGCCGAGCCGATCGCGACCTTGATGTCCTCCGCCGTCCGCTCGCCGATGAGCAGCCCGTGCTCCTTGCGTACGTAGTTGGTGATCGCCTCGTCGAGACGGTCGCCGCCCACCCGCAGCGACTGCGAGGTGACGATCCCGCCCAGGGAGACCACCGCGACCTCGCTCGTCCCGCCGCCGATGTCGACCACCATCGATCCGCGCGGGTCCGCCACCGGAAGCCCCGCCCCGATCGCCGCGGCCATCGGCTCCTCCACCAGGTGCACGGACCGCGCCCCGGCCCGCTGCGCCGCGTGCACGATGGCCCGCCGCTCGACCGGCGTGACGCCGCTCGGCACGCACACCACCATCCGTATACGGGGACGGCGCCCCGGAACGGCCTTGCGCACGAAGTGCCGGATCATCTCCTCGGCGGCTTCGTAGTCACTGATCACCCCGTCCCGCAGGGGGCGGATCGCGGTGATGGAGCCCGGCGTACGGCCGATCGTCTCCTTGGCCTCGCTGCCGACGGCGAGGGCGGTCTTCGCGCCCTCCTTGACGGCGACCACGGACGGTTCGTTGAGCACGATGCCCTGCCCGCGGACGTAGAGAAGGGTGTTCGCTGTACCGAGGTCGATGCCTATGTCCATGATCGCCAAGTTTGCCCGGCGATTGACCGGATCGGCGGGACCAAAGTCCCGAATCGACCGGGACCAAAGTCCTTTCAGGGGCCTCACCAGGGTCCCGGCGGGGCAGGACAGGTCCCGGCGGCGGCTGTCGGACCCCGTCCGTAGACTGGCGTGCGTGAGTGACCTCCCCCCGCCTGACAGCGAGCACCCCGACCGCGACGACCGCGACGAAAGCGACGACCGTTTCGACGAGATCGTCGGAGCCGAGACCGACCGCGACCCCGACCTCGCCGTGATCGAGGCGGGCAGCCGCACCCTGCGCACCCAGGCGGGCCCGCCCCAGGGCGACATCCCCTCCCGCCCCACCGACCCGGAGATCGACAAGGCGCTGCGCGAAGTCGAGACGGAGCTCGCGGGCCGCTGGGGAGAGACGAAGCTGGAGCCCTCCGTCAGCCGGATCTCCGCGCTGATGGACGTCCTGGGCGAGCCCCAGCGCGCGTACCCCTCGATCCACATCACCGGCACGAACGGCAAGACGTCCACGGCCCGCATGATCGAGGCCCTGTTCAGCGCCTTCGAGCTGCGCACCGGGCGCTACACCTCACCGCACGTCCAGTCGATCACCGAGCGGATCAGCCTGGACGGCGCCCCCATCGAGGCCGAGCGCTTCGTGGAGACGTACAACGACATCAAGCCCTACGTGGAGATGGTCGACGCCCAGCAGGAGTACAGGCTCTCCTTCTTCGAGGTGCTCACGGGCATGGCGTACGCGGCCTTCGCGGACGCCCCCGTGGACGTCGCCGTCGTCGAGGTCGGCATGGGCGGCAGCTGGGACGCGACGAACGTGATCGACGGCTCGGTCGCCGTCGTCACGCCCATCGACCTGGACCACACCGACCGCCTGGGCAACACGCCGGGCGAGATCGCCGCCGAGAAGGCCGGCATCATCAAGCCGGACGCCACGGTCATCCTGGCCCAGCAGCCGGTGGACGCGGCGCAGGTGCTCCTGAAGAAGGCCGTCGAGGTCGACGCGACGGTCGCCCGCGAGGGCCTGGAGTTCGGCATCGTCTCCCGCACGGTCGCGGTCGGCGGCCAGCTCCTGACCCTGCGCGGTCTCGGCGGGGAGTACGAGGAGATCTTCCTGCCCCTGCACGGCGCGTACCAGGCGCACAACGCCGTCGTCGCGCTCGCCGCGGTGGAGGCCTTCTTCGGCATCGGCTCGCAGCACGCGCGGGTCCTTGACATCGACACCATCCGCAAGGCCTTCGCCTCGGTCTCGTCGCCGGGCCGCCTGGAGGTCGTGCGCACCTCGCCGACCGTCGTCCTGGACGCCGCGCACAATCCGGCCGGCGCCCGCGCCACCGCCGAGGCGATCAGCGAGGTCTTCGACTTCAGCCGCCTGATCGGCGTGGTCGCGGCGAGCGACGGCAAGGACATGAAGGGGCTGCTCGAAGCCTTCGAGCCGATCTTCGCCGAGGTCGTCATCACGCAGAACTCCAGCCACCGCGCGATGGACGCGGACACGCTGGCCGGGCTCGCCGTAGAGGTCTTCGGCGACGACCGCGTCCAGGTCGAGCCGCGGATGCCGGACGCCCTGGAGGCCGCGATCACCCTCGCCGAGGAAGAGGGCGAGTACGCGGGCGGCGGCGTCCTGGTCACCGGCTCCGTCATCACCGTCGGCGAGGCCCGACTGCTCCTGGGGAGGGGCTGACTCCTGTGCGTACGCTCTGTGCTTCGACGCTGATCGGCGAGTTCTTCGTCATCGGCTTCGCCGGTCTGGTCGCCATGAAGGACCCGGACCTGTCGATGGGCACGGTCTGGACGGTCTGCGGCATCGCGATGCTGTTCAGCGTCCTGCTGTGCGGAATGATCACCCGGCCCGGCGGGGTGCAGCTGGGCTGGGCGCTGCAGATCGCGCTCATCGCGAGCGGGTTCATCGTGCCGATCATGTTCTTCATGGGGGCGGTGTTCGCCGCCCTGTGGTGGGCCTCGCTGCACTTCGGCCAGAAGATCGACGAGGCGAAGGCCAGGTTCGCGGCGCAGGCGGAGGCAGAGGCGGGGGCCTAGCAGCTCCCCTTCGCCCCGGAACCCCCCGGCCGGCCGGGGGCGGGCTTCCGGGGCCGGAGGTAACGCGGTGTAGTGGGTGCCGGTATCGTGCCGGTCAACCCACACACGCGTAGAAAAAATGCTTGGAGCCGCACATGACCCAGCGCACTCTCGTCCTGCTCAAGCCCGACACCGTCCGTCGTGGCCTGATCGGCGAGATCATCGGCCGTATCGAGCGCAAGGCGGGCTGGACGATCTCCGCGCTCGAACTGCGCTCGCTCGACCAGGAGACGCTGGAGCAGCACTACGGCGAGCACAAGGGCAAGCCCTTCTACGAGCCGCTGGTCGACTTCATGTCCTCCGGGCCGGTCGTCGCGCTCGTCGTCGAGGGTGAGCGCGTCATCGAGGGCGTGCGCGCCCTCGCGGGTCCGACCGACCCGATCGCCGCCGCGCCCGGGTCCATCCGCGGTGATTTCGGCACCATCGTCCGGGAGAACCTGATTCACGCTTCGGATTCCGAGGAGTCCGCCGAGCGCGAGCTGAAGATCTTCTTCCCGGGTGTCGTCTGAGGGCCATTCGTGGTCTCGCCTGACGGACACATGTAAAGAGTTCCGTAAAGAGTTCTGACGCCCAGTCAGCAGGGCGCCGTCCTGACCAGGGGTGGCCGAGAAAACCGGCCGCCCCTTGGCATATGCGCCCCAATTGGGGGAACCCGTGCCTCCGATGGCACGTCTCCAAGAGCGAGGCGGTGCATCATCTGCTGACAATGGCGAAGACCCTAGCGCCGTGTTCGTGCAGGCGAGACTACGATGTAAGCCTCCACGCCACACGCACCCACCTCGCCTACCTAAAAAGCCATCAGAAGCTCCAGGGAAGGCCAGACGCATCCTCATGGGGAACAACATGTCGTTCATCGGCCGTGACATGGCTGTCGACCTCGGGACCGCCAACACGCTGGTGTACGTCAGGGGTCGGGGGATCGTTCTCAACGAACCGTCCGTCGTCGCGATCAACACCAACACCGGTGGCATCCTCGCTGTCGGCGCCGAAGCCAAGAAGATGATCGGTCGCACGCCGGGCAACATCGTTGCCGTGCGACCGCTGAAGGACGGCGTCATCGCCGACTTCGAGATCACCGAGCGGATGCTCCGCTACTTCATCCTGAAGATCCACAAGCGCCGCTACCTCGCCCGCCCGCGTGTCGTCGTCTGTGTGCCCTCCGGCATCACGGGAGTCGAGCGCCGTGCCGTCATCGAGGCCTCTTCGCAGGCCGGCGCGCGCCAGGTGCACATCATCGAGGAGCCCATGGCCGCCGCCATCGGTTCCGGCCTGCCGGTCCACGAGGCCACCGGCAACATGGTGGTCGACATCGGCGGCGGCACCACCGAGGTCGCGGTCATCAGCCTCGGCGGAATCGTCACGGCACAGTCGATCCGCGTCGCGGGCGACGAGCTGGACAACGCGATCATCCAGCACATCAAGAAGGAGTACTCCCTCCTCCTCGGCGAGCGCACGGCCGAGCAGATCAAGATCACCATCGGTTCGGCGTACGACATGGACGCCGACGAGCACACCGAGATCCGCGGCAGGGACCTGGTCTCCGGTCTTCCCAAGACCGTCGTCATCTCCGCCGCCGAGGTCCGCAAGGCCATCGAGGAGCCGGTCAACGCGATCGTCGACGCGGTCAAGACGACCCTCGACAAGTGCCCGCCGGAACTTTCCGGTGACGTCATGGACCGCGGCATCGTTCTCACCGGAGGCGGCGCCCTGCTGCGCGGCCTCGACGAGCGTCTGCGTCGCGAGACGGGCATGCCGATCCACATCGCCGAGGACCCGCTGGACAGCGTGGCCCTGGGCTCCGGCAAGTGCGTCGAGGAGTTCGAGGCGCTCCAGCAGGTCCTGGACGCGTCGCCGCGCCGCTGAGAGTGGCGCGAACCCGCTGAACGGGTGTCCGCCGTACGAGTGCCTGTCACCTCGTGCGGCGGATCGTTGATATAGAGGCCTTTAGAAGGCACGCACAGTTGCTCAGAATTCCAGAGATTTCCAACTGAGGAAGGCACGGCCGCCGCACGTGAGGGACACACGAGAGAGCCGGCTGCTCCTGGTGCTGCTGATCGCCATCGCGTTCGCTTTGATCACGGTGGACATCCGCGGTGGTGAGGACTCGCCGGTCGACGGTGCCCGCCAGGCCGCCGCCACGGTCTTCGGCCCGGTCGAGGACGGCGTGTCGTCCGCCGTCGACCCGATCGGCAACGCCATCGGCGCGGTACGGGACTCCGGCGACCGGCATGACCGGATCGCAGAACTCGAGCGTCAGAACGCAGCGTTGAAGGCGAAGCTCGGCAGCGACGACCGCAACCGCAGCAGGGTCAGACAGCTCGACAGCATGCTCAAGAGCGCCGGCGCCGGTCAGTACGGCATCAAGGGCGCCGAAGTCATCGGCATAGGAGCGGCCCAGGGCTTCTCCTGGACCGTCACGATCGACGCGGGCGCCAACGACGGACTCAAGCGGGACATGACCGTCCTGAACGGCGACGGCCTGGTCGGCCGCGTCACCACGGTCGGCCCGAGCACCGCGACCGTCCTGCTCGCCAACGACCCCGACTTCACCGTCGGCACCCGCATGGAGAAGACCGACGAGCTCGGCTTCGCCACCGGACAGGGCGACCGCCCGCTCTCGGTACAGATGCTCAACGGCAAGGCGAAGATCAAGAAGGGCGACCGTCTGGTCACCTTCGGCTCGCAGAAGGACAAGCCGTTCGTGCCGGGCGTACCGGTCGGCGAGGTCGTCCGCGTCGACCCGTCGGGCGGTGACCTGACGCGCAACATCTACATCAAGCCGTACGTCGGCTTCACCAAGCTGGACATCGTCGGTGTGGTCGTCGAAGCGCCCCGCGAGGACCCGCGCGACACGGTCCTGCCGAAGAAGCCCGCCAAGCCGAAGCCGACCCCGACGGTCACCGTGACGGCCACGCCGTCGGGGCAGCCCCCGGCCGACGACGCCGACAACGGCAACGAGCAGTAGGAGCACCGGAACCATGCGCTTCAACCGAATCCTGCTCTCCACCACCCTGATCGTCGTCGCCCTGGTCATCCAGGTCAGCGTCCTGGCCCGGCTGCAGCTGCCGGGCGCGGTGCCGGACCTGGTCCTGCTCACGGTGCTTGGCCTCGCCCTGGTCTACGGCCACGTGGGCGGCGCCCTCATCGGCTTCGGCGCCGGGCTCCTGGCCGACCTGGCCCCGCCCGCCGACCACGCGGCCGGGCGGTACGCCCTGGTCCTGTGCGTCATCGGCTACCTCGCGGGCCTGGCCAAGCCGGAGACCGGGCGCCTGCGGTCCGCCACCGGACCGCTCGTCGTGGTCGTCGGCGCCGCCATCGGCTCCACCCTGCTTTACGCGGGCGTGGGCGCCCTCGTCGGGGACACCGCCGCCCGCCACGTGGGCCTGGGCGGTCTCCTCTTCACGGCCGCCCTGTACGACCTGCTGCTCGCGCCGTTCACGGTGCCGCTGATCATCGCGCTCGCCCGGAGAGCCGAGAACGACCCGCTGGGGGAGACCTCTCCGGCGACCAAGGCCACGGACGTCTCGTCCGGCTGGCTCTCCTCCGGCACCGGTCTGCGCATCGGCAACCAGCGCGGCGGCATGCGGATGAAGGCGGCCAAGGCACGCGTCGCGCGCGCCGGACGCATCAAGGGGGTCAAGCGCCTGTGACCGCAGCGCAGTTGGCCCCGTACGCGACCGGCCGCGCACACAGGTCGGTCGTGTACACGTACTACCCGTACACACACTGAGAGGGGGAGGAACAGCAGTGACCAACATCCCCGAGACCGGACGGACCCCAAGAGTCCAGATCCGTCTCATCGTCATCCAGATCCTCGTGCTCTCCCTCCTCCTCACCCTCGGCGGCCGCCTCTGGTACCTCCAGATCCGCAACGGTGAGGAGTACGCAGAGGAAGCCTCCGGCAACCACGTCCAGCAGGTCGTCGACCCCGCGGTGCGCGGCTCGATCCTCGACGCCCGCGGCGTACCGATCGCCGACAACGAGACGCGCCTCGTCGTCTCCGCGTCACGTACGGACCTGATGAAGATGAAGGACGACGGCAAGGCGGCCCTCGCCAAGCTCGCCGACGTCCTCGGCATGACCGCCAAAGAGGTCGGCGACAAGGTCCGCCTCTGCGACTCCAAGACGCCGCAGCCCTGCTGGAACGGCTCGCCCTACCAGCCGATCCCGATCACGGACGAGGCCTCGCCCAAGCAGGCCCTCCAGATCCGCGAGCGCGCCGAGGACTTCCCCGGCATCACCGCCGAGCCCACCGCCGTGCGCCGCTACGCCGCGCCCGGCAAGTCCAACACCGCCCAGGTGCTCGGCTACCTCTCGCCCGTCACCGACGACGAGATCAAGAAGGCCGAGCACACCGACTCGCCGTTCCTGCGCTCCGACCAGGTCGGCCGCTCCGGCCTGGAGCGGACGTACGACGCGCAGCTGCGCGGCAAGGCGGGCGTCACCCGCTACGAGGTCGACAACCTCGGCCGTGTCATCGGCAAGGCCAAGGACGACCCGGCCCAGCCCGGCGCGAACGTCGTCACCAGCATCGACGCGCGCGTGCAGGCCCTGTCCGAGTACTGGCTGAACGACGCGATGAAGAAGGCCCGCCAGGAGTTCGACAAGAACACCAACGAGAACTACAAGGCCGACGCGGGCGCCGTCGTCGTCATGGAGAACAAGACCGGACGCATCGTCTCCATGGCGTCCAACCCGTCCTACGACCCGAACGCCTGGGTCGGCGGCATCTCCGGCAAGGACTACACCCAGCTCACCGGCAAGAAGTCGAACTACCCGCTCCTGAACCGCGCGATCCAGGGCCAGGCGGCCCCCGGCTCGATCTTCAAGGTCATCCCGACCACGGCGGCGGTCAACGCGGGCTACGACTTCAACGGCAGCTACCCCTGCCCCAGCTCGTACTCCATCGGCGGCCAGACCTTCAAGAACTTCGAGTCCCAGGGCCACGGCAGCATCAGCCTCGGCCAGGCCCTCGAGGTCTCCTGCGACACCGTCTTCTACAAGCTCTCGCACGACCAGTGGTCCAAGGACGGCGGCAACAAGCCGAAGAAGGACGCCAAGGACTGGTTCTACAAGACCGCCCACCAGTTCGGCCTCGGCAAGGAGACCGGCATCGACCTGCCGAACGAGGTCACCGGACGCGTCCCGGACCGCCAGTGGAAGAAGGACTACTGGAAGGCCAACAAGGACGGCTGGTGCAAGCAGGGCAAGAAGGGCGGTGACTACGTCGAGAAGATCGCGTACGAGAACTGCCTCGAAGGCATGAAGATGCGCGCCGGTGACTCCGTCAACTACTCCATCGGACAGGGCGACACCCTCGTCACGCCGATACAGATGGCGACGATCTACTCCGCCATCGCCAACGGCGGCACCATGTACAACCCGACCGTCGGCAAGGCGATCATCAGCGCCGACGGCAAGCAGACCCAGGAGATCGCGCCGAAGTCGCACGGCAAGCTGCCGATGGACAAGAAGACGCGCGACAACATAGACGGTGCCCTCGCCGACGTCGCCACCAAGGGAACCGCCGCCTGGCGGTTCGGCGGCTGGCCGCAGGACAAGATCCCGATGCACGCCAAGACGGGTACGGCGGAGGTCCACGGCAAGCAGACCACCTCGTGGTTCGCGACGTACACCAAGGACTACTCGATCGTGATGACGATCTCCCAGGGCGGTACGGGTTCCGGCGCCTCGGGACCCGCCGTCCGCAAGATCTACGACGGCATCTACGGCCTGGACGACGACGGCAAGCAGAACCTCAAGAAGGCCCTGCTGCCCGAGCCGCAGAAGAACCTGCCGAAGATCGAGACCGACGGTTCGATCGACTCCCCGAAGATCAAGCCGTACAAGCCCCAGGCTCCCAAGCCCTCGGAGCAGCCGCAGGAACTGGCGGGCGCGCCCGCGAACGGGAGGCGCGACTAGTGGCCGGCAACAATGGCTTCTCCGTCTCCGGCTACGGGCCCGAGCGCTCCTCGATGGCGTCCAGGGCGTTCGCCCGCGACTCGCTGGTGCGCAGGCTTGACTGGCCGATACTGCTCGCGGCGATCGCGCTCTCCGCGATCGGCTCCGCGCTCGTCTACTCGGCGACGCGCAACCGCACCGAGCTGGTCGGCGACGACCAGTACGCCTTCCTGATCAAGCACGTCCTGAACACCGGCATCGGCATCGCCCTGATGGCGGGCACGATCTGGCTCGGCCACCGCACCCTGCGCACGGCCGTGCCGATCCTCTACGGCATCTCCGTCTTCCTCGTCCTGCTCGTGCTCACGCCGCTCGGCGCGACCATCAACGGCGCGCACGCGTGGATCGTGCTCGGCGGCGGCTTCTCGCTCCAGCCCTCCGAGTTCGTGAAGATCACGATCATCCTCGGCATGGCGATGCTGCTCGCGGCACGGGTGGACGCGGGGGACCGGGACCACCCCGACCACCGCACGGTCCTCCAGGCCCTCGCCCTGGCCGCCGTACCGATACTGATCGTGCTCCTCATGCCCGACCTCGGTTCGGTCATGGTGATGGCGATGATCGTCCTCGGTGTGCTGCTCGCGTCGGGCGCCTCCAACCGCTGGGTCTTCGGACTCCTCGGCACGGGCGCGGCGGGCGCCATCGCCGTCTGGCAGCTCGGCATCCTCGACGACTACCAGATCGCCCGCTTCGCGGCCTTCGCCAACCCCGCGCTCGACCCGGCGGGCGTCGGCTACAACACCAACCAGGCGCGCATCGCGATCGGCTCCGGCGGGCTCTCGGGCACCGGGCTCTTCAAGGGCTCGCAGACCACCGGGCAGTTCGTGCCCGAGCAGCAGACGGACTTCGTCTTCACCGTCGCGGGCGAGGAGCTCGGCTTCGCGGGCGCGGGCCTCATCCTGGTCCTGCTCGGTGTCCTGCTCTGGCGGGCCTGCCGCATCGCCCGCGAGACGACCGAGCTGTACGGCACGATCGTCGCCGCCGGGATCATCGCCTGGTTCGCCTTCCAGTCCTTCGAGAACATCGGCATGACGCTCGGCATCATGCCGGTGGCGGGTCTGCCGCTGCCCTTCGTCTCGTACGGAGGATCATCGATGTTCGCCGTCTGGGTGGCCGTCGGCCTGCTCCAGTCGATCAAGGTGCAACGGCCGATGTCGGCCTAGCGGAGTCTTCGCGTGCGGCAGTCTTCTGCCGGAGCCTGGTGTGGACCCGGCTCCGGCAGAAGACTGCCCAGGGAACGGAATCGCGTCTAGATTCGGTTCGTGACTCCTCCACCCGACGTGCGGGCGGCTTCTCACCCGGCGTGATCGAGCCGCGTGACGGCCAAGCCCTGACCGCTGCCCGAGAGCAGGCGTACAACGTAGAACACATCAGCGCTGCTGCTGCGGGCGAAGCCGACGGTTCACTCGAAAGTAGGTCCGATGGCCCAGACGAAGCGCGAGATCGAGCGGAAATACGACGTCGGCGCTGACGCGGCGCTGCCCGACCTGACCGGGGTCGCCGGGGTAGCGGACGTCGTCCACAAAGGCGTCGTCGAGTTGGACGCCACCTACTGGGACACCCCCGATCAGCGCCTCGCCGCCTCCTCCGTCACCTTGCGCCACCGCACCGGCGGCGCCGACGCGGGCTGGCACCTGAAGCTGCCGGTGGCGCTCGCGGACGGCGTGCGGGACGAGATCCACGCGCCGCTCTCGCCGGACGTGCCGCGCTCGCTGCTCGGCCTCGTCCGTTCGCGCGTCCGCGAGGCCGAACTGATCCCCGTCGTGCGCCTGCTGTCCGCCAGGGACCTGCGCCACCTCGTCGACGAGCGGGGCGCGCTGCTCGCCGAGGTCAGCATCGACGGGGTGGTGGCCGAGCGGCTCACCGGGAGCGGCGCCACCGCTGAGTGGTCCGAGGTCGAGGTGGAGCTCGCGGACGACGGCGATCCCGCGCTGCTCGACAAGGTCGAGAAGAAGCTGAAGAAGGCGGGCGTGCGGCGGTCCGACCTGCCGTCGAAGCTGAGCAGGGCGCTTGCGGAGACGGCCGACCTGCCCGGGAAAAAGGCGGCGAGCGCGGCCGGGAGCAAGAAGAGCGACAAGAAGGCCGGCAAGAAGGAAGCCGTCGCGGAGGCCGTCAAGGAAGCCGTCGGCGAAGGGACCGGTACCGCGGGCGATCACGTCCTGGCCTACCTCCGCGCCCAGCGCGACGCGCTCGTCGCCCTCGACCCGGACGTCCGCCGCGACCTGCCGGACTCCGTGCACCAGATGCGGGTCGCCACGCGCCGCATGCGCAGCGCCTTCAAGTCGTTCCGCAAGATCCTGGACCGCACCGTCACCGACCCGGTCGGCGACGAGCTGAAGTGGCTCGCGGGCGAGCTCGGCGTCGACCGTGACCAGGAGGTCCTGACCGAGCGGCTCACGTCCCGCATCAACGAGGTGCCGAGGACCCTCCTCCTCGGGCCCGTCCGCGGCCGCCTGCGCATCTGGACCGTGGCCCGCCGCAGCGGCTCCCGGCGCAGGACCGTCGCCGTGCTCGACGGCAAGCGGTACCTCGCGCTCCTGCAGTCCGTCGAGGCCCTGCTCGCCGACCCGCCGCTGCTCGAGGCCGCCGCCGCACCCGTGGCCAAGGCGCTCCCCAAGGCCGTGCTCAAGGACTACCGCCGCCTCGCGGCCCGCGTCGAGCACGCCCTGGAGCTGCCCCCGGGCGAGCAGCGGGACGTGGCCATGCACGAGGCACGCAAGGCCGCCAAGCGCGCCCGGTACGCGGGCGAGGCGGCGACCCCCGCGCTCGGCAAGCCCGCCAAGAAGTTCGCCAAGCGGATGAAGGCCGTCCAGGGCGTGCTCGGCGACCACCAGGACAGCGTCGTGGCCCGTGACGCCCTGCGGACCCTTGCCATACAGGCCCACCTGGCGGGCGAGACCGCCTTCACCTGGGGCCTCCTGTACGGCCAGGAGGAGGGGGCGGCGGCGGACAGGGAGCGGGAACTCCCGGCGGTGTGGGCCAAGGCGTCCAAGGCGAAACTGAGGGCGGATCTGAGCAGCTGACCGCCGGGGTACGCTTGATGGTCACCCCTGCCAGCTCATGAGAGACGCCGAGATGCCTGTCGAGTCCGTCTTCCCACGCCTGGAAGCGCTTCTCCCGCACGTCCAGAAGCCCATTCAGTACGTCGGGGGAGAGCTCAACTCCACCGTCAAGGACTGGGACGCATGTGACGTCCGCTGGGCGCTCATGTACCCCGACGCGTACGAGGTCGGGCTGCCCAACCAGGGCGTCATGATCCTCTACGAGGTACTGAACGAGCGCGAGGGAGTCCTTGCCGAGCGCACGTACAGCGTCTGGCCCGACCTCGAAGAGCTGATGCGGGAGCACAAGGTCCCGCAGTTCACCGTGGACAGCCACCGCCCCGTCGGCGCCTTCGACGTGTTCGGGCTCAGCTTCTCCACCGAGCTCGGCTACACGAACATGCTCACCGCCCTGGACCTCGCGGGCATCCCGCTGGAGTCCAAGGACCGCACGGTCGACGACCCGATCGTCCTCGCCGGAGGCCACGCCGCCTTCAACCCCGAGCCGATCGCCCAGTTCATCGACTGCGCGGTCATCGGCGACGGCGAGCAGGCCGTGCTGGACATGACGGCGATCATCCGCGAGTGGAAGTCCGAGGGCCGCCCCGGCGGCCGCGAGGAGGTGCTCTTCCGCCTCGCGAGGACCGGCAACGTCTACGTCCCCGGCTTCTACGACGTCGAGTACCTCCCGGACGGGCGGATCGGCCGCGTCGTACCGAACAAGTCCGGTGTCCCGTGGCGCGTGTCCAAGCACACCGTCATGGACCTGGACGAGTGGCCCTACCCCAAGCAGCCCCTCGTGCCGCTCGCGGAGACCGTCCACGAGCGCATGTCCGTGGAGATCTTCCGCGGCTGCACCCGCGGCTGCCGCTTCTGCCAGGCCGGCATGATCACGCGCCCCGTGCGGGAGCGAAGCATCACCGGCATCGGCGACATGGTGGAGAAGGGCCTCAAGGCGACCGGCTTCGAAGAGGTCGGCCTGCTCTCCCTGTCCTCCGCGGACCACACGGAGATCGCGGACGTCGCCAAGGGCCTCGCGGACCGGTACGAGGAAGACAAGATCGGCCTCTCCCTGCCCTCGACCCGCGTCGACGCCTTCAACATCGACCTCGCCAACGAGCTGACGCGCAACGGCCGTCGCTCGGGCCTCACCTTCGCCCCCGAGGGCGGCAGTGAGCGGATGCGCAAGGTCATCAACAAGATGGTCTCCGAAGAGGACCTCATCCGCACCGTCGCGACCGCGTACGGCAACGGCTGGCGCCAGGTGAAGCTGTACTTCATGCTCGGCCTGCCCACCGAGACCGACGAGGACGTCCTGCAGATCGCGGACATGGCGGCGAACGTCATCGCCAAGGGCCGCGAGGTCGCGGGCAACGACATCCGCTGCACGGTCTCCATCGGCGGCTTCGTGCCCAAGCCGCACACGCCCTTCCAGTGGGCCCCGCAGCTGTCGGCCGAGGAGACGGACGCCCGCCTCGCCAAGCTGCGCGACAAGATCCGCGGCGACAAGAAGTACGGCCGCTCGATCGGCTTCCGCTACCACGACGGCAAGCCCGGCATCGTCGAGGGCCTGCTCTCGCGCGGCGACCGCCGCATCGGCTCCGTCATCCGCGCCGTGTACGAGGACGGCGGCCGATTCGACGGCTGGCGCGAGCACTTCAGCTACGACCGCTGGATGGCCTGCGCCGAGAAGACGCTGCCCGGCTTCGGCGTGGACCTCGACTGGTACACCACGCGTGAGCGCACGTACGAGGAAGTCCTGCCCTGGGACCACCTGGACTCCGGTCTCGACAAGGACTGGCTCTGGGACGACTGGCAGGACTCGCTCGACGAGACCGAGGTCGAGGACTGCCGCTGGACCCCCTGCTTCGACTGCGGCGTCTGCCCGCAGATGCAGACCGAGATCCAGATCGGCCCGACCGGCAAGAAGCTCCTGCCGCTGTCGGTGGTGAAGTAAGTGACGCGGCCGGAGGCGGTGGCGGGCGTTCCGCGCCTCGCCCCGCCCTCCGGCCGTGTGCACCTCTCCTTCATCGCCGCGATGGAGGAGTTCCGTGCCGAGGGGCGCGGCGGCGATGACGACGACACGACGCTCGGCCGCACCCTGCGCGACTACGGCGACAAGTGGCACGACCCGGTGGTCTTCGAGCGCTATGTGGCCGAGGTCCACGAAGCGGTGCATCCCGCCGAGCCGTTCTCCGTTCCCGTGACGACCCTCTGGTACGCGAACGACAGTAAGTACTACGGCCGTCTCGCCATCCGCCACAACATCGCCACGCGCTTCCTGCGCGAGTACGGCGGTCACATCGGCTACGACGTACGCCCCACCGCCCGCCGCCGCGGCCACGCCACGGCGATGCTGATCGGCAGCCTGCCGCACGCCCGCGCCCTCGGCCTCACATCGGTCCTGGTCACCTGCGACACCGACAACACCGGTTCGCGCAAGGTGATCGAGGCCGCCGGCGGCGCGTTCGAGGACGAACGCGGCGGAAAGCTGCGTTACTGGATCCCGACCGGCGACTGACGAACCGGCACCCTTCACCCAAGCGTCTAGGACGGCATGGACCTGGAAAAGCGGCCCCCGCTCGGCGAGCGCGAGCCGGAGCAGCCCCCCGCCGCACCACAGCCACAGGCCGAGGGCTGTCTCGCAGTCGCGATCCGCATCCCGGTGCGGATCGTGGTGCTCGTGCTCGTCGTGCCGGTGCGCCTGGTGTGGGACGCGCTCGCCGTATGCGGACGCTTTCTGTACCTGCGAGGGCTGCGGCCCGTGGGGCGCGCGTTCGCCTGGCTGGGCCGCACACTGATCGTGACGCCGCTGAAGTGGCTGGTCGAGCGCGTCATCACGCCCATCGCGCTAGGCGTGACAACCGCCACGGAATGGCTGCTCAAGGCGGTCTTCGTGTGGCCGTGGGTGGGTCTTTGGCGGTACGTCCTTGTGCCGGTCGGCAAGGGCATCGGGTGGCTCGGGCGGATGCTGGTCGTGGTGCCGGCCGCCTGGCTGTACGCGTCCGTCCTCACGCCGGTCGGGCATGCGATCGCCTGGCTCGCGCGGGGCATCGCCGCGGGGGCCACGGCGGCCGGACGCGGCATCGGTGCCGTTCTGGTGTGGCTGCTCAAGGCGGTCTTCGTGTGGCCGTGGGTGGGGCTTTGGCGGTACGTGGTGGTGCCCGTCGGCAAGGGGCTCGCGTGGCTCGGGCACGTGCTCCTCGTGATCCCCGCCATGTGGTTGTACGCGTCCGTCCTCACGCCCGTCGGCCACGCGATCGCCTGGCTCGCCAAGGGAATCGGGGCAGGGGCCGGCTGGCTTCTGCGGGGGATCGGTGCGGTCCTGGGAGCCCTGGGGCGCTGGATCTTCGTCGTACCCGCCGTCGCCCTGTGGCGCTGGGTCCTCGCGCCGATCGGCCGGGGCATCGCGGTCGTCGCACGCGAGATCTCCGACGCACTCGGACACGCCTGGCGGATCGCCGGGCACATCTCGCTGGTCGTGGGCCGCTTCCTCGGCCGGCTCCTGCGGTGGCTCTTCGTCGACCCGGTGCGCTGGGTGTACCGCGCGGTCCTCACACCCGTCGGGCACGTTCTGCGCGACGGGGTCTGGCGCCCCGCGGCCCGGGCGGTGAAGGACGCGGGCCGCGCCACCCGGCAGGCACTGTCCGCCGCCCGCCAGAGCGTGCGGGAGGCGCGTGCCGACGTACGGCGGATGCTGTTCGGGGCGCCGAAGGAGCGGGTCCCGGTGGGGGCGGTTCCGGTGGAGCCCGTACCGGTGCCGGTGGCCCGGCGGGAACCGGACACGCCGGGGACACGTACTCTAGGTAGCAGTACGACCGCACTCACGAAGGACTAGAACACTGGGCAAGCGACAGCCCGAAGGCCCGCCGCCCGCTCCCGCGGTGCAGCGCATCCGACTGCGCTACACCAAGCGCGGCCGCCTCCGGTTCACCAGCCACCGTGACTTCCAGCGCGCCTTCGAGCGGGCGCTGCGCCGCGCCGAGGTGCCCATGGCGTACTCGGCGGGGTTCACCCCTCACCCGAAGGTGTCGTACGCCAATGCCGCACCCACCGGCACGGGCAGTGAGGCCGAGTACCTGGAGATCGCGCTCACCGAGGCGCGCGACCCCGACAAGCTGCGCGAGCTGCTCGACGAGTCGATGCCCAGCGGCCTCGACATCGTGGACGCCGTCGAGTCCCGCACCTCGGGACTCGCCGACCGGCTCACCGCCTCCGTCTGGGAGCTGCGCCTGAACGGCGTCGAGCCCGCGGACGCGGAGCGTGCCGCCGAGGCCTTCCTGGCCGCGGAGGTCGTCGAGGTCCAGCGCCGTGCGAAGAACGGCATGCGGACGTTCGATGCCCGCGAGGCCGTCGTGAATCTTGCGTCCATCGCCTCTGACGAGGCGATTGCTCACGACGCTGATAGGCCGACCGACCAGCCCTGTGCGATACTGCGGCTGGTTGTTCGGCACGTGACACCTGCCGTACGACCCGACGACGTCTTGTCCGGTCTCAGAGCTGTGGCTGACCTGGCGCCGCCGGTCGCCGCAGCGGTGACCAGGCTGGCGCAGGGGCTTCTTGACGACGAGACCGGCACGGTGACCGACCCGCTCGCGCCCGACCGCGAGGCAGCCACGGCCCCACTTGAGAACCAAGGGGCCGCCGCAGCCGCCGCGAAGGTGCCTGCGACGGAAGGTCCCGCGTAGGGACGCGCGTCGTAGCGCCGCCCTTGTACTCGGGAGCCACCTGGGTCGGGCAGCGCACTGACCGAGACTTTCGCCAGGCCGTCCGCATTTGGGCGTACGGAACCGGCGAGACAGACACATAGAGCTCCCGTGCGGCGCCCACGCCCCCGGATGGCGGCCCCGCGTAGGTGAGCGAGAGCCGCGGACATCACCGGACCAGGCGCGGCGCCCGGGAGCGTGACGGGAGAACCGCCCGCATGCTTGAGCCGAACGAACCCACTGAGGGCTCGGACAACAACACACCCAGCGACACCCTGCCGCCGCGCCGCAGGCGCCGTGCGGCGTCGCGGCCCGCGGGCCCGCCCGTAGGTGCCGCCGAGGGCACCGCGCCGGCCATACCGGCCACCCCCGCCGCCGAAGAGCCCGCCAAGGCCGCCGCTCCCGAGCCGGAACCGGCCGAGGAAGCCGCTCCCGCCCCGCGCCGCCGCCGTGCGACCCGTCGCGCCTCGGCTCCCGCCGGTGCGCCGCAGGGTGCCGAGACGCCCGCTGAAACGCCGGTCGCCGAGCCCGCAGCCGCTGAGCCTGCCGCCGCCGATGCCGAGCCCGCAGCCGCTGAGCCTGCCGCCGCCGATGCCGAGCCCGAAGAGGCCGCTCCCGCCCCGCGCCGCCGCCGTGCCACCCGCCGCGCCTCCGCGCCCGCCGGTGCGCCGCAGGCCGCAGAGG
>NZ_JBSGSG010000118.1:0-25160 GCF_053606765.1 Streptomyces sp. NPDC055189
GGGTTCAGATGCCCGCGGGTACGCGCGCCGGGCGGCCCGAGCCGCGCGTCAGGCAGTAGCCCCCGATGCCCGCGAGGGCGCCGAGCACGCCGCCGCCCGCGGTCCACAGCCAGCGGGAAGACCACCAGCCGGACGCCCAGCCGTCCTCCGGCTCACTGGCCGCCGCCTGCGACTTCGTGCCGGCTCCCGGCACCAACGGTTCCGCGAGGGAGCCGTCCACCGCCGCCGCGCCGCCCGCGTCACTCGACGTGACCTTCGTGGCGGCCCGCATCGGCAGGCCCAGGTCGTCCGCCTTGAGGCCGGTGACCGTCAGGCGCGCGTAGTACGTGCCGGGCAGCGGGTCGTTGGCCCACGGCTCGGACCAGCCGCGCACCGTGCGCAGGGTGCAGGACAGCTCGACCGTGGCGGCGTCCCGCGCCGCGGTCCGGGTCTGTGCGCCGAACCGGCAGGCCTGGTGGCGCCGCAGCCCGTCGTACACATCGACCTGCCAGGTGGATTCGCCGTGCCGGGCGGCGGCCTCGGGCAGCTTCACCGTGGCGTGCACGGTGGCGCGCTGTCCGGCGTCCGCGGGGAACGACCAGTACAGGTAGTCGCCGGTGGACGCGTCCGCCGTGGCCTCCTGGTCCAGCTCGATCGCGGTCGCGGTACGGAAGGACGTACCGGCCTCGGTCGGCGCGGCGGACTTGTCGTCACCGTCGTCGCCGTCGGCGAACGCCGCTGAGGCCGTCCCGGTGAGGGCGAGCAGGGCGGCACCGGCCAGCAGGCCTGCCCGGAGCAACACACGTGTCGTACGCATCAGTTGGTCCTCCAGACCGCGAAGCGCCAGCGGGTGACCCAGCCCCAGACCAGACCGGCGACGAAGCCGACGAGGATGAGCGTGCCCAGCAGCCACCAGCCGTTGCCCAGGCCGAAGGACGCCACGTCCGACGCCTCGTCGGGCGCGTCCACCAGGTCGACGGCCAGCTCGACGGGCAGACCCGGAGTCGTCTTGACGGAGGAAGGCGCCGAGAAGGAGTTGCTGACCTGGAGACACACGGTCTCGGCGGCAGGCTCGACGCCGTCCTCCCCGTCGTCCTCCTCCGGCTTCGGATAACGCAGGCCGGTCGAGATCACGTCCGTGCGTCCGTCGCCCGCCTCGGAGCCCCGCACGATCTCGCGTCCGTGCTCGGTCGAGGCCCGCAGCAGCACGCCGTAGTCCCGGTTCACCGCGCGGTCGGCGCCGACGCTGACGGCGGCGCGCAGCTCCTGGCCCGGCTTGACGTCGACGCGGTACCAGCGGTGCTCGCCGAACTTCTCCCGGTCGGTATAGACGCCCGACTTGAGCTGCGGGGCGGCGGAGCACTGAGCGGCGCCCTCGGTCGCCACCGGGGTGGCGACGGGATCGGCGGCGCGGTCCACCAACTGCTTGACGCGGCCCGAGAGTTCATCGGTGTGCCGCACCGAGGTGTACGTACCACCGGTGGCCTCCGCGATGCAGCTCAGCTGCTCGCGGGTCTTGGCGTCCGGCACCAGGCCGAGAGTGTCGACCGTGAGGTGGATGCCCTCGGCGGCGATCTTGCGGGCCACCTCGCAGGGGTCGAGCGGCTGGCAGGTGTCCTCGCCGTCGGAGATGAGGACGATGCGGCGGCTGCGCTCCTTGTCCTCGTCCTTGAGGTCGTCGGCGGCCTTCAGGAGGGTGGGGCCGATCGGCGTCCAGCCGGTGGGCGCGAGCGTGGCCACCGCGGTCTTCGCGTCGGTGCGCCCCGCCTGGTCGAGCTCCGCGACCGGGTAGAGGAGCTCGGTGTCCTTGCAGCCCGTCTTGCGGTCGTCGCCGTGATAGTTGGCGCCCAGCGTCCGTATGCCCAGCTGTACTTCGTCGGGCGTGGCGTCGAGTACCTCGTTGAACGCCTGCTTCGCCGCCGCCATCCGGGACTTGCCGTCGATGTCGCGGGCCCGCATCGAACCGCTGACGTCGAGGACCAGCTCGACCTTGGGTGAGGGCCGAGCTGGTTCGTCGGCGTCGGCGGCGGCGGGGCCCGCCGTGCCGAGCCCGGCGGTCAAGGCGGCGAGCAGGGCGAAGGCCCCGGCCGCCTGCCGATGTCTTGTGATCATCGCCGGATCTTATTGATCTTGGCGTGCATACCCAAACCGGCAGGTGGGTATCAGCCTCCACCCTCCCGGCTCACCCTCGCCTCACCGCCTCGACCCACGGCCTCAGCTCACCGCCTCAACTCACGGCCACCGAACGCCCCGCCCCCTTCGGCCTCCTTCCACCACGTCTCCAGGGCCGTCTGGTCCATGGACCGCCAGTTCGGCGTCTCCTGGACGAGTGCGCGGCCGAGGCTGCGCCCCAGATCGACCATCGCGCCGCCGACGGCGGTGCGGTCGGTGCCGTACGTGTCGAGCGCGTCCGGCCAGGTCGTGGCCGTGACCAAGGAGGACTCCAGGACCGTCGCGTCCTGCAGCGCCTTGACCGCTCCCGCCCCGGTGTGCGGCCGGGCGACGGTGGCGGCATCGCCCATCAGGAGCAGGCGGCCCGTGCTGTAGCGGGGCGCCGTGAAGTCGTACATCGGCTGGAGGAAGAGCTCTTCGGGCGTGGTCGCGCGGACGAGGTCGCGCCAGTAGGGCGGCAGCAAGTCGTCGCACACGTACGCCAGGTGGGAGGAGAGGGCCTCCGTGAGCTTGCCGGGCGCCAGGCCGGCGGGCCCGGTGAGCCGCAGGTCGTGGCCGAGTCCGAGGTCCAGGTCCGGCGGGGGCGTCGTGTACAGCAGCCAGTTGACGCGGTGGCCGCCCATCCCGTCGGGGATGCGGTAGATCAGGGCATGACCGCCGGGGAAGACGACGTACACGCAGTCCTCCTCGGCCCACAGCTCCGGGTCGGAAAGCCGGTCGGCGGGGAAGGCGCCCCGCCAGGCGAGGTATCCGGCGTACGCGGGACGCACCGCGGGGAACGCCGCCTCACGGACCACCGAACGGTAGCCGTCGGCGCCGATCACGAGGTCGACGCGCTCGGTGCCGTCGGCGGTGTCCACCTCGGCGCCGTCGCGGCCGTGACGCACCTCCTGCACGGCAACGCCCGACCGGAAGACCACGGACCCGGGCGCCCGGTCGCGCAGTTCACGCCACAACGGACCCCAGTTGTACGTACGGAAGGAGAACGGCATCGCCCCGATCTGGCGGCCGAGGGGACCCGTCGCCGAACCGTCCCGCACATACCAGCGGCGCCGCTCCAACTGCACCCACGGCATGTCCGCGTCGAGATATCCGGCGGATTCCAGCTCGTTGTAGCGCGAGGTGTGCACCGCGAGCCCGACGCCGCGGGACGCGAGCTGACCCGTGGTCCGCTCGTACACGGTGATCTCGTCGGCGCCCCCGCGGTGCGCGGCCAGTGCGGCGGCGCATCCGGAGATGCTGCCGCCCACGACGGCGACCTTCCCTCCCCGCATCATCGGGCCACCCCGGCAGGAAGAGTGACGCTCTGTCCGGGCAGGGACACCCCGCGACCGGCGAAGAACGGCTCGAAGTCCGAAAGCGCCAGGTCCGCCGTCCGCGTCCCCGCGTCGATCCCGGACGGGTTGTGCAGATGCAGGCCCCCGTCCGCCGAACGCCCGGTGACAAGCACCAGGTGACCGCCCCGGCCGGGCGATGGCCGGTGCGGGCGGCGTATCTCGAAGTGCACCGAGACCATGACCGAGCGGCCCTCGTCGAGCAGGCCGCCCATCTCCTCCACCGTGAGGTGCCGGTGCACCGTGGCATCGACGCCGTGCACCTCACGCGCGTACTCCGCGAACGGGGCGTAGATCAGTCCGTGGATCTCCCCGTCGGCATCCTCGGTGTACGCGCCGTACTTCAGCGCGCCGTCCCGCAACTCGAAGAGCGAGGGCGCGGACGGGCCGAGCGCCATCCGAAGGCACGTGAGCCCGCACAGGTGGCCGCACCAGCGCGCGTAGTCCTCCAGGGTGGCGGCGCCCGATTCGGCCCAGGCCGGGTCGGCCGCGCGGTCGAACCCGCCGTAGACGATGCGCTCGACGAGGTCGGGCGAGGCGAACTGGGTGAGAGAGGGGACCTGGCAGGTGGGACAGAGAGACACACAACCCCCGTCGTACGGTGATTACTGGCGGTATCCGCTGAGAAAGCGGCCGATGCGGCTGATTGCCGCATCGAGGTCGTCAGCGTAAGGGAGGGTCAGGATGCGGAAGTGGTCGGGGCGAGGCCAGTTGAAGCCGGTGCCCTGGACGACCTGGATCTTCTCCTGGAGCAGCAGGTCGAGGACGAACTTCTCGTCGTCGTGGATGGGGTGAACCTTGGGGTCGAGGCGCGCGAAGGCGTAGAGCGCGCCCTTGGGCTTCACGCACGAGACGCCGGGGATCTCGTTCAGCTTCCGCCACGCCATGTCGCGCTGCTCGTACAGCCTGCCGCCCGGAGCGGTGAGCTCACGGATGGACTGCCGGCCGCCGAGCGCGGCCTGGATGGCGTACTGGGCGGGGGCGTTCGGGCACAGGCGCATGGAGGCGAGCATGGTAAGACCCTCCAGATAGCTCTTCGCGTGCTGCTGTGGGCCCGTGACGACCAGCCAGCCCGAGCGGAAACCGGCGACGCGGTAGGTCTTGGAGAGGCCGCAGAAGGTCAGGACGACGAGGTCGGGGGCGTGGGCCGCGACACTGTGGTGCACGGCGTCGTCGTACAGGATCTGGTCGTAGATCTCGTCGGCGAAGACCATCAGGCCGTGGCGGCGCGCGAGGTCGAGGATGCCTTCCAGGATCTCCTTGGGATACACCGCGCCCGTCGGGTTGTTCGGGTTGATGATCACGACGGCCTTCGTCCGGTCGGTGATCTTCGACGCCATGTCGTCCAGGTCCGGGTACCAGTCCGCGGACTCGTCGCACGTGTAGTGGACGGCCTTGCCTCCGGAGAGGGTCGTCACGGCGGTCCACAGGGGGAAGTCCGGGGCGGGGATGAGGACTTCGTCGCCGTCCTCCAGGAGCGCCTGGACGGCCATCGTGACCAGTTCGGAGACGCCGTTGCCGAGGAAGACGTCGTCCACGGAAACGTCGTGGAGGCCGAGCGCCTGGTAGCGCTGCGCGACGGCGCGGCGCGCCGAGAGGATGCCGCGCGAGTCCGTGTAGCCGTGGGCGTTCGGGAGCATCCGGATCATGTCCTGGACGATCTCCTCGGGCGCCTCGAAGCCGAAGAGCGCGGGATTGCCGGTGTTCAGGCGCAGGACGCTGTGGCCCGCCTCCTCCAGGGCGTTGGCGTGCTCGATGACCGGTCCCCGGATCTCGTAACAGACCTCGCTGAGCTTGTTGGACTGCCGGAACTCCATGCGCTGTGCCTCCCGTGACGTGAGTTACTTGGTTTTACCAAGCTGGAGCTTGGAAAGTCCAACAACTTGCATAGACTGAGTCGCATGCCACCTGCTCCCAGGACTCGCCGAAGCTATGACCAGTACTGTGCGGCCGCCCGTGCCCTCGACGCCGTGGGCGACCGCTGGACCCTGCTGATCGTCCGTGAGCTCCTGGTCGGCCCGCGCCGCTACACCGATCTGCACGCCGATCTGCCGGGCGTCAGCACGGACGTCCTGGCGTCCAGGCTCAAGGACATGGAGCGCGAGGGCCTGACGACGCGCCGCCGCCTTCCTCCGCCGTCGGCGGCGTACGTCTATGAACTGACCGAGCACGGGCGCGGGTTGCTGCCCGTCCTGCAGGCGCTCGCCGCCTGGGGCGCGCCCGCACTCCAGGAGCGCGGCCCGACGGACGCGGTGCGCGCCCACTGGTTCGCGCTGCCGCTGCTGCGGGGCTTGGCGGGGCTCGGGGTGGAAGGGGTGGTCCAGGTGCGTCTGGAGGAGGGGGAGTTCCATGTACGGGTGGGGGGCGATGCCGATTCGTACGGCGACGGGCCCGCCCCCGAGGCCCCCGACGCACTCCTCGTTCTCGACGCGGCGGCCTGTGTCGCGGTGGGCCAGGGTGTGCTGACGCTCGCCGAAGGGGTGAAGGCGGGCCGGATCGAGGTGTCCGGCGAGGGCGTCCTCGCGAAGGCGCTGCGCGCGGGCTGACCCGGCGAAACCGGATCGTGGTCGGGCGGGCGCCCGCATACAGTTGCCGGTGTGCTGCGTGAAGTGACTGCTGTCCGGTATGTGAACCCGTTGCGGACCGGGGGCTCGGTGCCCGGCGTCGTCGAGGCCGACGACCTGGGGACGTACGTCGTGAAGTTCACCGGCTCCGCGCAGGGCCGCAAGGCGCTGGTCGCGGAGATCATCGTCGGTGAGCTGGCCCGCCGTCTCGGTCTGCGCTTCCCCGAACTCGTCCTGGTCCACTTCGACCCGGCGGTCGCGTCGGACGAGCCGCACCAGGAGGTGCGGGACCTTCTCGACGCCAGCGTCGGGCTCAATCTGGGCATGGACCTCCTGCCGGGCGCCGAGGACTTCACGCCCGAGGCGCTGGACGTGGACCCGCTGGAGGCGGGCAAGGTGGTGTGGCTCGACGCCCTCACGGCGAACGTCGACCGCACGGTGCACAGCTCGAACCTGATGGTCTGGCCCACGTTCGGCCTCCAGCCGCCGAACCTGTGGCTCATCGATCACGGGGCGGCACTCGTCTTCCATCACCGATGGGGTGCGACGGCGCCCGACAAGGCGTACGACTTCCGGCATCACGCCCTTGGCGTGTACGGGCCGGACACCCGGGCCGCCGACGCGGAGTTGGCTCCCCTCGTCACCGAGGGCATGCTCCGTGAGGTTGCCGCCCTCGTGCCCGACGCGTGGCTCGCCGATGAACCCGGCTTCGCGTCTCCCGACGCGGTGCGGGATGCGTACGTCGACTTTCTGCTGGCCCGCGCGGGGGCCTCCGCGGCGTGGCTTCCGGTGGATTTCCCCAGCCGGGGCGAGCTGGACGCCGCCGATGCCCGGCGCGCTGCCGCTACCGAGCGGGGGCGGCCCGCCTGGCTCAAGCGGGTGCCCGATCTGCACGGGAAGCCTGCGGCTGAGCAGGATTGGTCCTCGCATCTCGGTTAGCTGCGGGCCGTGTGTGTGGCTGGGCGCGCAGTTCCCCGCGCCCCTAAAGGGGCAAGGCCCCCGGCGCTGTGCGGTGCCGGGGGCCTTGTCAGTTCCGGGTGCTGATCAGCGAAGCTGCTCGTATGCCGGGAGGGTCAGGAAGTCCGCGTAGTCCGCGTCCAGGGAGACCTGGAGGAGGAGGTCGTGGGCCTGCTGCCACTTGCCGGCCGCGAAGGCCTCCTCGCCGATCTCGGCGCGGATGGCGGCCAGTTCACCGGCGGCGACCTCACGGGCCAGGTCCGCGGTGGCGGTCTTGCCGTTCTCGAAGACGACGCCCGCGTTGATCCACTGCCAGATCTGCGAGCGCGAGATCTCGGCGGTGGCCGCGTCCTCCATGAGGTTGAAGATGGCGACGGCACCCATGCCGCGCAGCCAGGCCTCGATGTAACGGATGCCGACCTGGACGGCGTTGACCAGACCGTCGTACGTGGGCTTCGCGTCGAGGGAGTCGATGGCGATCAGGTCGCCGGGGGCCACCTTGACGTCCTCGCGCAGGCGCTCCTTCTGGTTGGGCTTGTCGCCCAGGACCGCGTTGAAGGACTCCATGGCGATCGGGACCAGGTCCGGGTGCGCGACCCAGGAGCCGTCGAAGCCGTCGCCCGCCTCGCGGTCCTTGTCGTTCTTGACCTTCTCGAAGGCGACCTTGTTGACCTCCGCGTCCCTGCGGGACGGGATGAACGCGGCCATGCCGCCGATCGCGTGCGCGCCGCGCTTGTGGCAGGTGCGGACGAGGAGTTCGGTGTACGCCCGCATGAAGGGGGCCGTCATCGTCACGAGGTTGCGGTCCGGCAGGACGAACTTCGAGCCGCCGTCACGGAAGTTCTTGACGATGGAGAAGAGGTAGTCCCAGCGGCCGGCGTTCAGGCCGGAGGCGTGGTCGCGGAGCTCGTAGAGGATCTCCTCCATCTCGTACGCGGCCGTGATCGTCTCGATGAGGACCGTGGCGCGGACGGTGCCCTGCGGGACGCCGACGTAGTCCTGCGCGAAGACGAAGATGTCGTTCCAGAGGCGGGCCTCCAGGTACGACTCCGTCTTCGGGAGGTAGAAGTACGGGCCCTTGCCGAGCTCGATGAGGCGCTTGGCGTTGTGGAAGAAGTACAGGCCGAAGTCGACGAGCGCGCCGGGGATCGGGGTGCCCTCGAACTGCAGGTGGCGCTCGTCCAGGTGCCAGCCGCGCGGGCGCATGACGACGGTGGCGAGCTCGTCGGCGTCCTTGAGGGAGTACGACTTGCCGCTGCGGTCGTCCGTGAAGTCGATGCGGCGCTCGTAGGCGTCGGTGAGGTTGAGCTGGCCGAGGACCACGTTCTCCCAGGTGGGCGCCGAGGCGTCCTCGAAGTCCGCGAGCCAGACCTTGGCGCCCGAGTTCAGGGCGTTGATGGTCATCTTGCGGTCGGTGGGACCGGTGATCTCGACACGGCGGTCGTTCAGGGCCGCCGGGGCCGGTGCCACCTTCCAGGAGTCGTCCGCGCGGATCGCCGCGGTCTCGGGAAGGAAGTCGAGCGTGGAGGTGCTTGCGATCTCGGCGCGGCGGTCGGCGCGGCGGCTGAGGAGCTCGTCACGGCGGGGCGTGAAGAGCCGGTGCAGCTCGGCCACAAAGGCGAGGGCCGCGTCGGTGAGGACCTCCTCCTGCCGCGGCAGAGGCTCCGCGTCGACGATGGCCAGCGGGGACTGCGCTGGTGCGGACATGAGCTGTCACTTCCTTCAGCGAGCTTCACAGGTGGTGCGTGGCGACCGCCGGGCATTCGCAGTGACACTCAGTGCCACCGGAGCCGAGATACGGCCGTGGGCCCCACTTGAGGGAACGGGTGCTTCTGAACAGTGGATACTAGTTTCCTCATAGTGGAAGTTCAATCGTCTGTTGATGTCGAGATTCTCTTCATCGACAGAACGTGTCGCTGAGTGCCATGCCGGTCACTCAAGGTTCACTCGAGGTTTCACTCAAGGTGGATCAGGTCGGCGGGTGTGTCGATGTCGTACGCCAGGGCCACGTCCCCGCACTCGACGAGTGTGATTTCTCCCTTGTGTTCTTTGAGATAAGCACGTGCCCCGCGGTCGCCGACCGCGCTCGCCGCGATGCCCGTCCAGTGGTCCGCGCCGAAGAGCACCGGGTGGCCGCGCTCTCCGTCGTACGCGGCGGCCGCGAGGGTGGCGGGGGAGCGGTAGGCGGCGTGCACGCGGGCGATCGCGGCGGGGCCGATGCCCGGTTGATCGACCAGCGAGACGAGCGCGGCGGTGGGCCGGGCGCTGGTTTCGGTGCCGACTCCTCCGGCGCCGGTTTCGGTGTCGCGCAGGGCGGCGAGGCCTGCCCGCAGGGACGAACCCATCCCCTCGGCCCAGTCCGGATTGTCGATCAGTACGCAGCCGGGGAGCGAGGCCTTCTCGCGTACGACATCGGCGTCCGCGCCCAGCACCACGTACACGCGCGTGCAGCCGCCCTCGCGCAGTACGCGGACCGCGTGCTCCACGAGGGGCCGCCCCTGATGGTCGAGGAGCGCCTTGGGCCGGCCGCCGAGGCGTCGCCCGCCGCCCGCGGCGAGGAGGAGTCCGGCGATCATCGGATTCGTCATGCCTCCTGCATACCGCACCCGGCCCGCCCGGTCGCGAAAGGCGGCGGGGCCTCGCGCGATCGCGCGATCGGGGCGGTGTCTTCCGGCCACAAAGTGGCGCGTCCCGCTTCCTGTGGCGTTTACTGACCCGCGTCCCTCTGGCGTCTGACCAACGCCGTGCGGGGGCGGCAAGACCTGCAAAACCTGAACGAGAACGTGCGCACGTCGTCGTGCGAGGGGGAGAGCTGTGTTGCGGAGTGTGGGGCAGAGGCAAGTGGCCGGCAGTGATGAGGATCCGCGAGTCGCGGAGCTGGGCACCGCGGTGTCGCGGCTGCGCCGTGAGCTCGCCGCGCACCCGGTCGAGTTCCCCGACCGGGGCATCGCCGAGGACGAGCTTGCGGCGCTGGCCGCGATGGCGCTGAGCGGGGCGCCCGAGGTGCGGAGGTTGCGGCGGTCGCTGCTGCTTGTCGCGGGGGCGATCGGTTCTGTCAGCGCGTTGGCCGCGGGGCTTGCGGCTGTGCGGGGGGCCGTGGAGCTGTTCGGGCCGCCTGGCCTTGAGCGGCGTTGATCACCGGCTGCGCCGAGCTCGTCCTCAAGCGCCGGACGGGCTGAATCTGCCTTGCGCGTCGTTGATCACCGGCTTCGCCGAGTTCGTCCTCAGACGCCGGACGGGCTGGAATCGCCGTGCGTGCCGTTAGCCGCCGGCTGCGCCGAGCTCGTCCTCAAACGCCGGACGGGCTGGATGATCTCAAGCGCCGGACGGGCTTGATTCCGCCACCGGGGCTTCCACCCTTCCGTCCACCAGTTCCACCACCCGGTCCGCGACACTCAGGCGGGCGCGGTCGTGGGTGACCAGGATTGTTGCCGTGCTCCACTCCCGCGTCAGCCTGGCGAGGAGATCGAGTACCGCCGCGCCCCGTTCGTGATCCAGCGCGCTGGTCGGTTCGTCCACCAGTAGGACCGCGGGGGCGTTCATCAGTGCTCTTGCGATGCCGATTCGTTGGCGTTGGCCGCCCGAGAGTTGGTGCGGGCGTCGGTGGGTGAGGTCGGCCAGGCCCACGGTGGCCAACAGGTCCCGTGCCCGTTTCCGGATCTCCCCGGAGCCTCCGCGGCGACCGTCGATGCGGGCCATCAGTTCCACCTGCTCCAGCGCGGTCAGGGACGCGAGGAGATTCGGCTGCTGGAAGACGATCCCCATCCTGCGCCGCCGCAGCTCCGCCCGCTCTGCGGCCGACAGCGCCCCCGTGTCCGTGCCGTCGACCGCCACGCGGCCGCGATCCGGGGTCACCAGCGTCGCCGCCACCGCGAGCAGGCTGGACTTCCCGGAGCCGGAAGGGCCGACGATCGCCGTCAGCGTTCCGGCGGGTACGGCGAGGTCGACCCCGTCGAGCGCCGTGAGCCGCCCCTCCCCGTCCGCGTACGTCAGTGTGATGTCTTCGAGGGTCAGGCTCATCGGGCACTCCCCAGTGCGGTCAGTGGATCTACGGCGGTGATCCGCCGGACGGACAGGCCCGCGCCCAGCGCCCCGAGGGCGATCATCACGGCGGCGGGCCACAGCACGGTCTGCGGTTCGAGGACGAAGGGGACGTCGCCGCCGCTGATCGCGGAGCCGACCGCCGCAGCGATCCCCGTCCCCAGGGCGGTTCCGGCCGCGAGCATCAGCACTGCCTGTCCGAGAGCGTCCCTGAGCAGGTACGGAGTGGACGCGCCCAGCGCCTTCAGGACCGCGATGTCACCGGCGCGCTGAATCGTCCACACCGTGAAGAACGCCCCTATGACGAGCGCGGAGATCACGAAGAGGAAGCCGCGCATGAGCTGCAGCGAGCCGTTCTCCGCCTGGTAGGAGCCGATCGCCGTGAGCGCGTCGTCGAGGGATTTCGACTCCGTGCCCGCCGCCTCGTCACCGGCGGCGAGGTCGACGTCGCCGCCGGTCCGCAGCGCGATGACCGTGGCCTGATCGTCCGTCGACGTGCCCCGGTGGCCGAGCCGCTGCCAGTCGTCGAGCGCGGTCCACACGACGGGCGTATGGCTGTACGAGGCTTCCGACGCGACCCGCGCCACGCGCTCCTCGACCCCGCTGCCGCCGAGCCGCACCGTGTCCCCGGAGCCGACGCCGAGGTCCGCCGCTGCCTTCTCGGAGAGGACGGCCTCGCCCGGAGCGAGGCCCTGCGGGGCGATCCCGGAGTCCGGCTCGACGCCGAAGGCGGACACGGCGGCGGAGCGGTCGTCGGCGGTGGCGTTCAGGGTGCTGATGCCGATGGGTTCGGCGGACCGTACGCCGGGCTGTGCCGCCCAGGTCTCCCAGGCGCGCTGGTCCACCTGCGAATTGGTGAAGGAGGCGGACTGGCCGGACGGCGGGGCGGCGAAGGCGAGGCGGTCGGCGGGCAGGCCGGTGATCGCGGAGGTGTTCTCCCTGGCGAGCCCGGCCGTGAGCCCGGAAAGCAGCCCCACGAGCAGAGTGATGAGCACGACGACGGCTCCCATCAGGGCGAACCGCCCCTTGGCGAACCGAAGGTCTCTCCATGCGACGAACATGCCCCCACCCTCCGCCCGCGCCCGCCCCCGGGGCATCGCGCCACAGCACGCTTCACCCGAATCGAAGGGGGTAGCCCGCGATCAACCTTTTGGTTGAGGGAAGCGAGGCCGGTTGCGCCTACGCTGGAGGATCCGATGACCACCAGCACCGACCCTTCGCCTCCGCCCCGGCCCGAGCCTCCGATCCCCGGCCGCGCGGAGCCGCAGGCTCCCCGCAGGACCGCACCGCAGGCCGGGGACCGGCCGACCGCGCGGTCCGAGGACCAGCCCCGGAAGGAGCTGCGGGGCGGGCCCCGGCCCGCGGGGAGCGTCGGGGCCTCGACGGTTGCGCCGGTTCCGCCTTCGGCAACGAACGAAGGCCGGATACCTTCCGGCGCGTCCCGTTCCGCGCCCCGGGCGGAGCTTCCGTCCCCGGATACGGGCGAGCTCCGGTGCGCGGGGCGCTATGAGCATTCGCCCCAGCCCCAGCCCCAGCCCCAGCCCCAGTCCCCGCCCCCGACCGAGGCCCCCATGCCCGTCACCGATACCCCGGCTTCTCCGGCCCCCTCCAGGACCACCCCCGTCGCCCTCGTCCTGCGGCTCTGCCTGCACGCGCTGCTCGCGGGGCTGCTCGCGCTCGTCGTGGTGCGGGCCCTGGCCGGTGGCGGGCCGCGTGCCGGTGGGGTCGTGGCGGTCGTGGTCGCGTTGGGCGGCGTCTACGTGGCGGGTGTGCTGAGTCCGGCCGTCGCCCGGTCGCAGCGCGCCGCCGCCGTGTGGCTCGTGGCGCTCGGCGTGTGCTGGGCGGTGCTGCTCGTACTGTCGCCGGCCGGGCTGTGGACGGCCTTCCCGCTGTACTTCCTGCAGCTGCATCTGCTGCCGTTGCGCTGGGCGCTGCCCGCCGTCGCGACGACCGCCGCTGCCGCCATCGCCGGCTTCCTGCTGCACGGTTCGCCGATCTCGCCCGGCAGCTTCATCGGGCCGCTGCTCGGCGCGGCCGTGGCGGTCGCCACCGTCCTCGGGTACGAGGCGCTGTACCGGGAGAGCGAACAGCGCCGTGAGCTGATCGACGAGCTGGTGGCCACCCGGGCCGAGCTCGCCGCCGCCGAGCGGACCGCCGGGACCCTCGCCGAGCGCGAGCGCCTGGCCCGCGAGATCCACGACACGCTCGCGCAGGGCCTCTCCTCCATCCAGCTCCTGCTGCGCGCCGCGCAACGCGCGCTGCCCGCCGGATCTCCCGCCGCACCGCACATCGAGCAGGCCCGCTCCGCCGCACAGGACAACCTCGCCGAAGCGCGGCGCTTCGTGCGTGCCCTTAGCCCGCCCGACCTGGAGCGCGGCTCGCTGGCCGGAGCCCTCGAACGGCTCTCCGCGTCCGCCTCACCCGGCTCGGACGTCCACGTCCAGTTCACGGTGAGCGGCATGCCCGCGGAGCTGCCGACGCCGTACGAGGTCGCCCTGTTGCGCACCGCTCAGTCCGCCCTTGCGAACACCGTCCGGCATGCGGGTGCGGAGCGGGTGGAGATCACCCTCAGTTTCATGGACACGTCGGTGTCCCTGGACGTCGTCGACGACGGGCGGGGCTTCGACCCGAAGTCCGTGCCGCAGGAGCCAGGGATCGACGGCGGATTCGGGTTGCCCGCCATGCGGGCGCGGGCCCGCTCGCTCGGCGGGACGCTGAGCGTCGAGTCGGCGCCGGGCCAGGGGACAGCCGTCGCGGTCACGCTGCCGCTGCCGAGGGGAGCCACGCCGTGAGCGCCGGACCGACCGGGCCAGTGTCCGAGCCCATCCGGCTGCTACTCGCCGACGATCACCCCGTCGTACGCGCCGGACTGCGCGCGGTGCTCGACACCGAGCCCGACTTCGCCGTGGCGGGGGAGGCGGCCACGGCCGAGGCCGCGGTGTCGCTCGCCGCGACCGGCGCGTTCGACGTCGTGCTGATGGACCTGCAGTTCGGTGCGGGGATGCACGGGGCGCAGGCCACGGCGGAGATCACCGCGGTGGCGGGAGCGCCGCGGGTGCTCGTCCTGACGACGTACGACACGGACGCCGACATCCTCGCCGCGGTCGAGGCGGGCGCGGCGGGCTATCTCTTGAAGGACGCGCCTCCGGAGGAGCTGGCCGCGGCCGTGCGGACCGCCGCCGCGGGGCAGTCCGCGCTCGCCCCCGCGATCGCGCATCGCCTGATGGACCGGATGCGGGCGCCGGGGGAGGCGCTGACCGGGCGGGAGCTCGAGGTGCTGCGGCTGGTGCGGGAGGGACTGTCCAATCAGGAGGTCAGCAAGCGGCTCTTCCTGAGCCAGGCCACCGTGAAGTCCCATCTGGTGCACATCTACGCGAAGTTGGGGGTTGATTCGCGTACGGCGGCCGTTGCGGTGGCGACGGGGCGGGGGCTGATCAGGGGCGGCGCGGGGTAGCGGGGCTCCCCTGAACGACAGACGCCGGACGGGCTGGAGATCCAGCCTGTCCGGCGTGTGAGGACGAACTCGGCGAAGCCGGTGACCGGGGTGCGCGCACCCCGGAGGGCTACGCCGCGGGGCCCGAGCTGGCCAGCGCGGCGGACAGCTCCACCGCCACCTCCTGCAGCACCGGCACGATCTTCTCCACCGCTGCCTCCGTCACCCGGCCCGCCGGGCCGGAGATCGAAATCGCCGCCGCCGTGGGGGAGTTGGGGACCGAAACCGCCAGGCAGCGCACCCCGATCTCCTGTTCGTTGTCGTCGACCGCGAAGCCCGCGCTGCGGACCTCCTCCAGCGCGTCGAGGAAACCCTCCGGCGTGGTGATCGTCTTCTCCGTGGCCGCGGGCATCCCGGTGCGGGAGAGCAGCGCCCGTACCTCCTCCGGAGGGGTGTGGGCCAGGAGTGCCTTGCCGACGCCCGTGGAGTGGGGGAGGACCCGGCGGCCCACCTCGGTGAACATCCGCATGGAGTGCTTGGACGGCACCTGTGCGACGTACACGATCTCGTCCCCGTCGAGCAGCGCCATGTTCGCGGTCTCGCCGGTCTCCTCGACCAGGCGCGCGAGGTAGGGGCGCGCCCAGGTGCCGAGGAGGCGCGAGGCCGATTCGCCGAGCCGGATCAGGCGCGGGCCAAGGGAGTAGCGGCGGTTGGGTTGCTGGCGTACGTAGCCGCAAGCGACCAGGGTGCGCATCAGGCGGTGGATCGTGGGCAGCGGGAGGCCGCTGCTGGCGGAGAGCTCGCTCAGGCCGACCTCGCCTCCGGCGTCCGCCATCCGTTCGAGGAGGTCGAAGGCGCGCTCAAGGGACTGGACACCACCGCTGGCGGCGGTCGGCTTGGAGGCGGCGACTTCGGTGGAGGCGTCGCTGGCGCTTGACGTCGGCACGGCGCAGTCCTTTCGGGGCTGACGGGCAAGGCAGCAGCCTACCGGGCGGTTCCCGGCGGAGTCTTTGGGCGGCCCCGGCATTCCTACCGGTCAGGGCCGTCCGGGGACCGGTCGGGGCGCCTTTGTCCGCTTCTCCACCGCCACACCCAATGATCGTTTGACGGCCCGGTTGTGCGTAGCTACGTTCTGGTCTGCGGAATTCTAATTCCACTTTGTGGAAACGTCCAGAGTGTGACGGGGAGCCTCTTGACGGCTCGCGGTCGGCCGTGAAGACTCATTCAACAGAACGTTGAATTCCGTTTAGCGGAATCGAATGGTCTGTGTAGCGGAAAAGAACGAACCGGCAGGCAACTGCGAACAGGCCGGCGAACAGACAAGCAACAGCGAAGAGAGGGCGTTGAGGACGTGGACGTAGAACTGGTGCTGCGCTCGACTCGCGTGATCACCCCGCAGGGAACCCGCGCCGCTTCGGTCACGGTCTCCGGGGGGAAGATCGCGGCCGTTCTGGCGCACGACGCCGACGTACCGGCGGGGGCCCGCCTCGAAGACTTCGGTGACGACGTCCTGCTGCCCGGGATCGTCGACACGCACGTCCATGTGAACGACCCCGGCCGCACGGAGTGGGAGGGCTTCTGGACCGCCACCCGCGCCGCGGCCGCCGGTGGCATCACCACCCTCGTCGACATGCCGCTGAACTCCCTGCCGCCGACCACCACCGTCGACAATCTGCGCACCAAGCAGGAAGTCGCCCGCACCAAGGCGCACATCGACATCGGCTTCTGGGGCGGCGCCCTGCCCGACAACGTCGGCGACCTCAAGCCCCTGCACGACGCCGGTGTCTACGGCTTCAAGTGCTTCCTCTCGCCGTCCGGCGTCGACGAGTTCCCGCACCTGGACCAGGGCCGCCTCGCCGCCTCCATGGCGGAGATCGCCGGGTTCGGCGGCCTGCTCATCGTGCACGCCGAGGACCCGCACGAGCTGGACGCGGCCCCGCACAAGAGCGGCCCCAAGTACACGGACTACCTGGACACCCGCCCGCGCGTCTCCGAGGACGCCGCGATCGAAGGCCTCATCGGGCTCGCCAAGCGGCTCGGCGCCCGGGTCCACGTACTGCACCTGTCGTCGTCGAACGCGCTGCCCCTGATCGCCGCCGCCAAGCGCGAGGGCGTCAAGCTGACCGTCGAGACCTGTCCGCACTACCTCACGCTCACCGCGGAGGAAGTCCCGGACGGCGCGAGCGAGTTCAAGTGCTGCCCGCCCATCCGCGAGGCCGCCAACCAGGACCTGCTCTGGGACGCGCTCGCCGACGGCACCATCGACTGCATCGTGACGGACCATTCGCCGTCCACCGCGGAGCTCAAGACCGACGACTTCGCGACCGCGTGGGGCGGCATCTCCGGGCTCCAGCTCAGCCTCCCCGCGATCTGGACCGAGGCCCGGGGGCGCGGACACAGCCTCGAGGACGTGGTGCGCTGGATGTCGACGCGCACCTCCGAACTGGTCGGACTCGACCAGAAGGGCGCCATCGAGGCCGGCCGCGACGCCGACTTCGCGGTCCTCGCGCCCGACGAGACCTTCACCGTGGACCCCGCGGAGCTGCAGCACCGGAACCGAGTCACTGCGTACGCGGGCAAGACCCTCAGCGGCGTCGTGAAGTCCACCTGGCTGCGCGGCGAACGCATTCTGCACGGCGGCGAGTTCAGCGAACCCGCAGGCCGACTTCTGGAAAGGAAGAACTGATCACTGTGACGGCGATACCCTCCTTCACCGGCGACGCGAGCCCCTACGGCGGCGGCGACCCGTACGCGGACTACCGCACCGCCGACTTCCCCTTCACCCAGTTCGCGAACCTCGCGGACCGGCAGCTCGGCGCCGGCGTGATCGCCGCCAACGACGAGTTCTTCGCGATGCGCGAGAACCTCCTCCTCGCGCACCCCGCCGTCTTCGACCCGGAGCACTTCGGGCACAAGGGCAAGGTCATGGACGGCTGGGAGACCCGCCGTCGCCGCGGTGTCTCCGGCGAGCACCCGTGGCCGACCGAGGACGACCACGACTGGGCGCTGGTGCGTCTCGGCGCCCCCGGCGTCATCCGCGGCATCGTCATCGACACCGCCCACTTCCGCGGCAACTACCCGCAGGCCGTGTCCGTCGAGGGCACGAGCATCGACGGTTCGCCGACCCCCGAGGAGCTCCTCGCGGACGACGTGAAGTGGACGACCCTCGTACCGCGCACGGCGGTCGGCGGCCACGCGGCCAACGGCTTCGCCGTCGACCTGGAGCAGCGCTTCACGCACCTGCGCGTCAACCAGCACCCGGACGGCGGCGTCGCGCGCCTGCGCGTCTACGGCGAGGTCGTCGCCGACCCCAAGTGGCTCGCCGCGCTCGGCACGTTCGACGTCGTCGCCCTGGAGAACGGCGGCCAGGTCGAGGACGCGTCCGACCGCTTCTACTCGCCGGCCACCAACACCATCCAGCCGGGCCGCTCCCGCAAGATGGACGACGGCTGGGAGACCCGCCGTCGCCGCGACAACGGCAACGACTGGATCCGCTACCAGCTGGTGGGCCAGTCCGAGATCCGATCGATCGAGATCGACACGGCCTACCTCAAGGGCAACTCGGCCGGTTGGGCCGCCCTTTCGGTCCGTGACGGCGAGGACGGCGAGTGGGTCGAGGCGCTGCCCCGCACCCGCCTGCAGCCCGACACCAACCACCGCTTCGTCCTGGACGCCCCGGTCGTCGGCACGCACGTGCGCATCGACATCTTCCCGGACGGCGGCATCTCCCGCCTGCACCTCTTCGGTTCGCTGACCGAGAAGGGCGCGAGCCGTCTTGCGGCGCGCCACCAGGAGCTCGGCGGCTGATCCGGAGCCGCTGAGGCCCGCGAAGAACGTGGGGCGCACCGGGTGGACAGCCCCGGTGCGCCCCATCACCATGCCCGCATCAGCATTCCCCCCTCACCATGCCCGCGCGGCTCAGGCGCCGTACCCGCCGTCGACCACCAGCTCCGTGCCCGTGATGAACGCGGCGTCGTCCCCGGCCAGGTAGGAGACGAGGGACGCCACCTCGTCGGCCGTGCCGAAGCGGGCGAGCGCCGTCGCGGCCTTCTGCGGCTCGGCGAACGGGCCGTCGGCCGGGTTCATGTCCGTGTCGATCGCGCCCGGGTGCACGACGTTCACGGTGATGCCGCGCCCGGCGAGCTCGCGGGCCAGCGGCTTCGTCATGCCGACGAGCGCCGCCTTGCTCAGCGCGTACAGCGTGCCTCCCGGACCGCCCGCGAACCGCGCGAGCCCCGATCCGGTGGAGATGATCCGGCCCCCGTCGGCCAGCCTCCCGGCCGCCGCCTGTGAGGCCAGGAAGACCGAACGTACGTTGACGGCGAGCACCCGGTCGACGTCCGAGAGCGCCAAGTCCCCGATGGGGCCGAGGACTCCGATGCCCGCGTTGTTCACCAGGATGTCCAGGCGGCCCAGATCGTCCGCCGCGCGCTCCACCGCGCCCGCCGCGTCGCCGGGGTCCGCAGCGTCGGCCCGGATGGCGAAGCCGCGCCGCCCCGCCGCCTCGATCTTGGCGACGACCTCATGAGCGGCGGCCTCCCCGTTGACGTACGTGATCGCCACATCGGCACCCTCCTGCGCGAGCCGCAGTGCGATGGCCGCGCCGATGCCGCGGCTGCCGCCGGTGACCAGGGCGGTCTTGTTCGCGAGAGAAGACATGTCCGAACTCCATTTGCGTAGAAAGTGGCAGCACACCCGCTAAGCGCGCTAGATGCGTAATGCCTGAGAAGTGCTTATGGGTTCAATGAAAGCGGGCGGTGCGCCGTGTGGCTGGCGGGAAATGGACACCGCCTTCCCGGCGCGATCCGGGCCGGATACGGTGATCGACCCACGTGCGAGCCGCCGAAGTCTCCACACCGCCGCATCCGTTGGAGACCGCGCCCCGTGTCGACGCTCGCCGCTCCCGCCGCGCCCGCAGTGCGCCGCGCCTGGCTCACCGATCTGCCCGTCCTGCTCGTGGCCGTCGTCTGGGGCGCCAGCTATCTGGCGGCCAAGGGCATCACCACGACGCACACGGTCATCGCCGTCCTGGTGCTGCGGTTCGCCGTCGTGCTGCCCGCGCTCGTGATCGCCGGATGGCGCGGCCTGCGCGCCCTGACCGCGCCGCAGTGGCGCGGGGCGGGAGCCCTCGGGCTGATCCTGAGCGGGATCTTCCTCCTGGAGACGTACGGCGTCGTCCACACCTCGGCGACCAACGCCGGCCTCATCATCAGCCTCACCATGATCTTCACGCCGCTCGCCGAGGCCGCGGTCACGCGGAAGAAGCCGCCGCGTGCGTTCCTCGCGGCGGCCGGACTCTCCGTGCTCGGCGTGGTCCTGCTGACCCAGGGCGGCGGCTTCACGCGGCCGTCGGTGGGCGACGGTCTGATCCTCCTCGCGGCCCTCGCGCGCACGGTGCACGTCCTTGCGATGTCGCGGATCAAGGCGGTCCAGGACGCGGACTCGCTCTCGCTCACGACCGTCCAACTGGGCTCGGCGGTGGCGGTGTTCGCGGTGCTCGCCGCCGCGGGTACGGGGGCTTCGCCCTGGTCCGTCGCCGCCGGTTTCGGTGCGCGCGAGTGGGCCGGGCTGCTCTTCCTCTCCGTGTTCTGCACGCTCTTCGCCTTCTTCGTACAGATGTGGGCGGTGCGCAGGACGTCTCCCTCGCGGGTGAGCCTGCTGCTCGGCACGGAGCCGTTGTGGGCCGCCGCGGTGGGGATCGCGGTGGGCGGGGAGCGGCTGGGTGTGGTGGGTCTGGTGGGGGGTGTGCTGGTTCTGGTGGGGACCAGTTGGGGGCGCGGGGCGCGGTGATACGTTGCCTCGTCGATCAACGAGGGGGCACCCGTGAACCAGTACTTCGAGCAGGAATTCGCCACGGCCGCGCAGCGGCGCCGCGTCGCGGGCGGCGCACTGCTCGTGGTGGCGGGCATCATCTGGGTCGTGCTCGCGTATCAGTTGATGGCGCCGTTCAGCGAAGGGGACGACGACTCGTCGAGCAGCCGCAAGTGTCAGTCGATGCTCTTCTACGAGGGTGACGACCCGACCTGGGCGGAGGCCACGTGGGACGACTGCCGCGCGGAGCGCCGGTGGCCCGAGATGCTGGGCTGGCTGGGGCTCTCGGTCCCGCTCTCCGTGGGCGGCGCGGTGCTCTACACCAGCGGGTCCACCAGTCTGCGGATACGTGAGTACATGGCCGAGCACCGCCTCGCGGCGAAGGACGCCGCCAAAAAGGACTGAAGGCGGCCGACCGGGGACGTCGGAGCGCGCCTTGGTTAACTCCCGGAAAATTCACTGCACTTGACGTTGACACGACAACCTCTACGCGCGTCACACTGGTCCCATGCGAATCCCCCCACGAATCGTGAGCGTCACCGCCCTCGCCGCCGCCCTGCTCGTCGGCGGCCCCGTAGCCGCCTCCGCGAGCGCGGTCCCCGACAGCCACACCCCCACCTCGGCGGCCTACTCCATCACCGCCGTCGGAGACATCTGCTACTCCAAGCTGCCCGACCAGGCGCACGACACCCTGGACCTGATCGAGGCGGGCGGCCCCTACCCGTATCCGCAGGACAACACCGTCTTCTCGAACAGGGAAGGCATCCTGCCCTCCCAGAGCTCGGGCTACTACCACGAGTACACCGTGGTGACGCCGGGCTCGCCGGACCGCGGCGCACGCCGCATCGTGACCGGTGAGAAGAACCAGGAGGACTACTACACCGCCGACCACTACGAGTCCTTCGACCTGGTCGACCACGCCTGCTGAGCCCGTCACCGCACGCCGGTACTAACGGACCTTCCGGCTCTCCGCGGCGGCGAACAGCGCGAGCGCGAACACGATCAGCGAGACGCCCGCGTAGACCTCGTAGTCGTCGAGGAACCCGATCCGCTGCACGATGCCCCAGCCGCGCAGCCAGCCGGTCAGCTCGTGCACCACGGCTGCCACGCCCTGGATCAGGAGAAGGACGCCGAAGACCTCAAGTACCTGCTTCATACCGAAGAGCCTCGCTCCGTGGACTCCCCACGCACATCGGCCACGGGGCGAGGCTTCTTCCTCCGGGCCCCTCCGAAAGTCTGCGCTTGCGCGACTTTGGTAGCCGATCATGTCCGGAGGGCGCCCGAAGCCTGTCTCGGTGCGTAGATTTGTCGACCATGAGCGGCAAAGAGCCCACGTCGGCCTCCATGGTGCCCCCGGTCCCTCCGGGCAGGCGGTCATGGGGGCTGCCCTCGGCCCTCGTCGCCGAGTTCGACCCGGACCGCGCCCCGCGCGAGGGCAGGCGCAGGCCCCGGCGGACCCTGCGCGACTGGCTGGTCGACTTCGCCTGCTTCGCCTCGGCCGTCGCCATCGGCATGGTGGCCGCGGACGCGGTCATCGACAATCCGCACGTCTCGCCCGGCTTCGCCGAAGCCGACCAGGTCATCGGCGCGCTCGCCTGCGCCGCCGTCTGGCTCCGCAGGCGCTGGCCGGTCGGCCTCGCCATCGCCATGGTGCCGGTCACCGTCGTCTCCGACACCGCGGGCGGCGCGGCTGCCGTCGCCCTGTTCTCCCTGGCGGTGCACCGCCCCTTCCGGTACGTCGGCTGGATCGGCGGCGTCTCGATCGCCGTGGTGCCGTTCGTCTACTGGCTGCGGCCCGATGCCGAGATGCCCTACCTCGTCGCCGTTCTCTTCGGAACGCTGCTCAGCGCCTCCGTCATCGGCTGGGGCATGTTCGTGCGCTCGCGGCGCCAGCTCGTACTGAGCCTGCGTGACCGCGCGATCCGCGCCGAGAACGAGGCGGCGCTCCGTGCCGAACAGGCCCAGCGCCTGGCCCGTGAGTCCATCGCCCGCGAGATGCACGATGTGCTCGCCCACCGCCTCACCCTGCTCAGCGTGCACGCGGGCGCCCTGGAGTTCCGCCCGGACGCGCCCCGCGAGGAGATCGTCAGGGCGGCCGGTGTCATCCGGGAGAGCTCGCACGAAGCGCTGCAGGATCTGCGCGAGGTGATCGGCGTCCTGCGCGGGGGCGGTGGCACCGCGGGTGACGGCGAGGCGTCCGGCCGCCCGCAGCCGACGCTCTCCGCCCTGGAGACCCTGGTCGCCGAGTCCCGCGACGCGGGCATGAAGGTCGCGCTCGACCACCGCGTCGCCGACCCGGCCGCCGTGCCCGCCGCCGTGGGCCGCACCGCCTACCGCATCGCCCAGGAGGGCCTGACCAACGCCCGCAAGCACGCCCCTGGCGCGGAGGTGACCGTCCTGGTGTCCGGGGCGCCCGGCGACGGGCTCACCCTGTCGGTGCGCAATCCGCCGCCGCCCGGCGACGTGCCCGCCGTCCCCGGTTCCGGCCAGGGCCTCATCGGCCTCACGGAGCGGGCCATGCTCGCGGGCGGCCGCATCGAGCACGGGACCGCGGGGGACGGCGGCTTCCGCGTCGAGGCGTGGCTGCCGTGGGACGCGCCGTCGGGCCGGGGCGACGAACTGTGAGCGCGGGAAGGCGCCTTGAGGCTGTGCGGAGGGCCGTGACCCGGGCGCTCCCTGCCACGACGATCCTGCCCGCGCCCCGGACGACAGCCGTGATCGGCCGTTCGCCGGCTCTCGTTACTGTGGTCCCATGAACCCGATCCGCGTGCTCCTCGTCGACGACGATCCGCTGGTCCGCGCCGGTCTGTCCTTCATGATGGGCGGCGCGGACGACATCGAGATCGTCGGCGAGGCGGCGGACGGCACCCACGTGGCCCCGCTGGTCGCCGAACTGCGCCCCGACGTGGTCCTGATGGACATCCGCATGCCCACGATGGACGGCCTCGCGGCGACGGAGGCCCTGCGCAAGCGCCCCGACGCCCCCGAGGTCATCGTCCTCACGACCTTCCACGCCGACGAACAGGTGCTGCGGGCCCTGCGTGCCGGGGCGGCCGGTTTCGTCCTCAAGGACACCCCGCCCGCCGAGATCGTCGCGGCGGTACGGGCGGTCGCGGCGGGCGAGCCGGTGCTCTCCCCGACGGTGACGCAGCAGTTGATCACCCGGGTGACGGGCGTGGACCCCCAACAGGGCCGCCGCGAAAGGGCATTGGAGCGGCTCGCGCTCCTCGGGGAGCGTGAGAGGGAGGTGGCGGTCGCGGTGGGCCGGGGCGCGTCGAACGCGGACATCGCATCGGAGCTCTACCTGAGCGTGGCCACGGTCAAGGCCCACGTCTCGCGGGTCCTGACGAAGCTGGACCTCAACAACCGGGTACAGATCGCGCTGTTGGCGCATGATGCGGGGTTGCTGGACGGGGTGGAGTAAGTGGAGTAACCGGCTCGCTGCCGCATCGCGCCACCCGCGTCCGGTGACGGGCAGGACTATCAGCGCGGCCATGGCAAAGGCGGCGAGCACGATGCCCGCCGCACCGGCCCCCAGATCTCGCACCTGCGCCACATAGACGTAGAGGAACGGAACCGTGAAGCCGACGCCGAACGCGCTCAGCGCGCTGCCCACCTGAATACGGCGCATCGCTGCGCCCATCGCCCTGGTCACTTTCACCTGCCTTGGTAGTGAGGCCTTCGGAGTGAAGACTTCGAAGCCAAAGTTAGAGACTAAACAATACACACCGAAGAACTTCAATGCCAAGTAAGGCCGTGCCATACTGCGGCCATGGGTGACACTCCCGGCCCCACTGAGCCGACTCTCGAAGAGCAGATCGCCGCCTACCAGCGGGAGTTCCAGGACCTCGACCCCCAGGTCGAGCAGATCGTCTCGGCCCTCGGCCGCCTCAACCGGCGGATGAGCGTCGCCTACGGGCGGCAGACCGCGACCCTCGGCATCAGCAACGCCGAGTGGGAGGTCCTCAAGGCCCTTGTCCTCTCCGGCGCTCCCTACCAACTGGGACCCGGCGAACTCGCCAAGCGCCTCGGCCTCACACCGGCGGCCATGACCCACCGCATCGACCGCATGGTGGCGGAGGGTCTGGTGACGCGGGACCGCGACGAGACCAACCGCGTACGAGTGATCGTCGAGATCACCGCGGAGGGCCGCGAGAAGTGGCTGGAGGCGATGCGCCTGGCCACGGTCTTCGAGGAGGACCTCCTCCAGGACCTCTCACAGGAGGAGCGCGGCGCCCTCGGGGAAGTACTGACTCGTCTTCTACGTCGGGTGGAGGACGCCCAGCCGGACGCGGGCGGACGCCTCACCGACTTGGACTGAGCGCCGACTGACCGCATACCGGGGCGCTGCCTGATCGCTGTCTGAGCGCCGCCTGAGCGCCCGACCTCGGGCGTTTGACAGTCACCCACTGGATCCGTAAGGTTCTTCGGGTTGCCACGGAGCCGTAACGGTTCTGCGACAGCCACTCCCGCCGCTGAAACGCGGCAAAACAAACTCTGCACGACACCCCACCGGGATCGATTTCGGCATGCCCGAATTCAATTCCAAGGCTCGATTATGAGTCGCCGGGGAAACCCGCTAGAGTTTGAGACGTCGGAACGGCCCAACAGCCGCGAAGACAAGCCCCGCTGACTGGGAATCAGGCCCGAAAGGATCTGGTAGAGTCGGAACCGTCGGAAAGGGAAACGCGAAAGCCGAAAGGCCGGAGCGGGAACCGGAAAGGCACCGAGGAAAATCGGACACGAAAGAGTCTGATAGAGTCGGAAACGCAAGACAGCAAGACAAAAGAAACACCGAAGGGAAGCGCCCGGAGGAAAGCCCGAGAGGGTGAGTACAAAGGAAGCGTCCGTTCCTTGAGAACTCAACAG
>NZ_JBSGSG010000119.1:0-24857 GCF_053606765.1 Streptomyces sp. NPDC055189
GGCTGGATATCCAGCCCGTCCGGCGTTTGAAGACGAACCCGGCGGAGCCGGTGATGCTCTGGCCGCGACTAGAACACCACCAGCGCCCGGCCCCCCTTGCCCGCGACCATGTTCTCGAAAGCCGCCGGGATACCGTCCAGGGCGATCCGGTCCGTCACCAGACCGCTCAGATCGAAGCGCCCCGCACGGATGTGGTCGGCCAGGACCGGCAGGTCGACCGCCGGGTCGGAGTTCCCGTACACGCACCCGGAAAGCGTCCGCCCCCAGTGGAAGATCTCCAGAGCGTTGAAGGCGACCTGCTGGTCCTTGCCGCCGATGCCGACCACCGTCGCCCGTCCGCCGCGCCGCGTGGACTCCCAGGCCGTACGGATCGTCACCGCACGCCCCACGCACTCCACCGCGACGTCCACACCCTGCCCGCCGGTCAGTCCGCGGATGTCCTTCGCCGTCCGCTCGGAAGCGACGACGTACTCCGTGGCCCCCGCGGACCGCGCCAACTCCTCCTTCTCCGGGGAGACATCGACCGCGATGATCTTCGAGGCGCCCGCGATCCGTGCCGCCTGGAGCGTGGCGAGGCCCACTCCCCCGACCCCGAAGACCGCCACCGTCTCGCCCTCGCGGACCTTCGCGGAGTGGTGGACGGCGCCGTACCCGGTGAGCACGGCGCAGCCGAGGAGGGCGGCGTCCGTCAACGGGACGCCGGCCGGGGCGGGCAGCACGCAGTTGCCCGCGACCACCGTCTCCTCGGCGAATGCGGCGACGTTCAGGCCGGGGTGGAGGTCCGAGCCGTCCGAGGCGCGGTGGGCGTACACGTCGGCGGCCCCGGCAAGCGCGTTCACGCACAGCCAGACCTCACCGAGCGAGCAGGGGTGACAATCCCCGCAGGACGGCGCCCAGTTGAGCACCACGCCGTCGCCCGGCGCGACGTGCGTGACCCCCTCGCCCACGGACACCACCGTCCCCGCGCCCTCGTGCCCGAGCACGGCGGGCACGGGCACCCGCATCGTGCCGTTGGTCAGGGACAGGTCGGAGTGGCAGACCCCGGCGGCGGCGAGACGCACCCGCACCTGGCCGGGGCCCGGCTCGGGCAGGTCGATCTCGGTGATCTCCAGGGGAGAGCCGACGGCGGGCAGAACAGCGGCGCGGACCACGGTGACGTACTCCTTATAGAGCGGGCGTGCGGGGGCTTTAGAACTGCAGGGACTTCGTCTGGAGGTACTCCGTGAGCCCGTGCGGGCCCAGTTCCCGGCCCACCCCCGACTGCTTGTAACCGCCGAACGGGGCGAGGGGGTTGAAGCTGCCGCCGTTGATGTCGACCTGTCCGGTGTCCATGCGGCGGGCGAAGGCGATCGCCTCCTCGTCGTCGGCCGCCCAGACGGCGCCCGCGAGCCCGTACACGGTGCCGTTCGCGATCCGCAGGGCCTCGTCCTCGTCCTCGTACCTGATGATCGAGACGACCGGGCCGAAGATCTCCTCCTGGGCGATCGTCATCTCGGGGGTGACGTCGGCGAAGACGGTCGGCTGGACGTAGTAGCCCTGTTCGCGCGGCGCTTCGGAGCCGCCCGCCACCACGCGCGCGCCCTCCTCGACGCCCTTGTCGATATAACCCCGCACGCGCGCCTGCTGCTTGGCGTTGACGACGGGGCCGATGCGGGAGCCGTACTTGGCCGCCGCCTCCGACGCGAGCGAGACCGCCTCGTCGTAGCGCGCGGAGTCCACCAGCATGCGGGTCCACGCGCTGCACGTCTGGCCCGAGTTGGACATGACGTTGGCGACGCCCGCCTTGACCGCCTTGGCCAGGTCGGCGCTGGGCAGGATGACGTTGGCGGACTTGCCGCCGAGCTCCAGGGCCACGCGCTTGACCGCGGCGCCCGCGGTGGCGCCGATCTGCTTGCCGACCGCCGTCGAGCCGGTGAAGGAGACCAGATCGACGCCCTCGTGCTCGGCGAGCGCCTGCCCCGCGACCGGGCCCAGGCCCGTGACCAGGTTGAAGACACCGGCGGGGATGCCCGCCTCGTGCGCGGCCTCGGCGAAGATCTGGGCGGTGAGCGGGGTGTCCTCGGCGGGCTTGAGGACCACCGTGCAGCCCGCGGCGAGCGCGGGGGCGACCTTGTTGACGATCTGGTGGAGGGGGTAGTTCCAGGGCGTGATCGCGCCGACCACGCCGACCGGCTCCATGTAGACGGTGGAGTTGCCGATCTTCTCCTGGAAGGAGTACGTCGCGGCGAGCTCGGCGTACGAACCCGAGACCAGGATCGGCACGCCCGCGTGCACCATCTGCGAGAACTGGAGCGGCGAGCCGAGCTCCGCCGTCACCGTCTCGGCGATCTCGTCCTTGCGGGCGACCAGCTGGTCACGGAGCGCCCCGATGAGCGCGCCGCGCTCGGCGGGCGGGGTCGCGGCCCAGCCGGGGAAGGCCTCGCGGGCCGCTCGTACCGCCGCGTCGATGTCCTCGGCAATTCCGGCGGGGACCTCGCCCACCGGCTGCTCGTCGGCCGGGTTGAGGACCGTGATCGTGTCCGTACCGACGGCGGGCCGCCAGGCGCCGCCGATGTACATGCCGTCGTGGGCCTTCATCGCTCTCCTCAGGTGGTCGTCACAGGTAGTCGTCCGTACTGATCCGTACTCGTCCGTACCCCGTCCGCACCCCAAACTAGCGCTGATAGTTTTTCGGCACCAGGGGCGTCGGGGAGGGGGACATTCCCCCCGGCTCGACACCTACCCCCCAAGGGTTTCGACGAAGTTCGATTTCGTGCATGTGACAGACACATGTCAAGGCGCCAACTCCCTTGATCTACGCACGTAGAGCCGACATTCTGCTGTTCGCGCCGAGAGCGGAACGTTCCGCTCCCGGCTGTGTGTGCGAACACGCACACGCCCCCACAGTTGCGCCGCCCGACCCGGGGCGCGCGCCGCCTATGAGGAGGACTCCCTCGTAATGGCAATGCTGCGCAGCAAGAAGACTGTGATCGCCGCGGCGATCTCGACCGCCACCGCCGCCACTCTGTTCGGCGCGGTCACCGCCCTTCCGGCCCAGGCCGCCCCCACCGAGGGCACCGTGATCGGAGCCGGCTCGGCCGACGCCGTGAAGGGCAGCTACATCGTCACGCTGAAGAAGGACTCGGGCCTCAAGGCCGCCTCGACACAGGGCAAGGGTCTGATATCCGAGTACGGCGGGTCGGTCCAGAAGACCTTCAAGTCCGCTCTCAACGGATACACCGCCGAGCTGAGCGCGGCGGAGGCGAGACAGCTCGCCGCCGACCCCTCGGTCGCGACGGTCGAGCAGAACCAGCGGGTCCAGGCCGACGCGACCCAGACCAGCGCCCCCTGGGGTCTGGACCGCATCGACCAGACGAGCCTGCCGCTGTCCGGCACCTACACCTACCCGGACACCGCGGGCTCGGGCGTCACCGCGTACGTGATCGACACCGGCGTGCGCATCACGCACTCCGAGATCAGCGGCCGCGCGGTGAACGGCTATGACGCCGTGGACGGCGACAACACCGCCCAGGACGGCAACGGCCACGGCACGCACGTGGCCACCACCATCGCGGGCAAGACGTACGGCGTCGCCAAGAAGGCCAAGATCGTGGCCGTCCGCGTGCTCGACAACAACGGCTCCGGCACGACCGCCGGTGTCATCGCGGGCATCGACTGGGTGACGAGCAACCACGCGGCGGGCGCCCCCGCCGTGGCCAACATGTCGCTCGGCGGCGGCGCGTCCACCACGCTGGACAACGCGGTGAAGAACTCCATCGCCGACGGTGTCAGCTACGCGGTCGCCGCGGGCAACGAGGGCGTCAACGCCTCCTCGTCGTCCCCGGCGCGGGTCCCCGCGGCCATCACGGTGGGCGCCACCAGCAACACGGACGCGAAGGCAAGCTGGTCCAACTACGGATCGGTCCTGGACATCTTCGCGCCGGGCGTCTCGATCAAGGCGGGCTGGAACACCGGCGACACCGCCACGAACACCATCTCCGGTACGTCGATGGCCACCCCGCACGTCGCGGGTGCCGCGGCGGTCTACCTGGCGGGCCACACCTCGGCCACGCCGGCGCAGGTCTCCACGGCCCTGGTGAACGGAGCCACCTCGGGCAAGGTCACCAGCCCGGGCAGCGGTTCGCCGAACAAGCTGCTGAAGATCGTCCAGTAGCAGCCCTTCGGTACTGCTTGTAGTACCAGCACCCCGTTCCCCGGAGGCAGCCGGCGCCTCCGGGGAACTTCCGTGCGTACGCTCGTCCGGCGGCCCTCTCCTCTAGGCTTCACCACAACTCCGGTGTTCCGGAAGGCTTCTGCAAGGTTTCGACGGAGTTCGGTGGAGTTCGACGGAGGTGGGAAGTGAGCCGGTCGAGGAGCAAGGTGACCATCACGGAGATAGCCCGGCAGGCGGGCGTCTCGGTGCCGACCGTGTCGCGGGTGGTCAACGGCCGGTCCGACGTCTCGGAGGAGACCCGCGCGCGCATCGAGGACCTGCTGCGGGAGCACGGCTACGAGCGGCGGTCGGCCGCGCCCGGCAGCCGCGCCGCCCTCGTCGACCTGGTCTTCAACGACCTCGACAGCCCCTGGGCCGTGGAGATCATCCGCGGCGTGGAGGAAGTGGCGCACGCGGCAGGCGCGGGCACGGTGGTCTCCGCGATCCACGGCGCTTCCGGCTCGGCCCGCCAGTGGATGAAGAACCTGCGGGCCCGCGCGTCGGACGGCGTGATCCTGGTGACCTCCGTCCTGGAACCGATGCTCCACGACGAGCTGCGGCGGCTCGGCGTGCCGCTCGTCGTGATCGACCCGGCCGGATCACCCGCCCTGGACGCGCCGACCGTGGGCGCCACCAACTGGGCGGGCGGCATGGCCGCGACGGAGCATCTGCTCTCCCTGGGCCACCGCAGGATCGGCTTCATCGCGGGTCCGCCGAGGCTCCTGTGCTCCCGCGCCAGGCTCGACGGCTACCGCGCCGCGCTGGAGAGCGCGGAGGTGCCCGTCGACGACTCGCTGATCGTGCCGGGCGACTTCTACCACGCGTCCGGCTTCGCGGGAGCGGGCCAACTCCTCGGTCTCGCCGAGCCGCCCACCGCTCTCTTCGCCGCCAGCGACCAGATGGCGCTCGGTGCGATCGAGGCTCTGCGGCGGCGTGGTCTGCGGGTGCCCGAGGACCTCAGCGTGGTCGGCTTCGACGATCTGCCGGAGGTCAGCTGGTCGGCCCCACCCCTGACGACCGTGCGCCAGCCCCTGTCCGACATGGGCAAGCTCGCGACCCGTACGGTGCTGCGGCTCGCGCTCGGCGAGGAGCCCGCGTCGCCCCGGATCGAGCTGGCCACGGAGCTGGTGGTGCGCGCGAGCACGGCACCGCGCACCTGAACGCCGCCCGCAGCTTCCGTGCGCATCGACCGATAGCTTTCGGAACTCTTCCGGTAGCGCGCTGCGACGCCTACCCCCTCCGCCGGTCCGGGGTGATCTTTCAGCCCCTCCGGCGTTTGAGGAGCGGGGTCTGGGGCGGAGTCCCAGCTTCGGGAAGGGGCGGGATTGGGGAGGGCCCCGCAGGGCTACTACGCCTCAGCCCCAACCCGGCCGCCACCAGCAACAGCCCCCCGAGCATCACGAACGGCGCCGCAACCCCGGCAACACCCGCAATCAGCCCCGCCCCAGCAGGCGCAGCCACCTGCCCCAGCCGATTCCCGGTAAGCCGCAGCGCAAGAGCCGTGGACCGAGCCCCGTCCGGAGCCGCCTGCACGACCGTCGTCATCGACAACGGCTGCCCGACCCCCAGGCAGAACCCCAGCAGAACAAGCATCACCCCAAGGCCCCACACAGGAACCGGCAACGCCACCCCCGCACACAACACAGCAGCCAGCAGACACGTGACGACGATCAGCACCGTCCGCCCGAGCAGATTGATCAGCGGCGTCATCACGAGGCGGCACGCGATCGTCGCGGCGGCCCGCAGCGAGAGCAGCACCCCGACCGTCGCGGGCGCGATGCCCCGGTGCTCACCGACCACCGGCAGATAGGCGGTGAGGATGTCCGTGGCGGAGAGCACCGCGAGGCTGATGAAGATCCCCGCGGGAACACCGCGGGTACGCAGGATGCCGAGCACCGGCACCTTGTCCCCCCGCTTCGACGGAGCACCGGCGGCCCGCACATGCTCGATACGCCACAGAGACGTGAGCGAGACGGCAGCGACCACGCCCGAGACGACCAACGCGAACGCACTCGTACGCCCCATGTCACCGCCGATGAGCGACCCCGCGGCGATCGGCCCGACCAACTGCCCGAGCGAGGCACCGATCGTGAAGTGCCCGAAGTTCCGGTCCTGTTCGTCGGGAGCGGACTGCCGCGCGACGATCGACTGGGCGCCGATCACGAAGCAGAGGTGCCCGAGGCCCATCACACCGCTCCAGGCGGCGAGCGCGCCGAGCGACCCCGCCGTACCGCTGAGCGCGCACCCTCCCGCGATCAGGACCACGCCGACCGGGAGGAGCGGCGCGCACCGCCCGTGGTCGGTCCTTCGCCCGAGCGGGACGGCGGCGAAGAGCGGAAGCAGGGCGTACACACCGGCGATGACGCCGATCGCCCGCTCGTCGGCGCCCAGCGAGAGCGCCCGGTAGGAAACGGCCGGACGCGCCATCGACACCGCCCCCTGCGCGAAGCTGAAGGCGATGACGAGGCGCAGCAACCAGGCCCGGCCCGGTGTCGATGGCATCAGATGATGCCGAAGAGGATTCCGGAGCCGAGCACCACGAGCGAGGTGAGCACGGCCCATTTGACGGTGAACTTGGTGTGGTCGCCGAACTCGACCTTGGCCATGCCGACGAGTACGTACACGGCGGGCACCAGCGGGCTCGACATGTGCAGGGCCTGCCCTGCGATGGAGGCGCGGGCGATCTCCAGGGTGCCGACGCCGTGCGCCTGGCCCGCCTCGGCGAGGACCGGCAGGACGCCGAAGTAGAAGCCGTCGTTCGACATGAAGTAGGTGAGCGGAAGCGACAGGAGGCCGGTGACCAGGCCCATCTGCGGGCCCATGCCCTCCGGGATGGCGTCGACGAGCCACTTGGCCATGCTGTCGACCATACCGGTGCCCTGGAGGACGCCGGTGAAGACGGCGGCCGCGAAGACCATGCCGGTGACGTTGAGGACGTTCTCGGCGTGGGCGCCGATCCGGGCCTTCTGGTCGGGCATGTGCGGGAAGTTGACCGTCAGGGCGAGCGCGGCACCGAGCAGGAAGAGGACCGGGATCGGCAGCCACTCCATGATCATGGCGGTGAGCAGGACCACGGTGAGGCCGGCGTTGAACCAGTAGAGCTTGGGGCGCAGGGTGGACCGGTTGGGGTCGAGCCCCTGGAAGCCTTCGTCGTCGGCGTCACCGGATGCGGTGCCGTCGCCGGATGCGGTGCCGGCGCCGGAAGCGGCGTCCGCGTCCGTACCCGAGCCCGCTCCCCCGGTGGTCTTCTTCGTGAGCGACATGCGCCCTCCGGTGCCGCCGCCGTTACCGGCGCCCACCAGAACCGTCTCGCTCGCCGTCTCCTGCTCCAGGACCTCGTCCAGGGAGAGCACGCCGAGGCGCTTGCGCTCCCGCAGGCCCAGTGCGTAGGAGAGCAGGAAGACGGCCACGAGGCCCATGGCCAGCGCGGGGATCATCGGGACGAAGATGTCGGCCGCGTCGACCTTGAGCGCGGTCGCGGCGCGGGCCGTCGGCCCGCCCCAGGGCAGGGTGTTCATGACGCCGTTGGCGGTGGCCGCGACACCCGTCATGACGACGAGGCTCATCTTGAGGCGTTTGTAGAGCGGATACATCGCCGAGACCGTGATCATGAAGGTCGTCGAGCCGTCGCCGTCGAGCGAGACGATCGCGGCGAGCAGCGCGGTACCCACCACGATGCGCACCGGGTCCGCCTTGCAGAAGCGCAGGATGCCCCGGACGATCGGGTCGAAGAGGCCGACGTCGATCATCACGCCGAAGTACACGATGGCGAACATGAGCATGGCCGCCGTGGGCGCCAGATTCCCGACGCCTTCGAGGACGTAGTCCCCGAGATGGGCTCCCTTTCCTACGAACACGCAGAAGAGCGCGGGGATCAGCACCAGTGCCGCGATCGGCGACATCTTCTTCATCATGATCAGCACCAGGAAGGTCGCGATCATGACGAATCCGAGGATTGTCAGCATGGGGGCTACCTAACGTTCACCATCGAACTCCCACCAGGTCTGGCGGTCCGGATGACGTTAGGACCCGCCTCGATCCGTTAACAAGATGTTGACGTGCGAGCAATAAGCGCAAAACTCCAGGTCAACGAGTTGCTGCCGCAGCCGGGGCCGGAACGAGCGCGGTCAGGGACACCGGGAAGCCGTTGAGCACCGCCGTCCCGGAGAGAGGGTCGAGGAGCGTGCCGTCCAGGAGCTGGTTCACATTGGCCCCGGGGTTCTCCGCGGCGACGGCCAGGCGCGTGCCGGGGCGGTCGTGGCCCCAGCCGTGCGGCAGGCTGACCACTCCAGGACGCACGGCGTCGGTCACCTCCACGGGGACGGTGAGCGATCCTCCGGCGGCCTGCACGCGCGCCTGGCCGCCGTTCTCCAGGCCGATGCGGTCCGCGTCCTCGGGGTGGACGTGCAGGGTGCAGCGGTTGGTGCCGCCGGTCAGGGTGCGGACGTTGTGCATCCAGCTGTTGTTGGAGCGCAGATGCCGTCGTCCCACGAGGACGAGCTCGTCCGGGACGGCACGCAGTGCGCCCGTGAGGCGCGGCAGGTCGTCCGCGATCGGCCCGGGGAAGAGCTCGACCCGGCCGCTGCGCGTCTTGAGCACCTGCGGGAGCCGGGATTCCAGCGGGCCGAGGTCGATGCCGTGCGGGTGGGCGAGGAGCCGGTCGAGGGTGAGGCCGTCCTCGCGTGCGCCGAAGCCGTCGCCGTAGGGGCCCAGGCGCAGCATCAGGTCGAGCCGCCGCTCGGGGCCGCTCTCGCCGGTGAGCAGGGCGGCGAGCTCCCTGGGGTCGCGGCCGTACGCGGCCGAGTGCGGCTCGGTGACGGCCTTGCCGAGGGTCCGCTCGACGACCATCGTGTCGACGGCCGCCGGGTCGGCGCCGTGCATGCCGCTCGCGGCCAGAACCAGCCGGGCGAGGATCTCCGTCTCGAACATCCTGCCGTCCGCGAGGGGCAGTGCGGCGCGGGTGTAGCGGACCTGGTTGCGTACGGCGAGCGCGTTGAAGGCGAAGTCGAAGTGCGGGCTCTGCGACGGCGGGGGCGGCGGCAGGACCACGTGGGCGTGGCAGGAGGTCTCGTTCAGGTACGGGTCGACGCTGACCATGAAGTCGAGCGAGGCCAGGGCCTTGTCGAGGCGGTCGCCGTCCGGCGCGGAGAGCACCGGGTTGGCGGCGACGGCGACGACCGCGCGGATCGCTTCGTCGCCGGGGGTGTCGATCTCCTCGGCGAGCGCGGCGACGGGCAGTTCGCCCTTGGCCTCGGGGTGCCGGCTGACGCGGCTGTGCCAGCGGCCGAGGGCGAATCCCTTGCCGGGGCCCGCGGGGCGGGGTGTGCGGTCGGTGGCGGAGAGCGGGAAGAGGGCGCCGCCGGGGCGGTCGAGGTTGCCGGTCAGGACGTTCAGGACGTCGACCAGCCAGTTGGTCAGCGTGCCGTAGGCGACGGTGCTCGCGCCCACGCGGGCGTAGACGGCGGCGGTGGGTGCGGCCGCCAGGTCGCGGGCGAGGGTGCGGATGGTGTCGGCGGGTACGTCGCAGGCCGCGGACACGGCGTCGGGGGTGAAGTCACGTACGGCCTCGCATACGCCATCGACCCCCTCCACGTGCTCGTCGAGCGCGCCGAGGTCGGTGAGTTTCTCCTCGAAGAGGACTTGGGCCATGGCCGCGAGCAGCAGTGCGTCCGTGCCGGGCCGGATCGCGAGGTGCCGGTCGGCGAGCTTCGCGGTGCGGGTGCGGCGCGGGTCGACGACGGTGAGCGTGCCGCCCCGCGCGCGCAGCGCCTTCAGCTTGCCGGGGAAGTCGGGGGCGGTGCACAGGCTCCCGTTGGAGTCCAGGGGGTTGGCGCCGAGCAGGAGCAGATGGTCGGTGCGGTCCAGGTCGGGCACGGGGATGGCGAGGGCGTCGCCGAAGAGGAGCCCGCTGGAGACGTGCTTGGGCATCTGGTCGACGGTGCTCGCGGAGAAGACGTTGCGGGTGCCGAGCGAGCTGAGCAGCACGGGAGGGTAGAGGCCGCCCGCCATGGTGTGCACGTTCGGGTTGCCGAGGACGACGCCGACCGCCTGCGGCCCGTGCCTCTCGACCAGGGGGCGAAGGCCGGCGGCGACGGCGTCGAACGCCTCGTCCCAGGTCGCCTCTTCCAGTACGCCGTCCTTGCGTACGAGCGGCCCCTTCAGGCGGTCGGGGTCGGAGTCGGCCTCTCCGAAGGAAGCACCTTTGGGGCAGATGAAGCCCTGGCTGAACACGTCGTCCCGGTCTCCGCGCGCACCGGTGACCCGGCTGCCTTCGACGGTGAGCGTGAGCCCGCAGGTGGCTTCGCAGAGAGGGCAGATACGCAGGGCGGTGCTGGGCATGGAGGACCCTCCGGGACGGCGGCGACGGCGCACGTGCGCTCTCACCATACCGACCGGTATGCATGCCGTCAGGACCCTGCGGGAATCGGGTTCAGTCCAGCGAACCCGCGAAATAGGAGTGCAGCAGGGTGCGCGTCTCGTCGATCAGGTCGGGATCGCCCGACGGATCGGCACGGAAGGCGAGTTGGAGCACCGCGTCCACCGCTTCGACGCCGACGAGCACGGTGCGCCGCAGCTTCTCGTCGAGGGGCCGGTCGAGGTGGGCGGCGAGCAGCCCCGCGACGCGCTCGGCGACGTCCGAGTTGGCTTCGGGCATCGCGTCGGGGGCCGAGGGGATGCCGAAGTCCACCAGGCCGAAGCCGGGCACGGTGCGCTTCATGGCGAGGTACTCGTCGAAGGCCGCGTCGACCGCACCGCGCCAGTCGCCGCGCTCCGCCCCGGCCATGCGCGCCGCCACGCGCTCTCCGTAGGCGTCGAGATTGCGGTGGGCCAGGGCGTCCGCCATGGCCCTCTTGTTGCCGAAGAAGCGGTAGACCGAGCCGATCGGGACGCCCGCGCGAAGGGCGACGGCGCGGGTACTCAGCTCTTCGTAGCCGACCTCGTCGAGAACCTCGGCGCAGGCGTCGAGGATGCGGCTCAGGCGCTCCGCGCTGCGCTCCTGGACGGGCACGCGGCGCAGGGTTTTCGGGGGCGGCGGGGGCTTCTGTCGATCACCGTGGGACACCCCCGGAGAGTAGAGCATCGTTCACATCCATGGATCCCTCTTGCGGAAGGAAAACGTGAATCCTACGGTGTCCCATAGGAATCGTTGACGAGGGAGCGATGATGAGCCGGGACAACACCAGCGACGCGAGCCGTACGGACGCGAGCGGCGCGCGCAAGACGGCGGAGGCACTGACGTACCTCTCCGGCTTCGGCAACGAACACAGCTCCGAAGCAGTGCCCGGCGCCCTGCCGCACGGCAGCAACTCCCCCCAGCGCGCCCCCCTCGGGCTCTACGCCGAGCAGCTGAGCGGTACCGCCTTCACCGAGCCCCGCGCGCACAACCGCCGCTCCTGGCTCTACCGCATCCGCCCCTCGGCCGCGCACCCGGCGTTCACCCGCACCGACAACGGCGCGATCCGCACGGCGCCGTTCACCGAGACCCCCGACCCCAACCGCCTGCGCTGGAACCCGCTCCCCGAACCCGCCCCCGGCACGGACTTCCTCGCGGGCCTGTGGACGCTCGGCGGCAACGGAGACGCCACCCAGCGCACCGGCATGGCCATCCACCTCTACTGCGCCAACTCCTCCATGACGGACCGGGTGTTCAGCGACGCGGACGGCGAACTCCTCGTCGTCCCCGAGCAGGGCGGCCTGCTCCTGCGCACCGAGTTCGGGCTGCTGCACGCGGAACCGGGCGAGGTGGCGCTGATCCCGCGAGGGGTGCGCTTCCGCGTCGAGCTGCTCGACGACACCGCCCGCGGTTACGTGTGCGAGAACTACGGAGCGGCCTTCCAGCTCCCCGACCTGGGCCCGATCGGCGCGAACGGCCTGGCGAACGCACGGGACTTCAGGGCTCCCGTCGCCGCGTACGAGGACGACGAGCGGCCGGTGGAGGTGGTGAACAAGTTCTGCGGCAATCTGTGGAGGGCGACCTACGACCACTCGCCGCTCGACGTCGTCGCCTGGCACGGCAACCACGTCCCGTACGTGTACGACCTGCGCCGCTTCAACGTCCTGGGCACCATCAGCTACGACCACCCGGACCCCTCGATCTTCACGGTCCTCACCTCGCCGTCCGACACCCCGGGCCTCGCGGGCGTCGACTTCGTGGTGTTCGCGCCGCGCTGGCTGGTCGGCGAGGACACCTTCCGGCCGCCGTACTTCCACCGGAATGTGATGAGCGAGTACATGGGCCTGATCGAGGGCGCGTACGACGCGAAAGCGGAGGGCTTCGTGCCCGGCGGCGGCTCGCTGCACAACATGATGTCGGCGCACGGCCCCGACCGCGACACCTTCGAGAAGGCATCGGCCGCCGAGCTGAAGCCGCAGAAGATCGACGACGGGCTTGCCTTCATGTTCGAGACACGCTGGCCGGTGACGGCGACCGAACAGGCAGCTCAGGCCGCCCATCTGCAGCGCGGATACGACGATGTGTGGCAGGGTCTGGAGCGCCATTTTCGGAACTGATCCCGTTACCGCCCGTAGCTGATCCAGTTTCGAAGCCGATGCGGACTGATTCGGAGAGACCGTGACCGCCTTCGCCCCGGACTCGATCGTCCTGAATCGCAAACTGCCGCTCTGGTATCAGGTGTCGCAGTCCCTGCGCGCCTCGATACTCGGCCGCACACCCGAGGCCCCGCTCCGGCTGCCCACCGAGGAGCAGCTGGCGGGGCACTACGGAGTGAGCGTCCTGACCATGCGCCAGGCGCTCAAGGAGCTGGAGGACGAGGGGCTGATCAGCCGGCACCGGCGGCGCGGCACGTTCATCGAGCCGAGCGCCCGGCGCGGCTCACCGGTCCGGCTGCTCGGCTCGGTCGACGCGATCGTGGCCCAGCAGTCGGGCATGAGCACCGAACTGCTCGCGCACGGCACGGCCCCGGTCTCCGGCGAACTCGCCGAGCACTTCCCGGATCTGCCCGAGGTGGCGACGTACCACCGCCTGCGCAGCGACGAGAAGACGGGCGAACCGACCAATCACGCCCATAACTTCGTCCGCCCCGAGCTCGCGGAGCGCGTCGACCCCGACGATCTGGCGCGCTGGCCCATGACGAAGGTCCTGCGCGACGTCGTGGGCGTCCGCATCAGCCGCATCACCGACACCGTCGAGGCCACGCTCGCCGACCCGGAGACGGCCCGCCTGCTCGAAGTGCCACTGCTCAGCCCGATCCTGCACTACACGGGCATCACGTACGACGAGAAGGGGCGCGCCCTGGACGTGGCGCGCATCCACTACCGCGGCGACCGCTTCTCCTTCACGGTCACCCTCGACGCGACGTAAGGGTCTCGACGTACGATGCCGGGCGTGACGCACGACGAAGCGGCGCTGCTCGCCGACCTGATGCCGTGGTCCGTCGCACCGCTCCGGCCGGGCCGCGGGTGGCCGATGGGACCGGACGCCGCATCCCTCAGATCCCGTTGGGCCGCGTTCCTGCGGGCGGACACGGCGGAGCGCGAGAGGCTGCTCTCCCCCTCACGCTCACGCACCCTGCACACCGCCGTCGCGCAACTCCCCGGCCACCAGGGATCAACGGTCCCGCTGGCCGCCGAGACGGGGCCCTGCCCCGACCCCGTACGCGTCCTGCACGGCCCCTTCGACGAGCAGTGGCTGATCCCGGACCACCGCCTCATCGACGCCGCGCGCCCGGAGCTGTGGCGGGTCGCGGGCGAGGGACAGCTCTTCCTCGTCGAGCAGGGTTACGTCACCGGCACCACGGGGCCCGCGGTGCTCGCCTCCGCGGTGCTGCCGGACGGGCGCTCCCCCGCCGGGCGGCCGGGACGGATCCGTCCCCTGTTCCGCCGCCCCGGCGGGCTCGAACCCAACGTGGCACCGGGCCTGCTCGCCCACCTCTCGTCAACGCTCGGCCAAGACGTCACCGCCGGGGATCTGCCGGCCTGGACGCTGGCCGTGGCGCAGGCGTCCCCGGCGGGCTGCCGGGTGCCGCTGACGTCCGACGCCGGGGTCTGGGCGCGGGGCACGGAGCTGGGCCGCCGCATCCTCGGGCTCCAGGCCCGCGGTGACGGCGCCCGCCCGAAGCTCCCCGGCGGACGGCGGCCTTACGTACGGGCGCCGCTGCCCGCCCGCCCCGCGGAGCTCTCGTACGACGCCGACGAGGAGGCCCTGTGCGTGGACGAGGGCCGCATCTCACCGGTGCCGCGGGAGGCGTGGGACTTCGAGGTGAGCGGGGTGCGCGTGCTTGACCTGTGGTTCGAGCGCCGCATGGCCGCGGGCGAATCGGGCTCCCTGGAGGCGATCCGGCCCCCCGAGTGGCCGCAGGCGTGGACGTCCGAGCTGCTCGAACTGATCACGGTGCTCGCCCTGCTGGCGGAACTTGGGCCGCTGCGGGACGAGTTGGCCGCGGATCTCGGCCCGCTCATCACGGCGGAAGCACTGCGCGGCGCGGGCGTGCTCCCCGCACCCGACGCCGCGCGGCGCCCCGCCTCGGTGCTCGACCACCACGAGGAGGGACCCGGCGGCCAGTTCGCTCTTCTGTGAGCTGCTTGCCGGGTGGACTCAGGCGAACGAGTCCAGGAGGCGGTTCAGCATCCGGTCGAAGAGTTCGTCCGCGTCGCCCGGTGCGGGCGCCTCCTTGAGCGCCTCGGCGAGCCGCGGGTAGGCCCCGGTGCCCACCTGCCCGGCGAGGTACGCGTACCGCGCCTGCTGTTCCCGCTCCGCCGACCACGGCAGCGCCCGCGCGCGCTCCGCCATGGCGAGCTCGTTGGCCACGAACGTCATGACCGAGCCGTTGATCATCCCGATGAGTTCCGCCTTGGTGCCGTAGGGCGCGTCGAGTCCGTCCAGGGCGCCGAGGCAGTGCTCCAGGTAGCGCAGGGCGTTCGGGCTGAAGCCGTAGAGCGCCGACATGGTCCGGGGCAGCCACGGGTGGCGCCGCATGAGGTCGCGCGTCTGGCGGGCGAGCGCCAGCATCGCCGCGCGCCAGTCGTCGTCCGGCGGCTCGTCCGTCAGCACGTACTCGCCGCTCACCGCGTCGACCATCAACTCGTACAGGTCTTCTTTGCGCGGCACGTAGTTGTAGAGCGACATCGTGCCGCAGCCGAGTTCGCCCGCGACTCTGCGCATGGAGACCGCTTCGATGCCGTCCGCGTCGGCGATGCGCACGGCGGCTGCCGCGATGTCCGCCCTGCTGTACGCGGGCTTCGGGCCACGGCCCGCGCGCTCGGGGCGCGCCCAGATCACTTCCGGTTCGGCCGCTCGGCCCGCCATTGATCATCACCTCGCCACCCATGTTAGTTACGTACAGCGTACGTAGTGAGGTACCGTACGGGCATGACTTCTACGTACGCTGTACTTAGTGAAGGTCTGGAGAAGCGATTCGGGGACGTCCACGCCCTGCGCGGGCTCGATCTCGCCGTCCCCGAGGGCACCGTCTGCGGGCTGCTCGGGCCGAACGGCGCGGGCAAGACGACGGCGGTACGGCTGCTGACGACGCTGCAGACACCGGATGCCGGGACGGCGCTCGTCGCGGGCCACGACGTGGTGCGGGAGGCTGCCGCGGTGCGCCGGCTCATCGGCGTGACCGGGCAGTACGCCTCCCTCGACGGGGAGCTGACCGGCCGGGAGAATCTGCGGCTCTTCGCCCGGCTGCTGCGGATTCCGCGGGCGCGGGGCGACGAGCTGCTGGAGCGGTTCGGGCTCACGGACGCCGCAGACCGTCCCGCCCGCACCTACTCCGGGGGCATGCGGCGGCGGCTCGACCTCGCGGCCAGCCTGCTCGTCCGGCCACGCGTCCTCTTCCTCGACGAGCCGACCACCGGGCTCGACCCGCACAGTCGGGGTGAAATCTGGGACGCCGTGCGGGAGCTGGCCGCCGAGGGGACGACCGTGCTGCTGACCACGCAGTATCTGGAGGAGGCGGATCAGCTCGCCGACGAGATCGTCCTGATCGACGGGGGGCGTGCCGCTCATCGCGGGACACCGGGTGCGCTGAAAGCGCAGATCGGCAGTTACGTGGAGGTGGTTCTGCCGCAGGACTCGGCGGCGCAGGCGTTGCATGCTGCCGCGGTCGTTCTGGATCAGCTCACCGGGGGTGAGCCTGTCCTTGATACCGAGCGGCGGACCGCCGGGGTTGTCGCTCTCGACATGGGGCTCACGCTGCCGCGGGTCGTTCGGGAGCTCGACGCTGCCGGGGTGCCTGTCGTCGACGCGACCCTTCGGGCTCCCACGCTCGACGAGGTCTTCCTGCGGCTCGTCTCGCCCGTTTCCTAGGCCGCCGCTTCGCGACGGATTTTTTCCCGCCCACCCACCCGATCACCTCGCATCCCGGGACGCGATTGCCCTGAGGCCGGGGGTGGGCAAGTGCCATTCAACCCCAGGAGTTCCCCCTTGAGCGCCATCCTCTACGACGGCACCGCCGTCCTCGGTCGGCATCTGCGGCGCATCAGGCGCGCGCCCGCCATCCTCGTCATGACCCAGACGATGCCCATCGTCTTCCTGCTCTTCTTCGGCTACGTCTTCGGCAGCGCCCTCGCCATGCCCGGCGCCGACTACCGCGCCTACCTAGTCCCCGGCATGCTCGTCGCGACCGCCGCGAACGGCATCATGACCGGCATGTTCACCGCCGCCCAGGACTCCCACCGGGGCGTCATGGACCGGTTCCGTACGATGCCGATGAGCCGCTCCGCGGTGCCGCTCGGGCAGGCAGCCGCCGATCTGGTGACCACCGCCGCAGGGCTCGTGCCGCTGGTGCTCGTCGGGCTCGCGATGGGCTGGCGGATCGAGGGCGGGCCGCTGCGGGCCCTTGCCGCCTTCGGCCTGCTGATGCTCTTCAGGTTCGCGACGACCTGGGTCGGCATCCTGCTCGGGCTCGCTTCGCAGAGCGAGGAGGCGGCGGGGCAGCTGGGCGGCGCGACGTTCATGCTGCCGCTGCTCTCGAACGCGTACATCCCCGCCGAGGGGTTCCCCGGCTGGCTGCGCACCGTCGCCGAGTGGAACCCGATCAGCGCGACGGCGACGGCGGTACGCGATCTGTGCGGCAACGCGCCGGTGCCGGCGGACGCCGCCTGGCCGGTGGCGCATCCCGTGGCCGGGGCGATCCTCTGGTCGCTCGTACTGCTCGGCGTGTGCGTGCCGCTCGCCGTCCGCCGGTACACGCACGGCGGACGGTGAGCGGACGGCCGCGCTGCCGGGCGGGGCGCACTACTTCTGGGGTTCGAGCTCCGGTCCCAGCGAGGAGAACTTCTCGTGCGACACCACCCGCTTCGGCGGCCACGTGATGTTCGACGGCGGCCACTTCTGGCCCGTCTTCTTCAGGAACCACGCCGGGGGCTCGTACATGGGCGGCTCATAGCCGTCCGGCAGCGCGGTCTGCCAACTCACGCCCTTCGTGCGCTCCTTGAACTCGTCCTTGACCGCCTTCAGACGCTCGGGCTGAGTGATCAGGTCGACCGCCGTCGCCGCCAGATACTTCGCCGCGGCGATCACCGCGGCCTGCCCCGGAGCCGCCGCCGCACAGGCCGCGGTGGACCAGGTGTGCATCTTGGTGCCGATGGGGGCGAGCGCGGCGCCCATCGATACGGTGGGGACGTTCCAGCTGATGTCGGCGACGTCCGTCGAGCCGCCGCCCATGAAGACCGGGTTGGGCGGGGTCAGTTCACCGACCTTGTCGTGCATGCCCTTCTGGGGCAGACCGAGCGACTCCTGGAGCTCCTTGGCCAACTCGTGTGCCTCGGAGGTGAACTCGGGCGGGCCTATCTCGCGCATGTTGGCGTGCAGGAGCTCGGCGAACGCCTTGGCCGGGAGCTGGTTCCAGCAGGCCGACGTGACGCGGTGGCGGACGGTCGTCCGTGACGCCTTCGCGGCCGCCTCGGAGACCGCGATCACCTTGTCCAGGAGGACCTTGACGCGGGCGGGACTTCCTTCGCGTACGTAGTACGAGATCTCGGCGATCTCCGGGGTGACGTTCGGGATGTCGCCGCCGTTGTTGATCACCCAGTGCAGCCGGCCGCTCGGTGCGAGGTTCTCCTCGCGCAGGAACTCCGACATCGTCGCCATCATCACGGCGGCGTCGAGCGCGGACTTGTTGCCCAGCGGGGTACCGCCGTGCCCTGCCACGCCGAGGAAGGTGAAGGTGACGGCGGTCATCGCGGTGGTGGTGCCCCAGCCGGTCGCGTTCGCCGTCGAGGGGTGCCAGTCCAGGAACGCGTCGAGCCCGTCGTACACGCCCTTGCTGACGGCGTACGTCTTGCCGATCAGCGCCTCCTCGGCCGTGGAGCCGAAGAACTTCACGGTGACGGGGAGCCGGTGCTTCTTCGCGGCCTGCGCGACGGCCGCCGCCGCGGCTGCCGCCGCCGTGCCGAGCGCGCTGTGGCCGCAGCCATGGCCGGGGCCGTAGCCGGGCGCGAAGGGGTCGTGGATGTACTCGCGCGGATCGTGGTGGCCGACGCCCTTGTTCTGCGAGAGGCCGGGCAGTGCGTCGTACTCGCCGCTGAAGCCGAGGACGGGGCCGCCCTTGCCGTGCGTGAACGTGGCGGTGAAGGCCGTCGGGAAGCCCGCGGTGCCGAACCGCACGTCGAATCCGGCCCGTTCGAGGAAGTCGGCCTCGGCGATGGAGGACTTCCACTCGCGCAGGGACAGTTCGGCGTTGTCCCAGATCTCGGCGTTCAGGCCGGTGATCCGGTCGTCGTGGGAGGAGATCCAGTCGAGCGCCGCGCGCTTGGCGGGGGTGTCGGCCGCGAGGCCTTTGGGCGCTTCATAGGCGGCGGGGCTGGCGTCGGCGCCCGCGGCCATCGCCGGGTCCGCTTCGGCGGTCATGACACCGGCGGTGACACCGGCCGCGCCGAGGAGCTGCATGATGTGGCGGCGACTGAGGGGCTGACCGCTCGCGGGGAGAACTTCGTGCTCATGCTGATCGTGCAGGTCACACACGCGCACCTCCGGGGGTGAGGTTGGGTGTATCGGCCAAACAATCAGCCACACTGGGGCCGGAAAGTTGCAGCGTCAACAGGTGCGCATGACACGGGTGTTACGTCAGGGGCGTGATGAGTGACGTATACGGCAGGGGAAGGGGCGGGTGGGTGGGAGCAATGCGCCGCTGAGCGACGGCCGAACCCCCGACCACCCGTGGTCAGCGACCCCCAAAGAGCGACCGCCGCAGCCTGCGCAACGGAGCGAAGAGGGAGACCCTTCGCACACGTGCACCTCGGCCACTGTGGTCATGCGCACCCCGTGAGGTCAGCTCACGCATCAGCAGAGTCGCCTCGGCCGTCTCGCGCTGCGGAACGGCGGGGCCGCCCAGCACTGAGAGATGGCGGTCGAGACGCGAGCTGGTCGCGCTGCTCCCGCAGGTGATCGCAGGGACACGCGCCCTGCTGCGCACCGTTATCTGTTCCATGTCACTCCCCACCCGTACGAGGGCACCCGGCCCAGGGCAGGTTAACCCTATCGCCCCCGCACGACACTCGTGTATCCCGGTCACGGGATTCACCTACCCCGTAAGGAGGTTGACGATTACTCTCCGAATCCAGGTGATTCCAGGGCGAGTTGGACAAGAGGGGCAGAAGTGGGCCGCTCTGAGCCCCCGTCCGGTTCGGTCGTCACTGCCAGTGACCTGCCGGACGCACTGACACCGGAGGCGATCACGGGCGTTTCGCCGTCGAGCAGCCCCAGGGAACGGGGCGCCGCTACGGGCCTCATGAGCCACAGCTGGTGCACGCGCCCCGGTGGCGGCGGCCCGAGCCCCGTGACGCTCACCACGGCGCGCCGCCTGGATTCCGACGCCACGACGCTGATGCCGCGCCCCCACGCGTCCCTCTCCCCGGCCGCCCGGGCATCCGGAGCTGCAAGGACGTGGGCGATCTCACGTGCCTGGGCGCGCTCCCGGCCGAGCCGGTCCTCGGCGCGCGTCAGCTGGAGGGCAAGGATCACGGACGCCACAAGAGCGAGCGCGGTGAAAGCGGCGGCGGGGAGAAGAAGCACGCGGGAGCGCGAGGGCGCGTTCGGGGTCACGGGCGCCCGCGGGGGCGGCTCCTGCTCCGTCGTGCGTACGGCGGCCAGCACCCGCTCGCGCAGGCCGGGCGGCGGCGGTGTCGCCGCGGCGCCCGCCAGACGTACGGCGCCCTCGGCCAGCTCCCTGGTCTCCGCCAGGCAGGGCACGCAGCGGGGCAGATGCCGCTCGAAGCGGCGCAGTTCGCGGGGCGCGAGGGCGTCCAGGGCATAGGGGACGGCCAGGGAGTGCACGCGCCGGCGGGGCCGCAGCCGCTTCCGGGCGGGCCCGTCGGAAATCCGGTTGGTGTCGCGCCGAGCATCGCGCTGCCCGTCCCTCTTCATGCCGCGCCTCCCGTCGCGGCACCCAGGCATTCGCGCAACCGCAGCAGCCCGTCCCGCATCCGCGTCTTGACGGTGCCGAGCGGGACGGACAGGCGCCGGGCCACTTCGCGGTACGTATAGCCGTCGTAATAGGCGAGGGTGACGGCCTGGCGCTGGAGGTCGGTGAGGCGACGGAGGCAGCGGCGTACCCACTCCCGCTCCAGCCGTCCCTCGACCGCCTCGGCGACCTGGTCGAAGGCGGGGACATCGCCGCGCTGGGCCACGCGCCGCTCCCGGTCGCTCGCCGCGCGGACGCTGCGCACCCGGTCCACCGCCCGGCGGTGGGCCAGCGTGAGAATCCAGGAGAGGGCGCTGCCGCGCGCCGGGTCGAATCGCGCCGCCGTCCGCCAGAGTTCGAGCAGCACCTCCTGGACCACTTCCTCGGACTGCGCCGGATCGCGCAGGACACGACGGGTCATTCCGTAGACCGGCCCCGAGACCAGGCCGTACAGCTCCTCGAAGGCCTGCTGGTCGCCCTTGGCGACCAGTGGAAGCAGTTCGTCGGGCTCCATGCGTGTCCCCCTCACCATTTCCCGGCCCCGGACGACTCGGTTCTTCCGGGGCCGGGCGACTCGCTGTCCGGTCGCACCGGGATTCGCGGCGGGAGAAGGCATCGGATTGGGAACCGGGCCAATCCGCCCGGCCCGTTGTCCCGAATGGCGTTCGTCAGGCGGCCCCCGCGCACCGCGCGGGGTCGCGCGAGGAACAGTAAGGACGGACGCGATGACAGCTATCGCCAAGAGCCGGAGGGGGCGCCGCAGCAGGCGCGGCCTCGCCGCGCTCGTCTGTGGCGCACTGGCAGCCGGGGGGCTCGCAGCCGCCGGCGTGACGGCACTGGAACCGGGGGCGGCAAACGCCGCCAGCCACCGGGAGGCCCCGCTGATCTCGGGGCAGCCTCAGTACGACAACACGGATGTGTACGCGTTCGTGAGCCCGGACAAGCCCGACTCGACGACGATCGTGGCGAACTGGCTGCCCTTCGAGGAGCCCGCCGGCGGTCCCAACTTCTATCCGTGGGCCGACGACGCGCAGTACGACGTCCACATCGACAGCGACGGCGACGCGCAGGGCGACCTCCTCTACCGGTGGACGTTCGACACGAAGACCAAGAACGGCGACACGTTCCTCTACAACACCGGGCCCGTGACGAGTCTCGACGATCCCGACCTGAACGTGACGCAGACGTACGACCTGGAGCTGATCAAGCTCAAGGACCAGAAGGTCACCTCGACCACGACGATCGCCGACGACGTGCCCGCGGCACCGTCGCACGTCGGCAAGGCGTCCATGCCCGACTACAAGAAGCTGCGCGACCAGGCCGTGACCCCGGTCAAGGGCGGCGGCACGACGTTCGCCGGGCAGGCCGACGATCCGTTCTTCCTGGATCTGCGGGTGTTCGACCTGCTGTACGGGGGCGATCTGTCGGAGGTCGGCAGGGACACCCTCAAGGGCTACAACGTGAACTCCCTCGCCCTCCAGGTGCCCACCTCCCAGATACGGCAGTCGGCGAAGCAGCCGACCGTCGGCATCTGGTCCACGACCCAGCGCAAGACCGCGGGCGGCAAGTGGACCCAGGTGTCGCGGATGGGCAACCCGCTGGTCAACGAGGTGGTCGTGCCGCAGAAGGACAAGGACAAGTTCAACGCGTCCGCGCCCTGGAACGACGCGCAGTTCCTGAAGTACGTGACCAAGCCGGAGCTGCCGAAGCTCCTGGAGAAGATCTACAAGCTGAAGGCGCCCGCCGAGCCGCGCAACGACCTCGTGTCGGTGTTCCTGACGGGCGTGAAGGACCTCAACCAGCCGCCCAACGTCCGGCCGGCGGAGACCCTGCGGCTCAACACGTCCATCAAGCCTGCGGATACGCCGAAGCGGCTCGGGGTGCTCGACGGCGACAACGCCGGGTTCCCGAACGGGCGGCGGCTCGCCGATGACGTCGTCGACATCGAACTGCAGGCCGTCGAGGGCGAACTCACCGGGAACAAGAACGACCTCGGTGACGCGGTGAACGTCAACGACCAGAAGTTCGGCGGGACCTTCCCGTACGTGGCACTGCCCACGTCCGGTTCGCGGGGACCGTTGGCCAAGGGTGGCGACGCGGACAACAGCGCGGCGCGTGACGCGCTGAACGGCGGTGCCGTGCCCGGACGTCCGGCCTCCGGCGGTGGCGATGACACGGATGCCGTGCTGATCGCCTCCGCGGCCGCGGGGGCGGCCGGTGTCCTCCTCGTCGGGCTCGGGCTCGCGTGGTGGCGCAGGCGGGGGTCCTCCGGGATCCCGGGCTGAGTCCCTTCCATGACCGGCGCGGCCCGCACTAATCCCCCTGCGGGCCGCGCCTTCTCTCCTTTTCTCGACTCATCGACTTCTGATCGGCTCATCGACTTCTCGTGGAAGGTCCAGTGATGGCATTGCCTCGTCCTGCCGGCCGGTCCGTGGTGGCGGCCGTCGCTCTTGCGTTCGCGATCACCGGGGGTGCCGTCCTGGCCGGCGGTGAGGACGGGCCCGGCCGGTCGCCCTCGTCGTCCGTCGCCGTGGCGCCGGGAGCGCTGCGGGGTGCCGACCTCGATCGTGGTGTGCGGGCGCTGCAGACCCATCTGCGGGACCAGCCGCGCGACTTCGGGGCGTGGGCGACGCTGGGCACCGCCTACGTCGAGCAGGCCCGCACGCAGGGCGACCCGTCGCGGTACCGCGAGGCGCAGCGCGCTCTCGACCGGTCCCTGGAACTGAGGCCCCGCAATGACGCGGGGCTCGCGGGGCAGGCCGCACTGGCGGCAGCCCGGCACGACTTCACGGGGGCGCTGCGGCACGCGGAGGCGGCGCTCGACGTGAACCCGCGCAGCGAGGGCGCGCTGGCCTCCCGGATCGACGCGCTGGTCGAGCTCGGGCGGTACGGGGCGGCGGGGCGGGCCGCGGAGAAGGCCGACGCCCGGCGGCCCGGGGTGCCGGTGTTCACGCGGTACGCGTACGTGCGCGAGCTCCGGGGCGATGTGGCGGGGGCCCGGCGGGCACTGTCGCTGGCGCTCGGCCCTGCCTCGGGTTCGGGTTCGGGCGGCGGGGACGTGGCGTACGTGTCCACGGCCCTGGGGCAACTGGCGTGGCGCCAGGGCCAGTACGGGGAGGCGCTCAAGCAGTGCGGGAAGGCGCTGCGGGCCGATGCCTCCTACCTTCCCGCGCTGGAGTGCCGGGCCAGGGCGTGGGCCGGGCAGGGCGATACAGGGCGGGCGATACGGGGGCTGCGGGAGGTCGTCGCGCGGGCGCCGCTGCCGGGGCCGTTGGTAGCCCTCGGCGAGCTGTACGAGGCGCGGGGCGAGCGGGGCGACGAGGCGAAGGCCCGGCAGCAGTACGCACTGGTCTCCGCGTGGGTGTCCCTGGCCCGGGCGAACGGGGTCAACGCGGACCTGGACGCGGCGGTCGCGCTGACGGACCACGGAACCCGCGACGAACGCGAGGCGGCGCTGCGGGCGGCGCGGGCGGAGTGGGGGCGGCGGCACACCGTCCACACGGCGGACGCGCTCGCCTGGGCCCTGCACGTCAACGGCCGCTCCGATGAGGCACTGTCGTACGCACGCCGCGCCACGGCGACGGGCTTCCGCGAGGCGTCGTTCATGTACCACCGGGGCGTGATCGAGGGCTCGACGGGCCACGCGTCCGCGGCGCGCCGCTGGAAGTCGGCGGCGCTGGACTTGAACCCCGGGTTCTCTCCGATGGTGGCGAAGGAAGCGAGGGCCGTCAGGCTGTCGATGCGGGGCAATCGGGTGGGTGGGCGGGAAAAGCCTGTTCGGGTTGCCGGCACTGCGGGGCACCGATGAAGCGGCGGATCCTGGCCTCAGGGGGCACCCTGCTCGCGGGGCTCGCGCTCACCCTGCTGCCCGCCGCAGAGGCGCACGCGCACCCCTTGGGCAACTTCACCGTCAACCGGTACGACGGACTCGTGGCGAGCCCCGGGCACCTGCGGGTCGACCACGTCGAGGACCTCGCCGAGATCCCCGCCACCCAGGCAGAGCCCCGCATCAAGCGCGTAGGGATGCGGAGTTGGGCCGAAGGGCGGTGCGAGGACGCCGCCCGCGGCAGCCGGCTGCGGGTGGACGGGCGAGCGGCGGAACTCCGCGTGGAGCGGGCCCGGGCGGTTCGCCGGGACGGGCAGGCCGGACTGCCCACCCTGCGCGTGGAGTGCGAGCTCGGTGCCCCGCTCCCCCGGGGCACCGAGCACGCCGCCCCCGTCGAGGGAGCCGGAGAAAAGGGGCCCGGCGGGCGCGCAGTCACCCCGCCGCGGTCTCATATAAACATCACCGCGCCCACGAG
>NZ_JBSGSG010000120.1:0-23444 GCF_053606765.1 Streptomyces sp. NPDC055189
CGGCTGAAAGATTCAGCCCGTCCGGCGATTGAGGACGAACTCGGCGGAGCCGGTGATGGCGGTACGTACAAGGCCCTCGCGCCAGCGAGTTTTCGGGAAGGGGTGGGGTTGGGGAAATTAGCCCCGCAGAGAACCTCTACTCCGGCGGAGGCTGTTCCCCGTTGCCTCCGCTGTTGCCCCCGCTGCCACTCTTCTTGACGTGCGTCCGCAGGCGGGAGGAGACGTCGTCCGGGGGGAGGAAGCGGGACCAGCGTTCGGGGAACTCGGAGGGCATGTCCTGGTCGTCGGGGTCCGCGGAAGCCTCCCGCGCGGCGGCCGCGCGGGCCACCACCTCCACCGCCCGCGCCTCCCGTATCCGATCGTTGGCCGCACGCGCGGCAGCCGTGGCGACGGAGGGCCACACCCGGTCGATGGCGGCGTTCACCGCGGCCCCGACAAGCACCGCGAACGCCGACACACCGATCCACAGGAGCACCGCCACCGGCGCGGCCAACGAACCGTAGATCGTGGGGCCTTCGACCGTGCTGGTGAGGTAGATGCGCAGCAGGAAGCTGCCGAGGACCCACATGCCGAGAGCGATCAGCGCACCCGGCATGTCCTCCACCCAGGGCGAGCGCACCGGCACGGACACGTGGTACAGCGTCGTCAGGAACACCACCGACAACAGCGTCACCACAGGCCAGTACAGAACCTGCACCACCGTCGTCGAACCCGGCACCAGATTCACCACCGCATCAGGCCCCGCCACCATCAGCGGCAGCGCCACCGAACCGATCAGCAGCGCCACGATGAACAGGCCGAACGCGAGCAGCCGGGTCTTGACGATGCCGCGTGCGCCGTCCAGGCCGTACATGACCGTGATCGTGTCGATGAAGACGTTCACGGCGCGCGAGCCCGACCACAGGGCGAAGAGGAAGCCGATGGAGATGACGTCGGGACGCCCGACCCGCATGACGTCCTCCAGTATCGGCTGCGCGATCTGGCTGACGCCCTTGTCGGAGAGGACCGTGCGGGACGCCTCGAGGATGTTGTTCTCCACGCTGGCGATGGTGTTCGCGCCGGTCCACCGGTCCACGTACGCGAGCAGACCGATCAGGCTCAGGAGCAGCGGCGGCACGGAGAGCAGCGTGAAGAAAGCCGCCTCGGCCGCCAGACCCAGGATCCGGTATTCGACGCACGAGTTGACCGTGTCCTTGAGCAGCAGCCAGGCAGTCCTGCGCTTGGAGACGTTGCTGTAGAGAGCGCGGGCCCGGTTCCAGCGGCCGCTCGGCCTCCCGGGTGTTTCTTTTGCCTGGTGCACCTCCTTACCGTAGCGGCATGGCAGCCACCACCCACACAGTGACCAACCAGGCTCCGCCCCTGGTGGGATATGACGTCTTTACGTCCGACCGGGCTCTCGCAGAAGGACTCGAACGGCATCTCGATCCCGCGCTTCTCGGTACCGCGCGCGAGCAACTCTCCGAACTCGGGCGTACCGCCGGATCGGTGCAGGCGCGCGAATGGGGGTTTCTGGCCAATGAGAATCCGCCCGTTCTGCACACCCATGACCGCTATGGGAATCGCGTCGACGAAGTCGCCTTCCACCCCTCGTGGCACAGGCTGCTCGGCAAAGCGGTGTCGGCGGGTCTGACCACCGCCTGGTCGCGGCCGGGTGGCCATCTGCGGCGCGCGGCCGGATTCCTGGTGTGGACGCAGGTCGAGGCGGGGCACGGCTGCCCGGTGTCGATGACGCACGCGGCGGTGCCCGCGCTGCGGGCCGACCCCGCGCTGGCCGCCGAGTGGGAACCCCGGCTGACTTCTCTCGTGTACGACGAAGGTCTGCGACCCGCGTCGCAGAAGGCCGGAGTGCTCTTCGGGATGGGCATGACGGAGAAACAGGGCGGAAGTGATGTCCGCGCGAATACGACACGCGCGCGTGCTCTCGCGGAAGAAGGCACCTATGAACTCATGGGGCACAAGTGGTTCTGTTCCGCACCCATGTCCGACGGTTTTCTCGTGCTCGGGCAGGCCGCCGCGGGACTTACGTGTTTTCTCGTGCCGCGCGTACTCGAAGACGGCACCCGTAACGCCTTCGCCATTCAGCGCCTGAAGGACAAACTGGGCAATAAGTCGAATGCCTCCAGCGAAGTCGAGTTCGACGGGACATGGGCGCGCCGGGTGGGTGAGGAGGGGCGCGGGGTGCGCACCATCATCGACATGGTGGCTGCCACGCGGCTCGACTGTGTGGTGGGCTCGGCGGCGATCATGCGGCAGGCCGTCGCGCAGGCCGTGCACCACGCCACGTACCGCGAGGCATTCGGCGGCAAGCTCATCGACAAGCCGCTGATGCGCAACGTACTGGCGGATCTGGCCCTGGAGTCCGAGGCGGCGACGACGCTCGCGCTGCGACTCGCCGCGGCGTACGACGACGGCAGCGAGCAGGAGCGGGCGTTCCTGCGGATCGCGGTGCCGGCCGCGAAGTACTGGGTGACCAAGCGCTGCACGCCGCTCGTGGTGGAGGCTCTGGAGGTGCTCGGCGGCAACGGATACGTAGAGGAGTCGGGGATGCCGCGGCTGCTTCGCGAGTCGCCGCTCAACTCGATCTGGGAGGGCTCGGGGAACGTACAGGCCCTTGACGTGCTGCGTGCGCTGCAGCGGGAGCCGCAGGCGCTGAACGCCTTCCTCCAGGAGGTCGGCCTCGCGCGCGGCGCCGATCACCGTCTGGACGGCGCGATCAAGGCGCTGCTCACCGAACTGGCCGATCTGGACGGCATCGAGGCGCGGGCCCGCCGGCTCACGGAGCGGATGGCGGTGGTGCTCCAGGGTTCGCTGCTGGTGCGGTACGCGCCCCCGGAGGTGGCCGACGCGTTCTGTGCCTCGCGGCTCGGCGGGGACTGGGGGTCGGCGTTCGGGACGCTGCCGCACACCCTCGACCTGGCGTCCGTGGTGGAGCGGGCCGCGCCCGGCACCGACTGACCGACCAGGGCTTTCGGCGGAAACCGGCGGTCTTCGCGGGGGTGGTGCCGCGCCGACACGGCGCCACCCCCGCTCCCCTCAGCTTCGGCCGACGCGGGGCTGTCCGCGAGAGTTGCAGACCGTTGCAATCATCGGTTCTCTGCTGAAGTACATCGGTTCATTACCGAACCAATACCCTCGCTGCCGCTGAGGGGGCACGATGGGTGGATCCGCCCGGCGCGCTGGCTCTGCGCGGGCATTGGGGTGCCCGGGGGAAGGACCCAGTGATGACCGCGACTTCGACGATAGACCTCGCGAGGATCTCCTCCATGGACTGCACCCAGGCCGCGCGGCTGCTGGCGAGCGTGCGCCACGCGACACTCAACGGGCAGCGGCCGCGCGTGCTGCCCCGTCCGGTCATCGAGGAGTCCTGGGGGCGCATGCTGCTCGACGGGGTCGATCCGGACCGCGACTTCCGCTCGGAGCTGCTCGGCGTCGAGGAGCTGGAGGAGCGGCGGCGCGCCTCGCCCCTTGCGGAGGTCATGCCGGTGCTGCGCGAGGCGCTCGTCACGGTGGCGGACGCGGCGCACCACATCATGGTCGTCTGCGACGCGGACGGCCGGGTCCTGTGGCGCGAGGGCAACTCCACGGTGCTGCGCAAGGCGGACTCGCTGGGCTTCGAACCGGGTGCGGACTGGAGCGAGAGCGTCGTCGGCACGAACGGCGTGGGGACACCGCTGGTCGTGCGCCGGCCGGTGCACGTGTTCTCCGCCGAGCACTTCGTCGAGACACACCACGCGTGGACGTGTACGGGCGCGCCCATCACCGATCCCCGCGACGGCCGCCTGCTCGGTGTGGTCGACATCAGCGGGCCGCTGAACACCATGCATCCGGCGATGCTCGCCCTGGTCGACTCGGTGGCGAAGCTCGCCGAGGCCCGGCTGCGGGAGAGCCACGTGTCGGCGCTCGACCGGCTGCGTTCGGTGGCGGCGCCGGTCGTCGCCCGCCTGGAGGGGCGCGCCGTGGCGGTGGACTCCCACGGGTGGACGGCGGCGGTCACGGGAATGCCGCCGACGGACCGGCTCTCCTTGCCCGGGTCCATGGCCGCGGGCCACACCTGGCTGCCCTCGCTCGGCCCCTGCGCGGTGGAGCCGCTGCCGGGCGGCTGGCTGCTGCGCGTCGAGGAGGATCCGCAGCCGCTGGCCGCGACCCGGGTCGTCCTTGACGTACGGGGGCCGCGGCGCTGGTCGGTCACCGTGGAGGGCGGTGGCGCGGGCGGCTGGACGCATGAGCTGAGCCCTCGGCACGCGGAGTTGCTGTTCCTCCTGTGCACGCACCGCAAGGGCCGCAGTGCCTCGGGCCTGGCGGAGGACATGTTCGGCGACCCGGCACGCACGGTGACGGTCCGCGCCGAACTCTCCCGTGTCCGACGCTACTTGGGCAGCCTGCTGGCCCACCGCCCCTACCGCTTCACGGAAGACGTGGACGTAGAGGTGATCCTCCCCGACCACCCGGCGAACCTGCTCCCGCATTCGACGGCCCCTGCGGTACGCGAGGCACGCAGGGTGCCGGAGCCTTGAGTACGCCTACGGACGCCCCCGCCCCCCGCCGGGCGCCGGCGCTCACGCCGCGCCGCGTGACCGGTCGTCCGCGCTGACGGGGCGGATGGCATGGCGCATGAAGGAGTCGACCCGCTCCTGCTCCTCCGGTGTCGGCGGTTTGACGTGCTTCATGGCTTCCCGCCCCGCCGTGCGGCCCGCCCCGTCCTTCGCGGCGCGCTCGGCGGCCCGCGAAAGCCAGGCGGAAACACTCAGCCCTTCGCGCTCGGCAGCCGACGCGGCGGCCTCCAGCGACTCGCTGGGGATGGTGATGGTGACCCGCTCAAGACTCATGTTCCGAGTCCTACTGACCTCCCGGCCCCGCCGCCATATGAACGGGCCGCTTTCACCGGCACGAGCGATACCGCCCCACCGCGCGTCGGGCGGGGCCCGCCTTGGCCGCCGCCCCCGCCCCGTGATTCTCTGACCGGCATGAGCCTCACCGTCACCACTTGGTCCCTGGAGCAGACCGCTCCCACCGATCTGCTTCCCGCCGCCGCGCCCGGCGACGACGTGCGGATCGTCCGGGCCGAGATCCCCTCCCCCGAGTTCAGCCGCTTCCTCTATGCCTCCGTCGGCGGCGACATCCGCTGGACGGACCGTCTTTCGCTGTCCTACGCGCAGTGGCAGGACCAGCTCGGGAAGCCGGGTGTCGAGACGTGGGTCGCCTACGACAAGGGGACACCGGCCGGGTATGTGGAGCTGGCGGCACAGGACGGCGGCGCGGTCGAGATCGTGTACTTCGGTCTCATCCCCGCCTTCCGGGGCCGGCGGATCGGCGGGCACCTGCTCTCGTACGGGGTACGGCGGGCCTGGGACCTGGCCGAGCGCTGGCCGGAGCTGCCCGCGACCCGGCGGGTGTGGGTGCACACCTGCTCCAAGGACGGGGAGCACGCGATGGGTAATTACCTGCGGCGTGGTTTCAAGCTTTTTGACACGGAGGTCTCGCAGGAGGCGGATGTGGCCACGCCCGGTCCGTGGCCCGGGGCTTAGCGCTTCGCGCGGGGGGTGCGTGGTTCGGCTGCGGGTCCGGCGTGGCCGGTCGCGCCCACGCGGCGGAGCCGCATATGTCAGAGCCCCGCGCCTCTGGCGGGGCCCGAAGTGAGTGACCCAAACCACACCGTCCCGCAATGCGAGACCGACAGGTCCACATTCTGGATAATGGTGGACTGGGCCGAAAGTCCCGTGACACGCTTCCGTCATGGATCGCACTGGAATTGCCTTGGTGAGTCGGCGTCACGTCGATCTCTGCCGCATGTCCAGCGCCATGTGTCCGGCGAGCTGACAGCACCAGCGCCGACGCCTCCCTTTTCCTGACCACCCTGTTGCGCACCGCCGCGCCTCCTGCGCGAGTGTGCAGGTCAGCCCCGCCCTCAGCCCGCCTTGAAGGACGTATAGCCATGGCTGCCACCCCCGAAAAGCCCACGACTGCCGCGCCCCGGCGCAAGGCGAGCCGTCACCGTGGTGAGGGCCAGTGGGCCGTTGGCCACTTCACGCCGCTGAACGGCAACGAACAGTTCAAGAAGGATGACGACGGTCTCAATGTGCGGACACGCATTGAGACGATCTACTCCAAACGTGGCTTCGACTCCATCGACCCGAACGATCTCCGTGGACGTATGCGCTGGTGGGGGCTCTACACCCAGCGCCGCCAGGGGATCGACGGCGGCAAGACGGCCATCCTGGAGCCGGAAGAGCTGGACGACGAGTACTTCATGCTCCGGGTCCGCATCGACGGCGGACGCCTCACCACCGAGCAGCTGCGCGTCATCGGCGAGATCTCGCAGGAGTTCGCGCGCGGCACCGCCGACCTCACCGACCGGCAGAACGTCCAGTACCACTGGATCCGCATCGAGGACGTTCCCGAGATCTGGGAGCGCCTCGAAGCCGTCGGGCTCTCCACCACCGAGGCCTGCGGTGACACGCCCCGCGTCATCCTCGGTTCGCCCGTCGCCGGTGTCGCCGAGAACGAGATCATCGACGGCACCCCCGCCATCGACGAGATCAGCCGCCGCTTCATCGGCAGCCCGGAGTTCTCGAACCTGCCGCGCAAGTTCAAGACGGCCATCTCGGGTTCCCCTCAGCTCGATGTCGCGCACGAGATCAACGACATCGCGTTCGTCGGCGTGAACCACCCCGAGCACGGCCCCGGCTTCGACCTCTGGGTCGGCGGCGGCCTCTCCACCAACCCCAAGCTGGGCGTGCGGCTCGGCGCCTGGGTGCCGCTGGACGAGGTGCCGGACGTATGGGCCGGCGTCATCGGCATCTTCCGCGACTACGGCTACCGGCGCCTGCGTACCCGTGCCCGCCTGAAGTTCCTCGTGGCCGACTGGGGCCCGGAGAAGTTCCGGCAGATCCTCCAGGACGAGTACCTCAAGCGGGAGCTCGTCGACGGGCCCGCGCCCGAGCAGCCGGCCGGCACCTGGCGCGACCACCTCGGCGTGCACAAGCAGCAGGACGGCCGCTTCTACGTCGGCTTCGCCCCCCGCGTCGGCCGCGTGGACGGCGCGACGCTCACGAAGATCGCCGACGTCGCCGCGGCCCACGGATCGGGCCGCCTGCGCACCACCGCCGAGCAGAAGATGATCGTGCTCGACGTCGAGGAGGCGCAGGTCGATTCGCTCGTGGCGGGGCTCGAAGCCCTCGACCTGCGGGTCACTCCCTCCCCATTCCGGCGCGGCACCATGGCCTGCACCGGCATCGAGTTCTGCAAGCTCGCGATCGTCGAGACCAAGGTGCGCGGCGCCACGCTCATCGACGAACTGGAGCGCCGCATCCCGGAGTTCGACCACCCCATCACCATCAACATCAACGGCTGCCCGAACGCCTGCGCCCGCATCCAGGTCGCCGACATCGGCCTCAAGGGCCAGCTCGTCCTGGACGACGAGGGCAACCAGGTCGAGGGCTTCCAGGTGCACCTGGGCGGCGCGCTCGGCCTGGAGGCCGGGTTCGGCCGCAAGGTCCGCGGCCTGAAGGTCACTTCGGCCGAGCTGCCCGACTACGTCGAGCGGGTCCTCACACGCTTCCAGGAGGAGCGCGCGGACGACGAGCGCTTCGCCACCTGGGTGGGCCGCGCCAGCGAGGAGGCACTGAAGTGAGCGAGCGCGCCGCCCCCTTCTTCTGCCCCTACTGCGGTGACGAGGACCTGCGCCCGAACGAGACCGGTCACAGCGCCTGGGAATGCGCCGCGTGCAATCGAGCCTTCCAGTTGAAGTTCCTCGGGCTGCTGGCCCGCGGAGTTCAGCGCAACAGCGATGGAGGGGAAGAGATATGACGACCGCTCAGGTCAAAGAGCAGCGTACGGACGACGAGTTGAAGGCCCTCGCCGAGCAGGCGGGGCGCGACCTCGAGGACGCGTCCGCGCTCGACATCCTCCGGTGGGCCGTCGACACCTTCGGCGAGCGCTTCTGCGTGACCTCCTCCATGGAGGACGCCGTCGTCGCCCACCTCGCCTCGCGGGCCCGCCCCGGCGTGGACGTCGTGTTCCTCGACACCGGCTACCACTTCCCCGAGACCATCGGCACCCGTGACGCCGTCGCCGCCGTGATGGACGTCAACGTCATCACGCTCACGCCGAAGCAGACGGTCGCCGAGCAGGACGCCGAGTTCGGCGCGAAGCTGCACGACCGCAACCCCGACCTGTGCTGCGCGATGCGGAAGGTCAAGCCCCTTGAGGAGGGCCTGACTTCGTACGCCGCGTGGGCGACCGGACTGCGTCGTTACGAGTCGCCGACCCGGGCGGGCACCCCGGTCGTCGGCTGGGACGAGAAGCGCCGGAAGGTCAAGGTCTCCCCCATCGCCCGCTGGACGCAGGACGACGTGGACGCCTACGTGAACGAGCACGGCGTCCTGACCAACCCCCTCCTCATGGACGGCTACGGCTCCGTGGGCTGCGCGCCCTGCACCCGCCGCCTCCTGGAGGGCGAGGACGCCCGCGCGGGACGCTGGTCGGGCAACGCCAAGACCGAGTGCGGGATCCATTGATGACAGAGCCGCGTGAAGCGACAGAGCCTCGATACGTATCGGAGAAGCACGTGACCACCGGAGCCACCATCTGGCTCACCGGCCTGCCCAGCGCGGGCAAGACCACCATCGCGTACGAACTCGCGGACAAGCTCCGCGGCGAGGGCCACCAGGTGGAGGTGCTCGACGGCGACGAGATCCGCGAGTTCCTCTCGGCGGGCCTCGGCTTCAGCCGCGAGGACCGGCACACGAACGTGCAGCGCATCGGCTTCGTCGCCGAACTGCTCGCCCGTAACGGCGTGAAGGTCCTGGTGCCGGTGATCGCGCCGTTCGCCGACAGCCGCGACGCGGTGCGGGAGCGCCACCAGAAGGGCGGCACGCCCTACCTGGAGATCCACGTGGCCACGCCGGTGGAGGTCTGCTCCGTACGCGACGTGAAGGGTCTGTACGCCAAGCAGGCGGCCGGTGAGATCTCCGGTCTCACGGGCGTCGACGACCCCTACGAGGCACCCGAGTCACCCGATCTGTGCATCGAGTCCCAGGACCAGACCGTGCAGGAGTCCGCGGCGGCCTTGCGCGCGCTGCTCATCGAAAGGGGTCTGGCATGACGACCACCGTGGCCACAGTGACCGAGGGGACGGACAGCCCGTACGCGCTGTCCCACTTGGACGCTCTGGAGTCCGAGGCGGTGCACATCTTCCGCGAGGTGGCGGGCGAGTTCGAGCGGCCGGTGATTCTCTTCTCCGGCGGCAAGGACTCGATCCTCATGCTGCATCTGGCGCTGAAGGCGTTCGCCCCGGCCGCGATCCCCTTCTCGCTGCTTCACGTGGACACCGGGCACAACTTCCCCGAGGTCCTCGAGTACCGCGACCGCGTGGTCGCCGAGCACGGGCTGCGCCTGCACGTCGCCTCGGTGCAGGACTACATCGACGCGGGCAAGCTGCGCGAGCGCCCCGACGGCACCCGCAACCCGCTGCAGACCGTGCCGCTCACCGAGAAGATCCAGAGCGAGAAGTTCGACGCGGTCTTCGGCGGCGGGCGCCGCGACGAGGAGAAGGCCCGCGCCAAGGAGCGCGTGTTCTCCCTGCGCGACGAGTTCTCCCAGTGGGACCCGCGCCGCCAGCGCCCCGAACTGTGGCAGCTCTACAACGGCCGCCACGCGCCGGGCGAGCACGTCCGCGTCTTCCCGATCTCCAACTGGACCGAGCTGGACGTCTGGCAGTACATCGCCCGCGAGGGCATCGAGCTGCCCGGCATCTACTTCGCGCACGAGCGGGACGTCTTCTCGCGCTCGGGCATGTGGCTGACCGCCGGCGAGTGGGGCGGCCCCAAGGACGACGAGACCGTCGAGAAGCGCCTGGTGCGCTACCGCACGGTGGGCGACATGTCCTGCACCGGCGCCGTCGACTCCGACGCCACCACGCTGGACGCCGTCATCACCGAGATCGCCGCGTCCCGTCTCACCGAGCGCGGCGCCACCCGCGCCGACGACAAGATGTCCGAGGCCGCGATGGAAGACCGCAAGCGCGAGGGGTACTTCTAACCATGACCAGCACCACCGAACCCGACAAGGCCCAGCCGCTCTCGAACGAGCAGCTGTCGGCCACCACCCTGCTGCGGTTCGCCACCGCCGGGTCCGTCGACGACGGCAAGTCCACCCTCGTGGGCCGCCTCCTGCACGACTCCAAGTCGGTCCTCACCGACCAGCTGGAGGCCGTGGAGCGTGCCTCCGCCAGCCGCGGGGCCGAGGCACCCGACCTCGCGCTGCTCACCGACGGCCTGCGCGCCGAGCGCGAGCAGGGCATCACCATCGACGTCGCCTACCGCTACTTCGCCACGCCCGCGCGCCGCTTCATCCTCGCCGACACCCCCGGCCACGTGCAGTACACCCGCAACATGGTCACCGGCGCCTCCACCGCCGACCTCGCCGTGGTCCTGGTCGACGCCCGCAACGGCGTCATCGAGCAGACCCGCCGGCACGCCGCCGTCGCCGCGCTCCTGCGCGTCCCGCACGTGGTGCTCGCCGTGAACAAGATGGACCTCGTCGACTACGAGGAGACCGTCTTCGCGAAGATCGCCGAGGAATTCACCGCGTACGCCGTTGGGTTGGGCGTACCGGAGATCACCGCCATCCCGATCTCCGCGCTGGCCGGCGACAACGTGGTGGAGCCCTCCTCCAACATGGACTGGTACGGCGGCCCCACCGTCCTGGAGCACCTGGAGACGGTCCCGGTCAGCCACGACCTGACCTCCTGCCACGCGCGCCTGCCCGTCCAGTACGTGATCCGCCCGCAGACCGCCGAGCACCCCGACTACCGGGGCTACGCGGGCCAGATCGCGGCCGGAACCTTCCGGGTCGGCGAGTCCATCACCGTGCTTCCCTCGGGCAAGACGTCGAAGATCGCGGGCATCGACCTGCTCGGTGAGCCGGTGGACGTCGCCTGGACGCCGCAGTCCGTGACGCTGCTCCTGGAGAGCGACATCGACATCGCGCGCGGCGACCTGATCGTGCCGAGCGGCGACCAGCCGCCGATCTCGCAGGACCTCACGGCGACGGTCTGCCATGTCGCGGACACCGCGCTCGCCGTCGGCCAGCGGGTGCTGCTCAAGCACACCACCCGCACGGTCAAGGCGATCGTCAAGGACATCCCCTCGCGCCTCACCCTGGACGACCTCTCCCAGCACCCCGCACCCGGCGAGCTGGTCGCCAACGACATCGGCCGCGTCGTCCTGCGCACCGCGGAGCCGATCGCCGTCGACTCGTACGCCGCATCGCGCCGCACCGGATCGTTCCTCCTGATCGACCCGGCCGACGGCACGACGCTCGCGGCGGGCATGGCGGGCGACGCGTTCGCCACCCCCGAGACGGCCGAAGAGGCCGGTCCCGCGGCGGACGACGAGGGCTGGGACTTCTGACATGACCTCCATCGACTACTTCTCGACCTTCGCGAAGGAGGGCGGCCGCATCGGCAGCGGCGCCCTCGGCAGCGGGCAGGGCGGGGTCGGGCGATGTGCGTGAAGACGTACGCGCACTGCCTGCGCGCCCACACCCCCCACGAGTTCGACCTGCGACGACGAAAACCTGCCGATCTCCCGGCCACGCCCTGAGGGCGTGAGAGCCGGGCCAACGAGAGGACCACCTCCCGTGCCTGCCAGCTTCCGCGCACCACGCACCACCGGCGGCCGCCGTGCCCTTGCCGCCGTCGCCGCCCTGCCACTGCTCGCCGTAGTGCTCACCTCCTGCGGCTACGGATCCAACTCGGACGACGACACCGACAAGGCCGAGGTGGCCGCGGGTGCGAAGAAGATCGAGGGCCTTGACGAGGTGAAGATCGGGTACTTCCCGAACCTCACGCACGCCACCGCCCTGGTCGGCGACCAGGAGGGCCTGTTCCAGAAGGAACTGGGCGCGACGAAGGCCAAGTACACGCAGTTCAACGCGGGCCCGTCGGAGATCGAGGCGCTGAACTCGAAGTCCATCGACATCGGCTGGATCGGCCCGTCGCCCTCCATCAACGGCTACACCAAGTCCCAGGGCAAGAACCTGCGCATCATCGGCGGCTCGGCGTCCGGTGGCGTGAAGCTGGTGGTCAACCCGGACAAGATCAAGTCCCTGGACGACGTCAAGGGCAAGAAGATCGCGACACCGCAGCTCGGCAACACGCAGGACGTGGCCTTCCTCAACTGGATCAAGGAAAAGGGCTGGAAGGTCGACGCGGAGAGCGGCAAGGGCGACGTCTCGGTGGTCCGTACCGACAACAAGATCACCCCTGACGCCTACAAGTCCGGCTCGATCGACGGCGCCTGGGTGCCGGAGCCGACCGCCTCGAAGCTGGTCGCCGAGGGCGGCAAGGCGATCCTCGACGAGGCCGACCTGTGGCCGGACAAGAAGTTCGTGATCACGAACATCATCGTGTCGCAGGAGTTCCTCAAGGAGCACCCCAAGGTCGTCGAGGCCGTCCTGCGCGGTTCGGTGAAGACCAACCAGTGGATCAAGGACAACCCGGAGAAGGCGAAGGCGTCCGCCAACGCCGCCCTCAAGGAGGCGTCCGGCAAGGAACTGCCCGCCGACGTCATCGACCCGGCGTGGAAGTCCATCCAGACCACGGACGACCCGCTGGCCGCCACGCTCGACTCCGAGGCCGACCACGCGGTCAAGGCTGGCCTCCTGGACAAGCCGAACCTCAAGGGCATCTACGACCTGAGGCCGCTGAACAAGGTCCTCAAGGCCGAGGGCAAGCCCGCCGTCGACGACGCCGGTCTCGGCGCCAAGTAACCCCGGAATCGGAACCAGTTCCCAGGAGGTGACGACCATGGCAACGACCCTCGCCAAGGCGGCCGACGACATCGCGACGGCCGAACACGCAGCCCGGATCGAGCATGTCTCGAAGTCCTTCGCCACACCCGCCGGGCAGCAGCTCGTCCTGGACGACATCACGCTCGATGTCGCTCCGGGCGAGTTCGTCACCCTCCTGGGGGCCTCGGGCTGCGGCAAGTCGACGCTGCTCAATCTGGTGGCCGGGCTGGACAAGCCGTCGGCGGGCGACATCGCCACCGACGGCCGCCCCGCCCTCATGTTCCAGGAGCACGCGCTGTTCCCGTGGCTGACCGCGGGCAAGAACATCGAGCTCGCCCTGAAGCTGCGCGGCGTCACGAAGGCCGAGCGGCGCGAGCGGGCCGAGGAGCTCCTCGGCCTCGTACGGCTGCAAGGGGCGTACGGCAAGCGGGTGCACGAGCTGTCCGGCGGCATGCGCCAGCGGGTGGCCCTTGCCCGCGCCCTCGCGCAGGACAGCAAGATCCTGCTGATGGACGAGCCGTTCGCGGCGCTCGACGCGATCACGCGTGACGTCCTGCACGACGAGCTGACCCGCATCTGGCGCGAGACCAACGTCTCCGTCCTCTTCGTCACGCACAACGTGCGCGAGGCCGTCCGCCTCGCCGAGCGCGTCGTGCTCCTCTCGTCGCGTCCGGGCCGGGTGGCGCACGAGTGGCGGGTGGACATCCCCCACCCGCGCCGCATCGAGGACTCCGCCGTGGCGGAACTGTCCGTCGAGATCACCGAACAACTGCGTGGGGAGATCCGCCGACATGGCCAGCACTGACACTCCGGTCGACAAGACCGAGGTCGACAAGGCCGAGAGGGACAGCAGCCAGGACCTGGCCGGTCTGGAAGCGGGCCTCGACGCCCTGGACGCGGTCCAGACCCGGCGCACTCCCTTCCGCCAGACCTTCGTCAAGAAGATCCTGCCGCCGGTGACGGCCGTCGTCCTTGTCCTCGTGGTCTGGCAGCTCCTGGTGTGGGCGAAGGTCACCGACGGCTACAAGCTGCCGCCGCCCGCCGACGTCTGGGCCGAGGTGCAGGACGCCTGGCTGGAGGGGACGCTCCTGGAGTACATCTGGACGTCCGTCTCGCGCGGGCTCCTGGGCTTCCTGATGGCCCTCGCCATCGGTACGCCGCTCGGTCTGATCGTGGCCCGGGTGCGGTTCGTCAGGGCCGCGATCGGTCCGATCCTGTCCGGCCTGCAGTCGCTGCCGTCGGTGGCGTGGGTGCCGCCGGCCGTGATCTGGCTCGGCCTCAACGACCAGATGATGTTCGCGGTGATCCTGCTCGGCGCGGTCCCCTCGATCGCCAACGGCCTGGTCGCGGGCGTCGACCAGGTGCCGCCGCTGTTCCTGCGGGCTGGCCGCACCCTGGGTGCGACGGGCCTGCGCCACACCTGGCACATCGTCATGCCGGCGGCGCTGCCCGGTTACCTGGCGGGTCTGAAGCAGGGCTGGGCGTTCTCGTGGCGCTCGCTGATGGCCGCGGAGATCATCGCGCAATCCCCCGACCTGGGCATGGGGCTCGGCCAGCTCCTGGAGGCGGGCCGCACGAACAGCAGCATGTCGCAGGTATTCTTCGCGATCTTCCTCATCCTCATCGTCGGCATCGCCATCGACCTGCTGATCTTCAGTCCCCTTGAGCGGCGCGTGCTGCGCAGCCGCGGACTCCTCGTGAGGAGCTGACCCACCATGTACGGCCGTCCCGTCCTGCTCGTCGTCGCCCACGGCAGCCGCGATCCGCGGCACGCCGAGACGGTGCGCGCCCTGGTGCGCCGGGTGCGGGAGCAGCGGCCGGGGCTGCGGGTGGAGACGGGCTTCCTGGACTTCAATTCGCCCTCGGTCCCCGAGGCGCTCGAATCCCTGGACGCCGAGGGCGTACGGGACGTCATCGCGCTGCCCCTGCTCCTGACCCGGGCGTTCCACGCGAAGTCGGACATCCCCGCGGTCCTGAGCCAGGCGCCGCCCCGCCTGCGCATCCGGCAGGCGGGGGTGCTCGGCCCCTCGCCGCTGCTCCTGACCGCTCTGGACCAGCGGCTGTACGAGGCGGGCCTGACCCCCGCCGACAAGTCCTCGACCGGGGTCGTACTGGCCGCGGCGGGGTCATCGGACCCGGAGGCGATCGCAGTGATCGCTGAAATCGCGCGGGAGTGGCGGCACACCGGTTGGTGCGCCGTGCGGCCTGCGTTCGCCTCCGCATCTCTTCCCCGCACGGAGGACGCCGTGCGGGAACTGCGCGACCTGGGTGTGCGCAGTGTGGCGGTGGCGCCGTATGTCATCGCGCCCGGTTTCCTGCCGGACCGCATCGTGCGGGGCGCCGCCGACGCGGACGTCACCGCCCAAGTCCTCGGCGCCTCGGACGGGTTGGCGCGGCTCCTCGTGCAGCGCTATGACGAGGCACGCGCCGAGTCCGGTGTGGTCGGGCGGGTGGCGCGGGTTCCCGCGCTGGCCTAGCTTGTGGGTTCATGACCCTCACCAGATCCCGGACGCTCTGGCTGCGGACCGAGCCCCTGCACGCAGTCATCTACTTCGAGGAGGGCTGCCGCGATCTGGGCCGGGCGCTGGGCCTCAAGGGCTTCTGGATGGGCTACTTCGCTGCCCGCACGGCTCCCATGGGTCCCGTCGAGGCGGGCCCGGCCACGGCATCGCTCGGCGTCTTCGCCCCCGGCATGGTGGCGCGGGCGCTGCCCTCCGCCTGGCAGTACGTGTCACCGGGCCGGATCGTGGAGGAGCGCGCGGCCTACACGGCACGGGCCCTTCGCGCCCTGGTGCCGGGCATCGACGACCAGGCCATCGCGCTCTGTCCGCCCCTGGCGGCGATGGTCGAGGACGCCCCGTCGCTCGCCCGCCCGCTGTTCGCGGCGAACCGGGACGTGAGCGACCGGACCGACCCGGTACAACGACTGTGGCAACTGGTCACCTGCGTACGCGAGTTCAGGGGCGACGCGCATGTCGCCGCGCTCGCCGACCATGGCCTGGACGCCTGCGAGGCGGTGGTGCTCGCCGCCGCGACGGGGCGCGTGGACCCGGACACCATCCGGCACGACAGGGGGTGGAGCGAACAGGAGTGGGCGCACGCGGTGGACCGGCTGCGGGGGCGCGGTCTGGTGGACGGGGACGGACACGTCACCGAGCACGGCCGCACGGAGCGGGAGTTGATCGAGGACGCCACGGACCGCCTCTCGGCCCGGCTCCTTCGCCCGCTCGCCGCGCGGGACGCGGACGCGCTCCTGGCCGCCCTCGAACGTCCGGTGCGGCAGATCCTCGCGGCGGGCCTCGTACCCTTCCCCAATCCGATCGGCCTGCCGCGGCCCGCGGCCTGAGCGGGCCCGGCGGGCCGCGCAGGCCGAACGGACCGGGCCAATCAGGTTGCCGCGACGCCGTTCCTGGCCCTACCGTCACGCCGATGACCCCCGTACTCCGTTCCGAACGCCTGAGCCTGTCCCCCTATGTCGCCGCCGACGAGGAACAGTTCGTCTCGCTGCTCCAGGACGAGGCCGTGGGCCGCTGGTTCGGGGACGGGATGCAGAGCGTGGAGCAGACCCATGCGCTGTTCCGCCGGATCTTCGGGCTCGTGTACGCCGAGAACCAGTTCCCGGTGTGGGCGGTGCGGCACGAGGGCCGCTATATCGGCCACGCGGAGATAAAGCCGTCGCCCGAGAGCTGGCTCGACGGTCACGAGATCGTCTACGGCCTTTTCCGGGGCAGCTGGGGCAAGGGTCTAGGCACGGAACTCGCCCGCCTGCTCACCGCGTACGGCCATGAGACGCTGGCCCTGTCCCGGGTGCACGCGACCGTGGACGCCGAGAACACCGCGTCCCTGACGGTCCTCAAGCGCCTCGGCTACACGCAGGGCCGGTCGGTCCCGGAGGACAACGGCCGCACCACGCTCCTGATGACCTCGGCGCTCAGCTGAAGTCGAGGCCGCCGCTGCGGGTGCGCTTCAGCTCGAAGAGGTCGGGGCAGCCCGCGAGCACCCGGAAGCTGTCGAAGAGCCGCACCGCGTCGTCGCCGCGCGGAATCGCCCGCAGCACGGGCCCGAACCAGACGGTGCCGTCGACGTGGATCGTCGGGGTGCCGACGTAGGCACCCTCCTCGGGGTCCTTTCCCGCGTCATGGCTGCGGCGCACCGCGTCGTCGTACGCCGTGTCGTACGCGGCGTCGGCAAGGGCGGCGGGCAGGCCGGTCTCGGCCAGTGCCTCGGCGATGACCTGGTCGAAGTCCTCGTTCTTGTCCCGGTGGATGCGGGTGCCGAAGGCCGTGTAGAGGTCCCGCAGGACGTCATCGCCGTGCTGCTCCGCCGCGGCGGCGGCCACGCGCACCGGGCGGATCGACTTGTCGACGAGCTCCCGGTACCAGTCGGGCAGTTCGTTTCCGGTGTTGTGGAAGTAGAGGCTCATCACGTGGAAGCGGAGGTCGAGGTCGCGGGCACGTTCGACCTCCAGGATCCAGCGGGACGTGATCCAGGCGAAGGGGCAGGCCGGATCGAACCAGAAGTCGATGCGGGTCCGGGGAGCGGTCTCCTCCGGAGCCTTGGAGGAGTCGGCCTGAGCCTTGGAGGTGTCGTCCGTCGTCGTCATGAGCCGACCATAACGAGCGATTGGCGCACACCCCCGGGCCATTCGCCCTCACTCCAGGCGGGCCACTTCCTCTGCCCTCGCCACCAGGCCGAGCAGTTCGGACACCGGCATCGACCCGGCGTCGCGCCGCTCGCGCGCGAACGCGTTCGCCACGGCCTGCAGGGCGTCGTTCACCGGCGTCGGCACCCCGTGCAGACGGCCGAGCAGCGCGATCTCGCCGTTGAGGTAGTCCGCCTCGATGGTGCCCGTGCCCCGGCTCAGGCTCTGCCAGGACGAGCCGCCGCCGCGCTTCGAGCCGTCGAAGGGCTCGAAACTGACGCGGTCGCCGCGCGCTTCCTTCTGTTCCTGTTCGCCCACCGCCCCGATGCCGGCGGCGGCGAGCACCGCCTCGCCCTCCGCGCGGGCCCGCCGGTAGAGGGCGATGGCCTCTTCACCGGCGAGCACACCCGTGACCGCCTCGATGGAGTTGGCCAGGTTGGCGAGCAGCTTCCCGTATTTCCAGCGCATCACGTCCGCCACGACGGGCGAGAACAGCTTTGACTTCTCCAGGTCGGCGGAGATGAGCCGGGCGGTGTCGTCCGTGCCTCCGGGGTAGCGGCCCAGGTGCAGGATGCCCGTGTAGGGGGCACCCGCCGCGGAGACCGAGCCCGGCTCGACGTGGGTCGCGGGCAGCCAGACACACATCCCGTACACCCGCCTGAAGCGGCGCAGCGCGATGCGTTCGCTCTCCACGCCGTTCTGCGCGCAGATCAGCGGAAGGACCTCGCCCGCCGTGCCGCCGCCCGCCACCGGGCGCCCGCTCCAGGCGTCGAGGGCGGCGGCGCAGTCCTGTGTCTTCACGGCGAGGAACAGCACGTCGTCCGCGCGCAACTCGCCGAGTTCTTCGGGGGTCCGCACGACGGGCAGCCGGTGGACGACCGTCCCGTCGGCCGTCCTGACCCGCAGTCCGTTGTCCCGTACCGCCTCGTAGTGCGCGCCGCGCGCGACGAGGACCACGTCATGGCCGCTCTCGGCGAGGCGTCCGCCCACCGTGCCGCCGATCGCCCCTGCTCCGATGATGATGTAGCGCATGGAGCCGAGCCTCGCACATCCGGCCGGGCAGGATCAGGCTTCCGACCGGGGAGGATCAGGCTTCCGGCGGGCCTTCCGCGCTGAACGGTGTCCCCTGATGGAACCAGAGCAGCCACTCGCCCTCGTGCCGGCGCCACAGTGAACTGCGGTGCGCCTTGCGTCCGTTGCTCTCGGTGTCGAAGGTGAGGTGCACGACGCCGTCGGCGAGTTCGACGCCCCGCATCCGGGAGGTCATGATCGGGCGGCCGGTCCGGTGCGTGTTCTCGCTGAGGGCCTTGATGATCGACTCGCGGTCCCAGGGGGTACCGGAAGCTCCGAACTCGGTGAATTCCGGGTGCAGCAGCGCGGCGAGCAGTTCGGGCCGCGTGCGGACCTCGGGGGCGAGCAGCCGCAGTTCGGCCTCGATGGCCGCGTCGACGGCGGGGGTGCGGTCAGCCACGGTCCGGCTCCCCGGTCAGTTCCACCAGCTTGGCGACGGTGTTCCAGTTGCGGGATGTGGCGATGACGCCCTTGAACAGGGCCGGGCGTGAGAGGACCTCACCCAGCTTGGAGCGGCCGAGTCCGTCCGGCGCGTAGAGGTAGAGGGCGCGGTCGCCGAGCCGGAACTCCTCGGGGAGGTAGGCCTTCTGGTCGAGCCCGTCGAGCCGGGAGGCGTCGACCTGCTCGGAGAAGTACGTGACGTGCAGTTGCTTTCCTTCGAGGTCGGCGGCCGGGAAGGGGCAGGCGTCGGCGACCGCCTTCAGATAGGCGCCGTCGCGCACCAGGACGTCCACGGCGAAGCCGAAGTGCCCCTCGATGGCCTCGCTCACCCGCGCGGCCAGATCGTTCTCGTCGGCGGCTTCCGTGGTGAAGACCGCGTTGCCGCTCTGCAGATGGGTGCGTACGTCGCCGAATCCGAGATCGGAGAGCAGCGGACGCAACTCCCCCATCGGCACCTTCTTTTTGCCGCCCACGTTGATGCCGCGCAGGAGCGCCGCGTATGCCTTGACCGTCATCCGCACACCATAAGACGACCGTCGCACCCCGTGGGGGTGGGCGCGACGGCCGCCTGTCCTGTGGGTGTTGCCCGGCCGGGTGTCCCCCGGCCGGACGCAACTGGCAGGTGTTACTCGACGACCTTGAGCAGCTTGTTGGGCGTGCCCTCGCTCGGGTTCGAGATCTTGTCCGCGGTCGCGCCGTCGGTCAGCGCCTTGGAGACGGCGTCCGGCTTGGCGTCCGGGTGGGCGCCGAGGTAGACGGCGGCGGCGCCCACGACGTGCGGGGTGGCCATCGACGTGCCGGAGATGGTGTTGGTGGCGTCGTCACCCGTGTTCCAGTCGGACGTGATGTCCGAGCCGGGGGCGTAGATGTCCACGACCTTGCCGAAGTTGGAGAAGTCCGACTGCTCGTCGTCCTTGGTCGAGGAGGCGACCGTGATGGCCTCCTTCACGCGGGACGGGGAGCCCTGACCGGCGTCCGAGGACTCGTTGCCGGCCGCGACCGCGAAGGTGACGCCGGAGGCGATGGCCTTCTGGACCGCCGCGTCGAGCGCCTCGTCGGCGCCGCCGCCCAGGCTCATGTTGGCGACCGAGGGGCCCTCGTGGTTCTTGGTGACCCAGTCGATGCCGGCGACGACCTGCTCGGTGGTGCCGGAGCCCTGGTCGTCAAGGACGCGGACCGCGACGATCTTCGCCTTCTTGGCGACGCCGTGCGCGTCACCGGCGATGGTGCCCGCGACGTGCGTGCCGTGGCCGTTGCCGTCGTCCGCATTGTCGTCGTTGTCGACGGCGTCGAAGCCGGACGTGGCGCGACCGCCGAAGTCCTTGTGGCTGACGCGGACACCGGTGTCGATGACGTACGCCGTGGCGCCCTCACCGGCCGCGTCGGGGTACGTGTACTTCTTGTCGCCCGCGGTGTCGTCCTGGTCGATGCGGTCGAGGCCCCATGACGGCGGGTTGTCCTGGGTGGCGTTGATGCTGAACTTCTTGGACTGGACGACCTTGCCGACGGCCGGGTCGGCGGCCAGGCGCTTGGCGTCCGTCTCGCTGAGTCCCTTGGCCGAGAAGCCGTTGATCGCGGAGGAGTAGTTGTGCTTCAGCTTGCCGCCGTACTCCGCGGCGAGGTCGGACTTGGCGCCCTTGTCGGCCTTCTCGTCGAGCATGACGATGTAGCTGCCGGCGACGGCGCCCTTGGCGTTCGCTCCGTAGACCTTGCCCTCGGCGGGGGTTGCCGCACCGGCGAACGAGGTCGCGAAGACGGTGACGCCGACCGCGGTGGCGGCGGTGGCTATCGCCGCGACGAGCTTCACCGAGCGGACACGCTTGTGTGTTGCCATGAAGAGGGGTCTCCTCGTGGTGTCTGTGGGGGGATGTGGGGGGTTTTCAAAACTTCACTGCAACGACCCTTGAGATCCGGAAGATCTCCGGGCGTTGGGACGAAACCATGTCTGATTGACGCGCGCAGATCAATACCTACATACACCTGTGACTTGTTCAACAAGGTTCTGTAATAACAAATCGGGCCCCCGTCGGCAGATCGGACACCGCGGGGCTGAATCCCGTAAGTCCGCCCCGCAAGTCCTCATAGATGTAAGGGGCTTGTGCTGCCCCGACTCCTTCTTGGCGAGGAGGGCGACCGGTCCGGAGGGAGGAGAAGACCCCCGCCCGGTTCACCGTCCGGCACGACGAGCGCGTCCCCGGCCCCGCCCTAGCTTCGAGCCATGGGGAATCAGAGCATGCGAGTACGGGGGATAGCCGCCCGGGCCGGCGGATGGAGCGCCAGGCACCGATGGGCGGCCGTGGGCATCTGGGTGCTCTTCGTCGTGGTGTCGATGGCGCTCGGCTCCGCGGTGGGCCGCACGGACGTCGACCAGAACGATCTCAAGGGCGAGATCAACCAGGCGACACAGATCGTGGACGACGCCGGTATCAAGGAGCCGGTCGGCGAGAGCGTCCTGATCCAGGCGAAGGAGAGCGGGCCCGGTGCGCTCAAGGCGACCGATCCGCGGTTCCGCCAGACCGTCGACGACGTCATGCAGGCGGTGCGGGCCACCGGTGAAGTGACGGCGGTGACATCGCCGCACAAGAGCGAGTCGGTCAGCAAGGACGGCCGCAGCGCCCTGGTGCGCTTCGACATGCGCGGCGACGACGAGACGGCGGGCGACCGGGTCGGGCCGGTCCTGACGGCCGTCGGCAAGGTGGCGGACGCGCACGAGCGCGACGGGCTGCGGGTCGAGGAGATCGGCGGCGCCAGCATGCAGAAGACGTTCGACGACGCCTTCGGCGAGGACTTCAAGCAGGCCGAGTACTCCGCGGTGCCCGTCGCCTTCGGCATCCTGCTCATCGCCTTCGGCGCACTGGTCGCGGCGCTGCTCCCGGTGGCCCTGGCGGTCACCGCGATCATGGCGACGATGGGTCTGATGGCCCTGGTCAGCCAGGTCCAGCCGATGAGCGAGACGGCGAACTCGGTGATGCTCCTGGTGGGTCTCGCGGTCGGCGTCGACTACTGCCTCTTCTATCTGCGGCGCGAACGCGAGGAACGCGCCAAGGGCCGTGACGCACAGACCGCGCTGAACATCGCGGCGGCCACCAGCGGCCGTGCCGTGGTCGTCTCGGGCATCACGGTGTGCGTGGCGATGGCGGGCATGCTGTTCACCGGCATCGGCGAGTTCGAGGCGATGGGAGTCGCGTCGCTGATGGTGGTCGCGGTCGCCATGGTGGGCTCGGTGACGGTCCTGCCCGCGCTGCTCTCGCTGCTCGGCGAGCGGGTGGAGAAGGGCCGCGTGCCGTTCCTGCGCCGCCGCGAGCGGGCGGGCGGCGTGCCGAGCGAGAGCAGGCTGTGGCGGGCGGTCGTCGGCCGGGTCCTGAAGCGCCCGGTCGTCTCGGTGGTGATCGCGGCGGGTGTCCTCGCGGCGATCGCGCTGCCCGCGCTCGGCATGAAGACCCAGCAGCTGACCCTCGACCAGGAGTTCGGCGACTCGCTGCCGATCGTGGCGACGTACGACCGGGTCAACGAGGCGTTCCCCGGCGGCTCGGAACCCGCCGAGGTCGTGGTGAAGGCCGATGACATCGACTCGGCCCCGGTGAAGGCGGCGATCGCCGGCTTCCGGAAGCAGGCGGTGAGCTCGGGGGCGTCCGGCGGTCCGGTCGAGGTGAAGGTCCACGAGCGCGAGAACGTCGCGTTCCTGTCCGTACCGCTGGTCGGCGGCTCCGATCAGGACAAGGCCGAGAAGAGCCTCGATCTCCTGCGGGACGAGGTGCGGCCCGCGACGCTCGGCGAGGTCGACGGCGTCGAGGCGCCGGTGACGGGTCAGGTGGCGGGCTCGAAGGACTTCAACGACCAGCTCTCCTCGTCGGTCCCGCCGGTCTTCGCGTTCGTGGTGGTCTTCGCGTTCGTGCTGATGCTGCTCTCGTTCCGCTCGCTGACGATCGCGATCACGTCGATCGTCCTCAACCTGCTCTCGGTGGGGGCGGCCTACGGAATCCTGGTGATCGTCTTCCAGCACGGCTGGGGCGCGTCACTGGTGGGCGCGGAGGGAGTGGGCGCGATCATCGCGTGGCTGCCGCTGTTCCTCTTCGTGATCCTCTTCGGCCTCTCGATGGACTACCACGTGTTCGTCGTCTCCCGGATCAGGGAGGCGCGGCTCCAGGGGCGTACGACGAAGGACGCGATCAGCCACGGGGTGGTGACCACGGCGGGCGTCGTGACGAGCGCGGCCGTGATCATGGTCGCCGTCTTCGCGATCTTCGGGACGCTGTCCATGCAGTCCATGAAACAGATGGGCGTCGGACTCGCGGCAGCGGTCCTGATCGACGCGACGGTGATCCGGGGAGTGCTGCTCCCGGCGGTGATGGCGCTGCTCGGGGAGCGGAACTGGTACTTGCCGCGGTGGCTGCGGTGGCTGCCGGACATGACGCACGACGAGTCCCCTGAGGGGGAGGCGCCCGTCTCCCCGCCCGTGGAACGGGTCCGGGCGTGAGAACGCCGGACGGGCTGGAGG
>NZ_JBSGSG010000121.1:0-23002 GCF_053606765.1 Streptomyces sp. NPDC055189
ATGCTGCACACCGGCTAGTGCTGCGCCGCCGCCCGGCCAGCGGGCATCCGCGCTTTTGTGCCCGGCTCGCTGTCGCGTGGGGGCGGGGGAGTTGTCAGTCGTCGGAGTCGGAGTCGTCGTCCGAGTCGTTGTCATCCGCGTCGTCGTGGCTGTCGGACTTGTCCGCGGTGACCTTGCCGGACTGCAGGTCGACCTTCCAGTCGGACTCCGCGCCCTTGGAGCCGGCCGTCTCCGCGTCCCAGGCGCCGGCCGTACCGTCGTCGTCCAGGTCCACGGACGTCACCGTGCCCTTGGCGGCGGCGGCCTCCGCCGCGTCCTGTGCCGAGGTGGACGCACCCTTCAGGGCCGCGGCCACGCGGCCCGCGTCGCCGTCCTCGTCCTGCTCGGTGTGCGAGCCCAGAACCTTGCCGGTGCCGGGGTCGACCTGCACGCTGTGCCAGGTGCTGTTCTTGCCGAGCACGTCGACGTCCCAGACCAGGCCGCCGTTGTCCTCGTCGTCCAGCTCGGCGGAGACCGCCGTACCGGACTGGCCGGCCAGGGCCGCCTTGATCGCGTCGGCCGCGGTCACCTTGGTGGCCTTCACCTCGGCGGTGTTCTCCCTGGCGTCGTCGCGGTTGTCGTCCCGGTCGTCGTCGTACCGGTCGTCGTCACGGTCGTTGTCCCGGTTGCCGTCCTTCAGCTGAACGCTCGACTTCTTCGCGGCCGCCGACGACTCGTCGTCGCCGCTGCTGGCGAGCGCTGTCGCGGTGCCGCCCCCGACGAGGGCCAGGGCTGCGACGGTGGCGATGACGATGTTGCGCTTCATGAGGGGTTCCTCCCGAGTCGGTGGCTCTGCGGCCGGTGGGCCGCTGCCGTTCGCTTTCGACAAGAACCAATCTGGCTGAGCGATGCTGAAGCCAGCCTGAAGCCGCCTGAAGAACTCTTCAGGTTCGCTCTGCCACCCTGAACACATGCGCCTGTTGATCGTGGAAGACGAGAAGCGTCTCGCCCTGTCCCTGGCCAAGGGGCTGACCGCCGAGGGCTACGCCGTGGACGTCGTGCACGACGGCGTCGACGGACTGCACCGGGCGAGCGAGGGCACGTACGACCTGGTCATCCTCGACATCATGCTGCCCGGCATGAACGGCTACCGGGTCTGCTCCACTCTCCGCGCCGCGGGCCACGACGTACCGATCCTGATGCTCACGGCCAAGGACGGGGAGTACGACGAGGCCGAAGGGCTCGACACGGGCGCCGACGACTACCTCACCAAGCCCTTCTCGTACGTCGTGCTCGTGGCCCGCGTGAAGGCGCTCCTGCGCCGCCGCGGCAACGGCGGCCCTTCGCCCGTCCACACCCTCGGCGATCTCAAGGTCGACACCGCCGCCCGTCGCGTCTTCCGCGGCGAGGAGGAGGAAGTGACCCTGACGGCGAAGGAGTTCGCCGTGCTCGAACAGCTCGTCCTGAGGGCCGGCGAGGTGGTCTCCAAGGGCGACATCCTCGAACACGTCTGGGACTTCGCCTACGAAGGGGACCCCAACATCGTCGAGGTGTACATCAGCGCCCTGCGGCGCAAGCTCGGGGCGCCGCTGATCAAGACGGTGCGCGGCGCCGGATACCGCCTGGAGACCCCCCGATGAAGCGCTTCTTCAGTTCCGTAAGGGCGCGGGCCACCACAGCGGCCACCCTCGTCGTGGCCGTCGCGCTGGTCGCCGCCGGCGCCGCCGTACTGCTCTCGCTGCGCGCCAACCTGATCGACCAGGCGAGCGGCCAGGCCAAGTCCGCCGCCCGCGGGGTGGCCTCGCAGCTCGCCGGGAACACGCCCTACGACGATCTGGACCTGGACGACGAGGAGCATCCGGTCCAGATCGTCGACGGAAAAGGGCGCCTCGTCGCCGCCACCGACGACCTGCAGAGCATCAGCGGCACGGGAGTCGACGCCGTGAAGCCCGGTCCTGCGGCGTCCACGCCCCCCAAGAGCGACAGCGACAGCGACAGCGACAGCGATGACGACGGCGACAGCGAGAGCGAGGCTCCCGAACTCGGGGAGGTCTCCGACGACGAACCGCCCGTCACCTCCGGCACCGCCACCGTCGACGGCGAGACGGCGGACTACCGCTTCGCCGAGGTCGAGGTGAGCACCGAGACGAAGGGCGACCTCACCGTCCACGCGGGCGCCCCGCTCGCCGCGCAGCAGAGCGCGGTGTCCACGGCGCTGACATCCATGCTCATCGGCTTCCCGGTGCTCCTGGCCGTGATCGCCGGGGTCACCTGGCTGGTGACGCGCCGCGCCCTGCGCCCGGTGGACGCGATCCGCTCCGAGATGGCGGCGATCACCGCGTCCGAGGATCTCGCGCGCCGGGTGCCCGAGCCGGACACGCACGACGAAATCGCGCGCCTGGCCACGACCACGAACGAGACGCTCGCCGCCCTGCAGACCTCGGTCGAACGCCAGCGCCGCTTCGTTGCCGACGCCTCGCACGAACTGCGCAGCCCCATCGCCTCCCTGCGCACGCAGCTCGAAGTGGGCGCGGCGCACCCGGAGTTGCTGGACGTGGAGGGCGCGGTCGAGGACACCGTACGACTTCAGGAACTGGCCGCAGACCTGCTCCTCCTTGCCCGCCTGGACGCGGGCGAGAAGCCGGGCGACAAGCATGTGGACCTGGCGGCCCTGGCCCGCGAGGAGCTTTCGCAGCGCACCCGGGACCGCGCCGATGTCCGGACGGACCTGGAGAACGCCGAGGTCGCCGGATCCCGTAGCCAGCTGGCCCGGGTGCTCGGCAATCTCGTGAACAACGCGCAGCGCCACGCGAGCTCGCACGTCACGGTCACCACCCGCGTCGACGGCGGGTGGGCGGTCCTTGAGGTCGCCGACGACGGAGACGGTGTGCCGCCGGACGAACGCGACCGGATCTTCGAGCGCTTCGTCCGCCTCGACGACGCCCGCACCAGGGATGACGGCGGTGCGGGTCTCGGTCTCGCCATCGCGCGCGACGTCGCCGCGCGCCACGGCGGGACCCTCACGGTCCGGGAGGCTCCCGGCGGGGGAGCGCTTTTCGAGCTCAGGGTCCCGGCCGCCGCCCGGTGAGGGCGGTGCGGCCGGTGCGGGTCAGGGCTTGCCCCGCTGGGAGCGGAGGTGTTCCGCGATCGGGGTCAGGGCCTTGTGGAGTTCGCCGAGCGCCTCGGGCGAGATCAGGTCGACGAAGTGCCGGCGGACGGAGTCCACGTGGTGCGGGGCGACCCGCTGCATGGTGTCCATGCCCTCGTCCGTGAGGACGGTGTAGAGCCCGCGCCGGTCGGACTCGCAGTTCTCCCGGCGGACCAGGCCCGCGTTCTCCATGCGGGTGATCTGATGGGACAGGCGGCTCTTGGACTGCAGCGTGGCGGCCGCGAGGTCGCTCATACGCATCCGCTTCTCTTCCGATTCGGAGAGATGCACGAGGATGTCGTAGTCGTTCATGGTCAGGTTGAACGGCTGGAGGTCTTTCTCGAGCTGATAGGTCAGCATCCTGTTGACCTCCACGTGGGTGCGCCAGGCGCACTGTTCCTCGTTGGTCAGCCACTGCGGGGCCGTCTCGGTCTCCATGGAATCGATTCTACCTAAGAAGTTGAAAGGTGAACGAATGTCGGTGTGTGACGCGCGCCTCTTGCCCCCTGGTGAAGGAAGGGCACAGACGTTCGCCGTCACACTCTGCAGACTACCGCTCACAGGCCGAAGCGACGCTGGAGGTCCCCCAGTTGTCCGGGAAGGCGTGGTTGCCCCGGCTGCTGGCCGCGTTGTCCGTGCTGCCCCGGTGTGCCCTGGCCGCCCGGCACTCCCGCCTGCTGCGGGACCGCGCCCATCGCCTGCTCGGCCATGAGCGCCTCCGAGGACTGCAGGAGTACCGTGCCCGCGCCCACGAACTCGAACTGGTGCTCCTCACCTGAGGTTCCGCCGATCCCGGTCAGTGCCCGCACGCCCCCGATGACCCCGGTGAGATATCCGTGGTCGTAGTGATGGCAGGGCGAAGGGCAGTCGGCCCAGCCCACCAGGGCCTGTGGATCGACCCGGATCGGCGGTTCCATGAACACCACCGGGCCGTTCGACGCGGCCACGAACTTTCCGGTCCCGATCAGGGTCAGGAAGCCCGGCACGATGGACTGCTTCAGCGCGAGAGTTGGCTGAAAAGCGAGGAGGTTGCCGGAGCGAATGGTCAGGTTGCCGTCTTCGAGGTCGTACGAATTCACGTCGAAGGCCCGGTCGGCGAGGAGCATCTTGCCCTGGCCGTCGGCCACGACCCAGTCGCTCGCGTGCAGGGGCGAATGAAAACTCGTGCGCACCAGGCGGTCCAGGCGGCCGTGACCGATGCCGTTGAACTCGATCGACCCGTAGTAGGCGATCATCTTCCCCTTCTGCAGGAACCACTGGCTCCCCTTGAGCTCCACGCAGAAGGTGTACGCGTTCACGCTGTCGTCGCTCGGCAGCGACATCGGGTCGAGGACCGCGGGGGCTCCCGCGGGCATTGAGGGGTTCACAGCTTCTCCTCCGACGCCTGGACGTAGACCGCACCGCTCCCGGACAGCTCCAGCTGGAAGGCCTCGCCCGAGCCCCGCCCCACCATGTCGCGCCAGCCGAGCGCCGTGGAGAGTTTGTTGCGCACGTCGCCGTGGTGCGCCACATACGCCTGCGGGTCGACGTGGACCGGGCGCTGCGGGGTGATCGGCACCTCGATGACGCCGCCGTGCGCCATGACGGCGACCGAGCCATGGCCCTTGAGGGTGGTGGTGAAGAGGCCCTGTCCCGTGACCTGGCCGCGGACCATGCCCATGACGCCGCCCTGCGAGCCCATGAACATCGTGCCCTGCTGGAGCGTCCCGTCGAAGGCGAGCAGCCGGTCCGCCTCCACATAGAGGGTGTCCCCGGAGAGGCCGATCACCTGGATGTGGTGGCCGCCGTGCCCGAAGAGGACCGTGCCGCTGCCCTCGACTGTCATCAAAGGGGTGGCCTCATTGGCGACCCGGCGCCCGATCATGGAGGCCAGGCCGCCCTGGCCGCCCTGGATGTTCGGGGTGAAGGCGACGTCCCCCTTGTAGGCGAGCATGGCGCCGCGCTGGCTGTACAGCCGCTGGCCCGGCAGGACGGTCGCCTCGACCATCTTCGAATTGATCTCCCGGAAGGGCATGTCAGACGTCCCCCGCGATCGTCGTCCGCTCGCTGGGCTGGACGTAGACGAGTCCCTCGCCCTCGAAGCGGATCTGGAAGGCCTCGCCGCCGCCCTCGCCGAGCAACGTACGGAAAGTGACGCCCGACTGGAGGTTCTGGCGGAGGTCGCCCTGGTGCGCGACATACGCCCCGGGGTCCACCGTCAGCGGATACTGCCTGCTGACCCGCAGCACCACCGCCGGGCCGTCGGACATGATCGCCGCCTGGCCCGAGCCCTCGACGGTCGTGGTGAACAGGCCGTTGCCCTGTGAGGCGCCGCGGACGCCGGTGAAGTGGGTGCCGGTGCGCAGGCCCGCGTCCGTGCACAGGAGATTGCCGGCCTCGACGAAGAGCTTCTCGCCGTGCAGCGCCACGAGATTGATCTCGGTGGCCCGGTCGGCGAACCAACAGGTGCCGTGCCCCTTCACCTCCATCACCGTCATCTGCTCGCCGGTGAGACGGCGGGTCACCATGCCCCGTACGCCCTCGCCGCCGCCCGTCATCTTTTTGAAGGCCATCTGGCCGTCGTACGCGACCATCGAGCCGTTCTTCGCCTTGACGGCGTCGCCGGACATGTCCACGGCGAGCACCCTGCTGCCTTGCAGTCGGAACGTTGCCACGTATCGACGGTAGCCGTCGGATATGGGGTCGGAACAGGGCAACGGCCCCTGAGCGAACCCCGAGAACACCCCGGTGTCACAATGGGGGTCGCTTGTGCGCGCATTCACAAGATCGATAGATCGTTGCATCGATCGATGCCGCCGAGCGGCCCCGCCCCTCGCCCCCGCCTCCCTTCCGAAGGTGATCCGTGGACATCAAGACCGCTTCCGCACTCCGCCGCCTCCGCCTGGTCTCGGCTCCCGAGGCCATCTCCTTCCTGCTCCTGATCGTCTGCTCGGTGCTCAAGCGGACCACGGAATTCAACGCCGTACCGGTGATGGGCATGGTCCACGGTGTGCTCTTCGTCCTGTACGTGCTCTTCTGGCTCGACGCCTGGAACCGTACGAAGTGGAACGTGAAGACGGCCGCCCTCTACTTCATCCTTTCCGTCCTGCCGACCGGCGGCTTCTTCGCCGAGCGGAAGCTGAAGGGCGAGGCCGAGGCCGCCGTGATCGCGTCGCGCGCCCGCCGCGAAGGGGTCGTGGGCGCATGATCGTCGCCTTCTCCGTGACCCCGCTCGGCGTCGGCGAGGACGTGGGCGAGTACGTCGCCGACGCGGTCCGTGTCGTGCGCGAGTCGGGTCTGCCCAACCGGACCGACGCGATGTTCACCTCCGTCGAGGGCGAGTGGGACGAGGTGATGGACGTCGTCAAGCGCGCCGTCGCGGCGGTCGAGGCGCGGGCGCCACGGGTCTCCGTCGTCATGAAGGCGGACATCCGCCCCGGAGTGACGGACGGGATGACGTCGAAGGTCGAGACGGTGGAGCGCCACCTCTCCCAGTAGCCCCGCACAGCAAGAAGCCCCGCACAGCGAGAAGCCCCCGCCGGTCGCCGACCGGCGGGGGCTTTCTTCTTGACCCGTAACCCGTGCCACCCCGCAACTCCAGTCAAACCGCTCAGGTTAAAACCCCTCGCACGGACGCATCCGGTTCGACACGCCGGGAAAACTCCACTTTTGTATGGGTATCGGCTAGTTCGCATCTGAACCTGCCGGAGCCAGATCACCCACGACCTGGAGGCGCTGTGCGGCCGGAGGGCTACGACTACGACACCCACAGCACACTCGCCGGTCCGCTCACCGAGCCGGACGACGGCGACCGCTATCGGGTGCAGTACAACAAGCTTCTCTCCAGCGAGCCCCACCGAATACGGGCCGTCATCCTGATGACACTCGCGCCCGTCCTCACCGGCCTCCTGCTCGTCTACCTCGTCTGGCCGACCCACTGGACGGAACGCGAGGGCGGCGATCGCTGGCTCATCGGTCTCGACATCACGATGCTCGCGGCGATCGGCCTGATCGAGCTCTTCATGCTCGTCAACGTCATCTCGATCGCCCACGCGACGATGGTGGCGAGGGACCCGATCCCGGTCACCCCCGAACCCGGCACCCGCGTCGCCTTCCTCACGACGTACGTACCCGGCAAGGAACCCCTCACCATGGTCCGCGCCACCCTCGAAGGGGCCATGCGGATACAGCACACCGGCCCCCTCGACGTCTGGCTCCTCGACGAGGGCGACGACGGCGAGGCGAAGGCGCTCTGCGCGGAACTCGGCGTACGCCACTTCACCCGCAACGGCGTCCCCGAGTGGAACCGCGAGAAGGGTGTCCACAAGGCCCGCACCAAGCACGGCAACTACAACGCCTGGCTCGCGATGCACGGCGGCGACTACGACTTCTTCGCCTCCGTGGACACCGACCACGTCCCGCTCCCCAACTTCCTGGAGCGGATGATGGGCTACTTCCGTGACGAGGACGTGGCGTTCGTCGTCGGACCCCAGGTGTACGGGAACTACGACAGCCCCGTCACCAAGGCCGCCGAGTCCCAGCAGTTCCTCTTCCACGCCCTGATCCAGCGCGCGGGCAACTGCTACCGCGCGCCCATGTTCGTCGGCACCAACAACGTCGTACGCATCCGGGCGCTCCGCCAGGTCGGCGGCCTGTACGACTCCATCACCGAGGACATGGCGACCGGCTTCGAGCTGCACCGCCACAAGAACCCCGCCACCAGGCGTCACTGGCGCTCCGTCTACACCCCGGACGTGCTCGCCGTCGGCGAGGGCCCCGCCTCCTGGACGGACTTCTTCACCCAGCAGATGCGCTGGTCGCGCGGGACGTACGAGACGCTGTTCAAGCAGTTCTGGAAGGCACCGTTCACGATGCCGCCCGGCCGTCTCTTCTCGTACACGATGATGCTCGTCTACTACCCCATGACGGCGGTCAACTGGCTGCTGGGCGTGCTCAGCTGCGTCCTCTTCCTCTGGTTCGGCGCGTCCGGCACCCAGGTCGCCGCATCCGTCTGGCTGATGCTCTACAGCGACGCGGCAGCGCTCCAGATCGGCCTCTACCTCTGGAACCGCCGCCACAACGTGTCCCCGCACGAACCGGAGGGCTCCGGAGGCCTCGCCGGCATGGCGATGTCCGCGCTCTCCGCGCCCATCTACGCCAAATCGCTCGGCGCCGCCCTCGTGCGCCGCCCGAGCCGCTTCGTGGTCACGCCCAAGGGCGGCGACGCGAGCCCGGACCGGGTGCTCACCTTCCGGATCCACCTCTTCTGGGCGGCCGTCCTCTCCAGCTCGCTGGTCGCCTCCTTCGTGCTCGACCACACCCATGTGGCCATGCGCACCTGGGCCGTCCTCGCCTTGGCCATCTCGCTCGCCCCGATCGCGATCTGGAGCTTCTCGCTGCTCATGGAGCGTCGCGCACGCAAGGCGCGCGGCGAGGTCCGCGAGCGGGCGCGGCAGCGCGGCAGGCAGGACGCGGAAGGCCTCGCGACCGCGGGCGCCGACGGCGAGCCGGAGCCGGCGTTCGCCACCGGTACGACGACTGGAGGTAACTGACCCATGGCTTACCGGCCCTCCAAGCGCACCAAGAAGACGCTCCTGGGCGTCGGCGCGGGCGTCCTGCTCGTAGGACTCAACGCACCGGCGGCGCTCTCCTTCGCCGAGGAGAAGTACCACGCGTACAAGATCGCCCAGCCCGGCTACAAGGCCAAGTACGGCTCCTGGCAGCAGATCGGCATCCCCGACGAGTTCCGCACCAACGCCATCCACGCCGCGCTCCTGCACACGGGGAAGGTCCTGATCGTCGCGGGCTCCGGGAACGAGCAGAAGAAGTTCGACGCCGGGTCGTTCGACACGATCCTCTGGGACCCGAAGAAGGACACCTTCAAGAAGGTCGCGACCCCGGAGGACTTCTTCTGCTCCGGACACGCCCAACTCCCCGACGGCCGCCTCCTGGTCGCGGGCGGCACGGCGCGCTACGAACTCCTCGACGGCGAGATCAACCGGGCCGGCGGCGGCATGCGCGTCAAGAACGAGAACCCCGACAAGCCCCTCGTCCTCAAGAAGGGCACCCGTTTCCGCTCGCCGTCGGGCGTGGAGTACGTCAGCAGATTCGACGTGAAGGTCCCCAAGGCCAAGCGGGACTACGAGATCACGTACTCCAAGTCCGGTGTGATGAAGCCCTGGAAGACGACGGTCAAGGCGAGCGAGGCACGCGTCTTCGTGGAAGGCGCGAGGGACGGCGAGGAGTTCGTCACCAAGAAGTCCGCGCAGTACGAGATCGAGGGCCTCACCGGCAAGGACGCCGACAACGCCTACGGGATCGCCGAGAAGATCACCATGGACAAGCAGGACTTCCAGGGGATCAGGGCGGCGTACGAGTTCGACCCGAAGGCCGAGAAGTACATTCCCGTGGAGCCCATGGAGAAGGCCCGCTGGTACCCCACCCTCGTCGGACTCGACGACGGTAAGGTGCTCGCGGTCTCCGGTCTCGACGACGTGGGCATGATCGACCCGGGCGACAACGAGATCTACGACCCGAAGACCAAGAAGTGGACCGACGGCCCCAAGCGCTACTTCCCGACCTACCCCGCGCTCTTCCTCACCAAGGGCGGCAAGCTCTTCTACCCGGCGTCGAACGCCGGCTACGGACCCGCCGACAAGGGCCGTGAACCCGGTCTCTGGGACCTGAAGACCAACAAGTTCGACAAGATCCCCGGCCTCGTCGACCTCGACCAGACCGAGACGTCCGCGTCCGTCCTGCTGCCCCCGGCCCAGGACCAGAAGGTGATGATCCTGGGCGGCGGAGGCGTCGGCGAGTCCGACAAGGCGACCCCGCGCACGGCCGTGGTCGACCTCAAGGAGGACAGCCCCGCCTTCAAGACCGGGCCCGATCTCCCGCAGGGCACCCGCTATCTGAACAGCGTGATCCTGCCGGACGACTCGGTGTTCACGTCCAACGGCTCCGGGGACTACCGCGGCCGCGGCGGGAGCAACATCCACAAGGCGCAGTTCTACGACCCCAAGAGCAACAGCTTCCGCGCGGCGGCAGACCCCGTGGTGGGCCGCAACTACCACTCCGAGGCACTGCTCCTGCCCGACGGTCGGGTCGTCACCTTCGGTTCGGACCCGCTCTACGACAACCGGCAGAACACCAAGCTCGGCCACTTCGAGCAGCGCATGGAGGTCTTCACGCCGCCCACGCTGCACAAGGCGGGCGAGAACCGGCCGGTCCTGGGCGAGGGCCCGGAGGAGCTCGCGGCGGACGGCCGTGCGACGTTCCGGACCAAGAGCCCCGGCAAGATCGCGTCGGCCCGTCTGATGCGCCCCAGCGCGGTGACGCACACGACGGACGTCGAGCAGCGGTCGATCGCCCTCGGGCTCACCAAGGGCAAGGGCGAGGTGACGGTGGACGTGCCCAGGGACGACACCGCCCTCGTTCCGCCGGGCTGGTACATGCTGTTCGTGACGGACCAGGACGGCTCTTCGTCAGAGGCGAAGTGGATCCACGTGAAGTAGCCGGATCTCTTGAACCGTACGGTCAGGCGGCCTTGGCGTTGCGTGCGAGACCGAGCGCGTAGTCGGGCCACCACTGGCCCGCCGCCGGGCCGCCCCGGCACGGTCCGTCCGAGTCGCCGGGCCGCTTGATCCACAGGGCCGCGTCGAGGAGGTCGTCACCGGTCTTGTCCGTGGGCGGAGTGCCCAGACCGCGCCCCGGCGGATTGCACCAGGCGTCCTCGCGGTCACCGGAGAGCGGGCCCTTGCCGTTGCGGCTGGTGTCCATCACGAAGTGCTTGCCGCCCACCGTCCCGGAGAGGCTGCGGCCGTACGCCTTGATGGTCGCGTCGCTCTGGAAGTTCGACACGTTCAGGGCGAAGCCGTCCGCCCGCGCGATCCCGGCCTGCGTGAGCGGTTCGGTGAGCTTGTCCGCCTGGTTGATCCACCCCGGATTGCCCGCGTCCAGATAGACCTTCACCCGGGGCTGCCGCTTGAGCCGCTCGATCGCTTCGGAGAGCAGTGAGGAGCGCTCGGCGTGGTACTCGGCCGGGGTGCAGCCGTCCACGATGTGCGCGACGGCGTCCGGCTCCAGGACGACGACGGCGGACTTGTCGCCGATGGCGCCGGCGAACTTGTCGATCCACTGCCGGTAGAAGTCCGAGCTGTGCGCGCCGCCCGCGGAGTGCTGGCCGCAGTCGCGGTGCGGGATGTTGTACGCGACCAGTACGGCGGTGCGGTCACTCCCTGCGGCACCGTCGACGGCGGCCTTGATGTCCGGGGCCGGGTCGTCGCCCGCGGGCCACACCGCGAGGGGCTGCTCGGAGATCCGCTTCAGCGCGTCGGCGTCCTGCGTGCGGCCCTCCTGCTCCCACTGCCGCACCTGCCGGGCGGCGGCGCTGTCCGGGTCCACCCAGAAGGCGCTCTGCGAGGCCTTCTTGGCGGCGCCGGTCGTGGCGCCGGCCTCGGCGGCCGTCCGCTCCTTGTCCTTCGTGCCGGAGTCGGAGGAGCACCCTGCCGTGAGTCCGATGGCCGTGAGGGCCGTGAGTGCGGTGAACGTACGGAGCAGCCGGTGCATCCAGCCCCCTTGGGCGACGGGTGGGCGGCAATCGTTACATAACGGCCCAATCGCCCATGGTTGCGACACCGGGCCGGACCCGGATGCCGAGCGGCGTGCGCACTGCCGAGCGGGCCGGACTCCGTCAGACGCCCCCGCCGGCCAGCGCGATGCCGAGCGGCGTGCGCTCGTACAGCACCTGATGCCCGTACCGCCGCGAGACGAGGAGCCCCGCGCCCCGCAAGGCACCGAGGTGCGCGGAGACCGACGAGGGGGCGAGCCCCAGACGATGGGCGAGCGCCGACGTGGTGGCGGGGTCGGCGAGCGCGGCAAGGACGGTCGCCCTGCCCCGCCCCAGGAGCCGTACGAGCGCCTCGGAGGTACGGTCGCTCGGCTCGGTCCACAGCCCGGCGATGCCGCGCGCGGGATAGACCAGGGTCGGCTGCCACGGCGGATCGTGGCCGCCCACCACGTCCGGCCAGGCGAAGACGCTGGGCATCAGGACCAGGCCCTGCCCCGCCAGATGCCGCACGTGGTTGTCCCGCCGCGCGACGGTCAGTGTCTCCGCGGCCCACGTGAACCTCGGGTCGAGCTCGGCGACAAGGGCGCCGAGGCCGACCTCCGCGAGCCGCCGCGAATGGAAGGCGACGTCCGCCTCCAGGAGCGCGCGCAGCCGGGGCCAGTCCGGCTCGACCAGGGTGTGCCAGGCGGCCTCCATGGCGTCGGCGAGATCCCGCACCGCGCGTGCGGGATCGGCGAGCAGCGCCCGCCCCGGGGGAGATTCGGCGGCCCCTGCCGTGCTGGCGAGCGCCCGCACCAGCTCGTTCCGTACGGCCTCGGGGTCGGCCGCGCGCACGGCCGCGATCTCCTCCTCGAAGGTGGCGGCGGGGCCGATGGGTGGAGGGCCGATGAAGTCCGGGCTGTAGCCGCGCGACGGCATGAGCAGCCACAGCGCTTCGAGTTCGAGCCCGGCACTCGCCCCGCGTATCCGCCGCAGCCACTGCGGGTGGTAGCCGTGCCGGTCGGGCCGCTTCAGGGTGCGTACGGCTTCCTGCGTCTCCCACAGGGGCGAGACGGCGAACCGGCAGCGCAAGAGATCATCGGGCCCGAAGTGCAGCCGGTTCGGCACGGATCCACCCCCTCGCGGTCCTCGACATTCGCCTGGCACCGAAACTTTAGGGCGAGGGGCACGCGCGCGTGCAGGGTGCGGGCATGTCCGAAGAGAACCCCACCACCCCCGAACCCGTCGCCGCACCCGCCCCCGAACCCACCGGCTACCTCCGCCTCTTCACGATCCGCGAGTTCCGCGCCGTCTTCCTCGCCCACGCCTTCTCGCTGCTCGGCGTCGTCGTCAGCGAGGTCGCGCTCACCGTGCTCGTCTACGGGCTCACCGGATCGCCCCTGCTCAGCGCGCTCACCTTCGCGCTCGGGATGCTCCCCTATCTCGTGGGCGGAACTCTGCTCTCCGGGATCGCCGACCGCTATCCGGCGCGGCGGGTGCTCGTGCTGTGCGACGTGGTGTGTGCCGGATGCGCCGCCCTCATGGCCGTGCCGGCCACGCCCGTCTTCGGGCTGCTCGCGCTGCGGTGCGTGATCGCCGTCGTGTCGCCCGTGTTCAACGGGACGCGGATGGCCACCCTCACCGGCATCCTCGGCGACGGGGACCTGTTCGTCCTCGGGCGTTCCCTGCTCCGGATCGTCTCGCAGAGCTCCGTGCTCGTCGGGTTCGGGCTCGGCGGCGTCCTGCTCACCGTCGTCCCGCCGCGCGGGGCGCTCCTCATTACCGTCTGCACGTTCGCCGTCTCCGCGCTGCTCCTGCGGTGCGGGACGCGACGCAGGCCCGCGCGCGAAGGCGCCGGGGCCGCGCTGATGAAGTACTCGCTCAGCGGCACGCGGCACGTGCTCGGCGACCGGCGGATCAGGTCCCTGCTGCTCCTCCTGTGGGCGCCGCCCATGTTCATGGTCGCCCCGGAGGCCCTCGCCGCTCCCTACGCCGACCAGATCGGCGTCGGTGTCGCGGGCGTCGGACTCCTGATGTGCGCGCTGCCGGTCGGCACGATCGCGGCGGAGCTATACGCCGGGTCCGCGCTCTCCGCCACCACGCGGGCCCGCATCGCCCTGCCGCTCGCCTCGTTCACCCTGCTCCCGCTCACGGTGTACGCCCTCACGCCCGGCCTCCTGTGGGCGATGCTCGCCCTCGCCCTCGCCGGCGCCGGATCCGCGTACACGCTGGGCGTCGACCGGTGGTTCGTGGACGCGGTGCCCCAGGAGCTGCGCGGGCGGGCCATGACCGTGCACACGGCGGGGCTCATGACGATCCAGGGCGTCGGGATGGCGCTCGCCGGCCTCGCGGCGGAGTTCTTCGCGGTGAGCACCGTCGTCACGGCGTCGGGTGTCCTCGGCACGCTCTGCTGCCTCGCCCTCGCGGCCGAGGCCCGCGCCACGCACCGTACGGCGACGCACGGCGCATCCGACGGTCCGCGGGAACAATCGACCGAATTGCGAGACGGGGCTGACCACCATGTGACCGGCGGGTAAGGTCTTTGGCGTGCCGAAGCCGCTCAGCCTTCCCTTCGATCCCATCGCCCGCGCCGACGAGCTCTGGAAGCAGCGCTGGGGATCCGTACCGGCGATGGGCGCGATCACCTCGATCATGCGGGCGCACCAGATCCTGCTGGGCGAGGTCGACGCGGTCGTCAAGCCGTACGGACTGACCTTCGCGCGGTACGAGGCGCTGGTCCTCCTCACGTTCTCGCAGGCGGGCGAGTTGCCGATGTCGAAGATCGGCGAGCGTCTGATGGTTCACCCCACGTCCGTCACCAACACTGTCGACCGCCTGGTCAAGTCCGGTCTGGTCGACAAGCGCCCCAACCCGAACGACGGGCGCGGCACGCTCGCCTCCATCACGGAGAAGGGCCGCGAGGTCGTCGAGTCGGCCACTCGCGAGCTGATGGCCATGGACTTCGGGCTCGGTGTGTACGACGCCGAGGAGTGCGCGGAGATCTTCGCGATGCTGCGGCCGCTGCGGGTGGCCGCGGCGGATTTCGAGGAGCAGTAGGGGTACGGCGGAGGCGCGGTGGGGGAGCGGCAGACTCCTGTGTTCCGCTTGTTCCGGGGCCGCCCGAAGATCGCGCAAAACGGGCCGATACGCTCGTAGGCATGAAGCGATCCGTGCTGACCCGTTACCGGGTGATGGCCTACGTCACCGCCGTCATGCTGCTCGTGCTGTGCACCTGCATGGTGTTCAAGTACGGGTTCGACAAGGGCGAGGGTCTGACCCTGGTCGTCTCCCAGGTCCACGGCGTGCTCTACATCATCTACCTGATCTTCGCCTTCGACCTGGGCTCCAAGGCGAAGTGGCCGTTCGGGAAGCTGCTCTGGGTGCTCGTCTCCGGCACCATCCCCACCGCCGCGTTCTTCGTCGAGCGCAAGGTCGTGCGCGAGGTCGAGCCGCTGATCGTCGACGGCTCCCCGGCCACCGTGAAGGCGTAAGCGCTCCGCTGGGAGTGCGGTGACGGACCTGCGGGCCGGTGGGGGCTGGTCGCGCAGTTCCCCGCGCCCCTTACGGGGCCCGTCCCTCGCCTCGAAGCCCCGCCACGGACATACCCGTGGCCCCGCTGCGGAGCAGCTAATGTCGCAGCGCCTCGACATTTACTAGGACGTCCTAGTAAATTCGAAGGTATGGACGCTGACGCCATCGAGGAGGGCCGCCGTCGCTGGCAGGCCCGGTACGACACCGCGAAGAAGCGCGACGCGGATTTCACCACGCTCTCCGGCGACCCGGTCGAGCCGGTCTACGGGCCACGCCCCGGGGACGCCTATGAGGGATTCGAGCGGATCGGATGGCCCGGCGAATACCCCTTCACGCGCGGACTCCACCCCACCGGCTACCGCGGCCGGACCTGGACCATCCGCCAGTTCGCCGGCTTCGGCAACGCCGAGCAGACGAACGAGCGCTACAAGATGATCCTGGCCGCGGGCGGCGGCGGACTCTCCGTGGCCTTCGACATGCCGACCCTGATGGGCCGCGACTCCGACGAGCCCCAGTCCCTCGGCGAGGTCGGGCACTGCGGGGTCGCCATCGACTCGGCCGCCGACATGGAGGTCCTGTTCAAGGACATCCCGCTCGGTGACGTCACGACGTCGATGACCATCTCCGGGCCCGCCGTCCCCGTCTTCTGCATGTATCTGGTCGCCGCCGAACGGCAGGGCATCGACCCGGCCGTCCTGAACGGCACGCTCCAGACGGACATCTTCAAGGAGTACATCGCACAGAAGGAGTGGCTCTTCCAGCCCGAGCCGCACCTGCGCCTCATCGGCGACCTGATGGAGCACTGCGCGCGGGACATCCCCGCGTACAAGCCCCTTTCGGTCTCCGGCTACCACATCCGCGAGGCCGGGGCGACGGCCGCGCAGGAGCTCGCGTACACCCTCGCGGACGGCTTCGGGTACGTCGAACTCGGCCTGAGCCGCGGCATGGACGTGGACGTCTTCGCGCCAGGACTCAGCTTCTTCTTCGACGCGCACCTGGACTTCTTCGAGGAGATCGCCAAGTTCCGTGCCGCGCGCCGGATCTGGGCCCGCTGGATGCGCGACGTGTACGGCGCGCAGACCGACAAGGCCCAGTGGCTGCGCTTCCACACGCAGACGGCGGGTGTCTCGCTGACGGCCCAGCAGCCGTACAACAACGTCGTACGGACCGCTGTCGAGGCCCTCTCCGCGGTCCTCGGCGGCACGAACTCCCTGCACACGAACGCCCTCGACGAGACCCTCGCCCTGCCGAGCGAGCAGGCCGCCGAGATCGCGCTTCGCACGCAGCAGGTGCTCATGGAGGAGACGGGCGTCGCCAATGTGGCGGACCCGCTCGGCGGCTCCTGGTACGTCGAGCAGCTCACCGACCGCATCGAGGCCGACGCCGAGAAGATCTTCGAGCAGATCAAGGAGCGGGGGCGTCGCGCCCACCCGGACGGGCAGCACCCGATCGGGCCGATCACCTCGGGCATCCTGCGCGGCATCGAGGACGGCTGGTTCACCGGGGAGATCGCCGAGTCGGCGTTCCAGTACCAGCAGTCCCTGGAGAAGGGCGACAAGCGCGTCGTGGGCGTGAACGTCCACCACGGGTCCGTCACCGGCGATCTGGAGATCCTGCGGGTCTCTCACGAGGTGGAGCGGGAGCAGATCAAGGTCCTTGGTGCGCGGCGCTCCGCGCGGGACGATGCGCGGGTTCGTGCCTCGCTTTCAGCGATGCTGGTTGCCGCCCGCGACGGGTCGAACATGATCGCCCCCATGCTGGAGGCGGTTCGCGCGGAGGCGACGCTGGGGGAGATCTGCGGGGCCCTGCGGGATGAGTGGGGGATTTATACCGAGCCGCCGGGGTTCTAGTTCGGGTTGTTTGTGGTGCGTGGGGATCTGCGGGTTCGTTTTGGCTGGTCGCGCAGTTCCCCGCGCCCCTTACGGGGCCCGGGGGATCTGCCGGCCCGTTGTGGCTGGTCGCGCAGTTCCCCGCGCCCCTTCGGGGGCTCATCTGGCGTCCCTGGAAACTCGTCCGAAAAATGTGGGTGTCAGATGCACGGGGCTGGGTAGGCGCCGCCCGTCCAACCGTCCTGCCCCTGGAGTCACCCTGTGTCACCCGTGAGCCTGCCCGGCCCCACTCGTACCGCTGTGATCGCCATCGGAGCCGCCACGCTCACGCTTCTCGGTGCGCTGACGGTCTATGGATCGGGTGAGGTCAGTGCGAGCCCGCCCGCGGAGCCGAAGGTCCAGGACGCCTTCGACTCGCTCGGCCCCGCGGTGCACGCGGCGAAGCTCTCGAACGGCCGGACGGCCCACTACTCCGACACGGGGAACAAGAAGGGCAAGCCCGTCCTCTTCATAGGCGGCACCGGCACGAGCGCCCGTGCCGCGCACATGACGGACTTCTTCCGGTCGACCCGCGAGGACCTCGGCCTGCGCCTGATCTCCGTCGAGCGCAACGGCTTCGGTGACACGGAGTACGACGAGAAGCTCGGCAAGGCGGACTTCGCCGACGACACCCTCGCAGTCCTCGACAAGCTCGGCGTCGACGACGTGAGCGTGATCGCGATCTCCGGCGGCGGCCCCTACGCGGCGGAGCTCGCCGGACGCGCCCCCGAGCGCGTATCGGCCCTGCACCTCGCCGCTGCCCTGCCGCCCTACGGCACGAAGCCCGAGTACTGCTCGATGTCCGACGACGAGCTCGCCGACACCGTGAAGGACTCCATCAAGGACCCGCGCAAGTGGTGGGCGTTCCCGGACGACAGCCCCGTGAAGTCGATACCGGGCTTCGCCGACACGGCGTACGAGGAAGGCGCGCGGACCTACAACCAGCGCGGCCAGCAGGCGGACCCCGCGCCGCAGGTGCACGAGCAGAAGCTGTACTGCGGCCGTCCGGGCCCGGACCTGAAGAAGCTCGACGCCCCCGTGTACCTCTACGGCGGCAAGAAGGACACCACCGTCCCGCCGACGACCCTCAAGACCTGGCAGGACGCGCTGCCGGGCAAGGCGAAGGTGCGGACGTACGCGGACTCCGGGCACGACGTGCAGTACCGCCACTGGGACCAGATCCTGGTCGACCTGGCCGGGCACGGCGACCGCACGGTCATCTGCCGCGGCAAGCACACCCGCGTCCTGCCCGCGGGGGAAGCGGACCGCCTCGTCGCCAAGGACAAGGCCACGCTGGGCAGCTGCGCCTGGAAGAACAACTGAGGACGGCTGAGGACGGTTAGCCGGGCAGCGTCAGTCTGAACAGCGCGCCCCCGCCCGGTGCCCCCTCCGCCGAGAGTTCCGCGCCGTGCGCGTGGGCGATCTGGCGGGCCATCGCGAGGCCGAGGCCCGAGCCCGGCAGGGCGCGGGCCTTCTCCGCGCGGTAGAAGCGGTCGAAGACGTACGGCAGGTCCTCCTCCGCGATGCCGGGCCCGTGGTCGCGGACCGTCAGGGCGGCAGGAGTGAGGGCGACCTCCACCGGGGTGCCCGGCGGACTGAACTTGGCCGCGTTGTCCACGAGGTTGGTGACGAGGCGGGAGAGGCGGGCCGGGACGCCGGGGATGCTGGTGCCGTCGGCTTCCGGCGCCACCTGGAGCGTGAACGGCACCTGCGGCCAGTGGCCGCGCGCCGCGTCCACGACGTGGGCGACCAGGGGAGCGAGCCGTACTTGCTCCAGGAGGGGCTGCGGCTCCTCGTCGCGGGCCAGCTCGATCAGGTCGTTGACCATGCCGGTGACTTCGCGGAGCTGGCGGCCGAGGGCGCCGGACGCCCGCTCGCGCTGGGCGTCGGTCAACCGGTCGGCGCGGGCGAGGAGTTCGGCGTTCGTACGCAGCGCGGTCAGTGGCGTACGCAGCTCGTGCGAGGCGTCGGCGACCAGGCGCCGCTGCGCGGTGACCGACTTCTCCAGCTCGGCCAGCATCGCGTTGAACGACGCGGCGAGGCGGGTCACCTCGTCCTCGCGGCCCGGCGGCCCCGGCGGCAGCTCGATGCGGTGGCGGGCGTCGCGGGTCGCCGTGATGCGTTCGGCCGTGGCGGTGAGGCGGGCCACCGGTGCGAGACCGGTGCGCGAGACCCAGTAGCCGCCGAGCCCCGACAGAAGCACTCCGGCGCCGCCCACCGCGGACAGGAGCCCGGCGGCCTGCCGTACCCCGCGCTCCGCGATGTCGGCGCGCAGGGCGACCTGCACGGCGTCGCCCTTGCCGTAGTGGGTGGTGTACATCCGGGTCGGCCTGCCGTGCAGCGTGAGGCTCGTGTAGTACGGCGCCCTCTTGCCGCTCGCGACCTCACGGGTGGAGGGGGCGACCGGGAGCAGATACGGCTTCGCGGGGTCGTCCGCCGGGTCGGCGGGGACGATCTGCGAGCAGGCGGGGGCGCCGAGGAAACGGCACTCGCCCGTGACGACGCCCGGCTCGTTGTCGAAATTCCGCTGCTGGGCGATGAGGCTCGCCGACTGGGCGAGGTTCTGGTCGAGTTGCTGGTAGAGCTTGAAGCGGATGACGAGGAATGCGGCCACGCACACCCCGACCGCGACCAGGGCGACGGCCGCCGCCGCGGCGAGCGCGAGGCGGGTGCGCAGCGGGCGCCTGCGCCGCCACCGGGCGCCGAGCCTGCGCCGGGCGCTCACGGGCTGCCGAGCCGGTAGCCGACGCCGTGCACGGTGTGTACGAGGCGTGGCTCGCCGCCCGCCTCCAGCTTGCGGCGCAGGTAACCGACGTACACCGCGAGGGAGTTGGAGTCGGGCCCGAAGTCGCGTCCCCAGACCGACTCCTGGATGAGCTCGCGCGGAAGCACCTGACCCGCGTTGCGCAGGAGCAGTTCGAGCAGGGTGAATTCGGTGCGGCTGAACTCGACCGCGCGGTGGCCGCGGCGGCCGGTGCGGGTCGCCGGGTCCAGGACCAGATCGGCGTACGCGAGGCCGTCGCCGTCGGCGGGGGAGTGCGGCTCGGGCGCCGCGCGGCGCAGGAGGGCGCGGACGCGGGCGACGAGTTCGTCGAGGGCGAAGGGCTTGACCAGGTAGTCGTCGGCGCCCGCGTCGAGGCCGTCGACGCGTTCGCTGACGGAGCCGAGGGCGGTGAGGACGAGGACGGGGGTGCGGTCGCCTGCGGCGCGCAGCTGGCGGCATACGGCGAGGCCGCTCAGGACCGGCATCATGACGTCCAGGACGACGAGGTCCGGCTCCCAGCGGGCGATGGCGCTGAGCGCGCGGCTGCCGTCCGCGGCGCCGCGGACGGCGTGGCCCTCGATCGTGAGGGCGTCCTCTACCGCTGCGCGGACCTCGGGGTCGTCGTCCACGACGAGGATCTTGGGCGCGGGGGTCGTTGTCACGTCGGGCCCGTCTTGTTGGACGCCTGGTTCGTCTGCGCCCGGAAGTGGTGCGTTGTGCCCACCCGTTCCGCCCTGCGGAACGCCTGCCCACAACGGGAGCGGCCCAGCAGCCCACGGCGGGGGCGGGTCGGGTGCCCACAACGGGGGCGGCAGGCCCGCTGCCCGGTCCTCGTAGATCTCATGGACCCAAGGTGCCAAACGCGGCTCTTAAAACCCTCTTAGACCTGCTCGTGATGCTCCATTGCCATGCGAACACCCGATATGCGAACTCCCGGGGCAGGGGCCGGTGCCCCTCTCTCCGTCGTCATCGGCGCGGGCGGCACCGGCGGGCACATCTATCCGGGGCTGGCCCTCGCCGACGCCCTGCGGCGGGCCGTGCCGGGGGCGGTCGTCTCCTTCGTCGGTACGCGGCGGGGCCTGGAGACCCGGCTGATACCGGACGCCGGTTACCGACTCCACACCGTCGACATGATCCCGTTCGACCCGTCGCTCGGCGCCAAGCGGTTCCTCCTGCCTGCGGCGCTGGTGAAGTCCGGCGCCCAGTGCCGGGCGATCCTGCGGGAGCAGGGCGCGCAGGTCGCCGTCGGGATGGGCGGTTACCCCAGCGCTCCCGTCATCGTCGGCGCCAGGATGGCCGGTCTTCCGAGCCTCATCCACGAGTCCAACGCCGTCCCCGGCCGCGCCAACCGCTTCGCCGCCCGCCTCACCCCTAACATCGCCGTCGCCTTCGACCGCAGCCGGGAGCATCTGCCGGGCGGCGAGCACGCGTACACCACCGGGATGCCCATCGCGGCGCCCCTGGCCGCGCTCGACCGGCGTGCGCTGCGGGCCGAGGCCCGCCGGGAGTACGGGGTTCCGGACGCGGCCCGGCTGCTGCTCTTCAACGGCGGCAGTCTCGGCGCGGCCCGTCTCACCGAGGCGGCCGTGGGGCTCGCCGCGCGCTGGCGGCACCGCGACGACGTGCAGCTGCTCATCAAGACCGGGCCCGCGGCTCTCGACGAGACACGGCGGCGTCTCGCGGAGGCGGGCGTGGAGGCGACGGCCCGCGCCGTTCCCTACCTGGACCGGATGGACCTCGCGTACGCCGCCGCCGACCTGGTCGTCTGCCGGGCCGGTTCGGCGACCGTCGCCGAACTCGCCGCCACCGGGGTGCCCGCCGTCCTCGTCCCCTACCCGCACGCCCCCGGCGACCACCAGACCCACAACGCGCGGGTCCTCTCCGACGCGGGCGCTGGGCTGCTCCTTGCCGACGGCGAGACGACGGCGGCGCGGCTCGCGGAACTCGTCGGACCGCTGCTCGCCGACCCGGCGCGGCTCGCCGCGATGAGCGGGGCGGCCGATCCGGGCCCGCACGCGCGGGCCGCGGACCTGCTCGCCGAGCGGGTCATTCAACTCACCCACCACACAACGCACTTGGAGTACGCATGAGCAGCATCGACGGCACCTTCGGCTGGACCGGCCGCACCGTCCTCGTCACCGGGGCGGAGGGCTTCATCGGCTCGACGCTCGTCGACCTGCTCCTGGAGCAGGGGGCGAAGGTCCGCGCCTTCGTGCACTACAAGCCGTACGCGGAGAAGGGGCACCTCGCGCATCTCCTCGGGGACCCGCGGGTCGAGATGCTCGCGGGCGACGTACGGGACGCGGGGCGCGTGATGGACGCGGTGGCGGGCTGCGACACCGTCTTCCACCTGGCCGCGCTGATCGGCATCCCGTACTCGTACGACTCTCCCGGCGCTTACGTCCAGACGAACGTCGTCGGCACCGAGAACGTCGCGGAGGCGTGCAGGCGGCACTCGGTGCGGCGGCTCGTCCACACGTCCACCAGCGAGGTGTACGGGACCGCGCTGACCGCTCCCATCTCCGAGGAGCACCCGCTCCAGCCGCAGTCCCCGTACTCCGCGTCGAAGATCGGCGCCGACATGATGGCGCTGTCCCACTTCCACGCGTTCGAGCTGCCGGTGACGGTGGTGCGGCCCTTCAACACGTACGGGCCGCGGCAGTCGGCCCGCGCGGTGATTCCCACGATCCTGGCCCAACTGCACGCCGGTGCGCGGGAGATCAAGCTGGGCTCGCTGACGCCCACGCGGGATTTCACGTACGTGACGGACACCGCGCGGGGCTTCATGGCGCTCGCGGCGTGCGAGGCGGCGCTGGGGCATGCGGTGAATCTCGGGGTGGGCCAGGAGATTTCCATCGGTGACCTGGCGGAAGCCCTGATCGCGGCGTCCGGCCGCGAGGCGGAGGTGGTCGTCGACCCGTCGCGCCTGCGTCCCTCGGGCAGTGAGGTCCAGCGGCTCCTCTCGGACAACTCCAGGGCGCGGGAGTGGGCGGGGTGGACTCCGTCGGTTTCCTTGAGCGAGGGCTTGAAGCGGACGTCCGCTTGGGTCGCGGAGAACCTGCACCTGTTCGCTGCCGACCGCTATCAGGTCTGAGCTTCACCTGCGGGCCGGTGGGACGGCCCCTGTCCCGCCGCTTCGCGGCGGATGTTCCCCTCCCGCCCACCCGTGATCCTGGGTAATCGGG
>NZ_JBSGSG010000122.1:0-21923 GCF_053606765.1 Streptomyces sp. NPDC055189
GAACATCCCGCTGACCGTGCTGATCTGGCAGGACAACGGCTACGGGCTCATCAAGTGGAAGATGGACCTGGAGGTCGGGGAGAACTCCAACACCGGCTTCGGCAACCCGGACATCGTCCAGTACGCCCGCAGCTTCGGCGCGAAGGGCTACCACATCGAGTCCGCCGGGGACCTGCTGCCGACGCTCCGTGAGGCACTGGCGGACCCGGGCGTGTCGATCATCAACTGCCCGGTGGACTACGCCGAGAACATGAACCTCATCGAGCACCTCGGGCACCTCGACTCGGCGCTCTGACCCGCCCGCAGCGCGGCCCGACCCCGTACGGGCCGCGCTGCCCGGGCCGCTGTCACGCCTCGCGCGCAGCGTTTCGAGGACGACGGCGATAGAGGCGGAGGCCAGGCTGGCGCTCCAATGGCCCCCAAGGTCGTAAGCAGTCTGGTCTGGGCCGTGAGAGGCGTCAGACTCGGCCAGGCGGCTTGGGCCAGGGCGTTCCGGCGACGGCCGAGTCCAGCAGGTCGCCCAGTCTCAGCCAGGCAGGAGCGCCGGAGTACGTGGCCGGGCACGCGGCGAATCTGTCCCAGGCATCCTGATCGGTCCCGAGGGCGTCGCACACTACAGAGACGACCAGCGGGTGGCTGCTGCCGTGCTGCCCGCCGCGGGCCCGCAGCGCTGACCACGCGGGCAACGCGAGCACCAGGTCCAGACCGGTGTCAGGCCTGGCCAGTACCAGGCGTGTCCACGCTTCGCGCCACGCCGGGCCGCCACCCAGGCGACCGCGAAGGTCGAACGTGAGTCTGTGCAGGACGGAGTCGGGGCTGCTGTGTCGACGCAGCACGTCGTCGAAGTCCTGGTTAGACCGGTAGTCGCCCGCTGCGGTGGCCATCAGCGCCTTCTCTACTAGCGCGTCGTTCCGAGCATGCCGGTCGAGGTACTCGCCCAGCAACCGCGCCTGGTGTGCGCGGGGTGGGAGGTGTGGGTGCTGTCTTCGGCCGTCCGTCGGGTGAGCCTGGCAGCGGTGAACCTGTGGTTGCGGGGTGTGGGTGGCGGGGCGGAGAGGGGACTGTCAGTTGTGCGGGCGGGTGGGTGGTTCGGGGGTACGTACCAGCGTGGCCCTCGGTGATCGGCTGGGAAGCCGGGAAGGTGATGCGGATGCCGGTGATCGGCGGGGACGCGGGGTGCGCCTGACCGCGGAGCAGGCCTCGCTGTTGCGCCCGTGGTGTGGTGCTGCGCGGCACGGGTGTCCGGGCCGGGGGCCGGTAGGGGACGCTGTGGTGCCTTGCCGAGGGGGCCGGCGGGCGACTCGACCCCCGTGGGCGGTGTGGCCGGTTGTTTCCGGACACTTTCCGGGCGGCAACCATTTCGCAGGCCGCAACGGGAGTGCCGTGCGGGCCGGGTAAAGGCCCATCTGTGCCTTGTTGTCCGTACGTAGGGGAGGGGCTTGTTCCACCACGTGTGACACGGGTGTTCGGGGGAACCGCCCGTGGCTTGTGGTGGTGACGTGTCAGGTTGTGTGCCTCTCGTGACCGCCCGGGTCTGCGGGACGTGTCTTCCTGTGGGGGGAAGCCTTGATACATCGCACCTGGGGTGCGCGCCTTTCGCGTGCCCGCAAGAGAACCAGCCTGGCCACGGCGGCAGTTGTGGCCTCCGGCGCCCTGACCCTGTCCCTGCTGCCCGCCGCGGGTGTTGCGGCTGCGGCGGATGATCCGGGGTCGGCATGGGGCAAAGATGCTCCCTCCTTCTCGATGCCGCCGGTGAAGGTCGGGGACAATGACCCGGTGGCGCCGCAGGCCGAGCGCACGCCCTCGGACGAGGTGGCACGGTGGCGGGCCGGGCAGAAGCAGCGGGCCCAGGGCGGCGAAGCGGCGACCGGGCGTTCCGGCCGGGCGGCGCCCGGTGACTATGTGGCCGAGGGGCAGGGTGATGTGCCCTGGCACAGGATCAGCAACTTCGCGATCACGGACGCGCTGACGGCGCGGGTGAACTACTCGACCGGCAACCTGATGCTGACCGCCACCGACTTCCAGATCGCCGGGGTCGGTCAGAACCTGAGCTTGTCACGCACCTACAACTCGCTGGACGCGCCGTGGGGCAAGGTCTCCCAGCGGTGGTGGCAGCAGTACGAGCGCTACCTGCAGGTCTTGGACGGCGAGGTCGTCCTCTACGACGGCTCGGGCGACAGCCTGCGCTTCGCCCAGAAGGCGGACGGCACGTTCACCACGCCCAAGGGCTACTCGAAGGAACTGAAGAAGAACGCGGACGGTACCTACACGCTCACCAACTGGAAGTCCTCGTCCAAGGACACCTTCAACGCCGACGGCACGCTGACCAAGGTCACGGACAAGAACAAGGGCGTCATCACGGTCACCCAGCACGATGAGGGCGGCGAGCACAAGGGCTTCAAGCTGACCGAGACCCGCTCAAACCGCTGGATCGACCTGCTCAAGACCGACGCCTCGCAGTGGCAGGCCAAGGACAACAGCGGCCGCACCGCGGTCTTCGACCTCGACGCCGCCGGAAACCTGCACCGCACCACGAACGCCGAGGGCAAGACCACCACGTTCGACTACGACTCCTCCCGCCGCCTGACGAAGATCACCACGGCGGAGAAGCGGGTCACCGTCTTCACCTACGACAGTGCCAACCGCGTCACCTCCATGCTGCGCGCCACCGAGTTCAACGGCTCCGGCCACACGGGGCCGACGTGGACCTACGAGTACGACGCTGCCTCGCCGACGGCGGCGGGTACGACGAAGGTCACCGACCCCGAAGAGCACGCCACCAGCTACCAGCACGACGGCGACGGGGAAGTGGAGAAGGTCACCGATGCGCTGAAGCACTCGCGCTCGACGAAGTTCGACGCGAACCACAACGTGGATACGTCGACGGATGCGATGGGCTCGGGCAGCACGCCCGGCAACGTGACCGACTACGGGTTCAACACCCGCAGCAACCTGGAGAGCGTGGCGTCGCCGACGGGCGGCAAGTCCGTCACGAGTTGGCAGACGGTCGCCGGCGGGGACGTGCCGAAGGATGCCACCAACGCCGATGGTGAGAAGACGACCTACGGCTACGACACGGCGGGCAACACCAAGTCGGTGGCGCAGACCGGCACCGGCGGCGGAAGCGTCTCGTTCACCTACAACCCGGCCACGCCTAACTGCGGCGGGTTCGAGGGCCAGCGGTGTGCGGCCGAGACGAGGATGACCTCCTCCAAGACGGTCAAGACGTCGTTCACCTACGACGGCAAGGGCAACCTGGTGAAGGTGAGCCCGCCGGGGCCGCTGGGCGAGACGACCTACACCTACGACAGCCTCGGGCGCACCGAGACGCTGACCGACGGCCGGGGCATCAAGAAGGTCTTCACCTACGACCACCTGGACCGCATCAAGACCGTCTCGACGACGAACGACACGGTGCGCTACTTCTACGACGACGACGGCAACCTCACCCAGCGCGATGACAACACCGGCACGGTGAAGTACAAGTTCGACCCGCTGCAGCGCGAAACAGTCCGCACCCTGCAGGACGGCTCGGAAACCCTGCTGGCGTACACCCCTGCGGGGAACGTGGACTTCTACCAGGACCCGGCCGGGAAGGTCGATTACACCTGGAACGACGTCAACAAGCTGGAGGAGTTCAAGGACCCGCAGGGCCGGGTGACGTCGTACAAGTACAACAACAACGACGTCCGCACCGAGACCGCCTATCCCGGCGGCACGGTGCAGAAGGTCGACGTCGACAAGTCCAGCCGCCCCGAGAAGATCAAGGCAACGTCCAGCAAGGGCACCCTCGTTGACCTGGCCTACACCTACGGCTACGGGACGGGCGCCAAGACGGATGGCGACAAGATCCGCACCAGGACCGACGCGCTGGCCGGGCTGAAGACCACCTACAGCTATGACGGCGCGGGCCGATTCTCCTACGCGGCGGAGAACAAAGGCTCCGCGCTGAACGAGTCCTGGCAGTACTGCTACGACCTGGCCGGGAACCTCACTAGCCAGGGCATGGAGAAGGGCTGCCCCCGCGGCACGACTTATACCTTCAACGACGCGCAGCAGATGACTGCGAAGAACGGCTCGTCGACGAACTGGTCGTACGACAAGGAGGGCCACGAGACGGCTGCGGCCCCGACCCCGGAGGGCACCCGCACGGGCGAAACCTGGTCGGACCACAGCCAGCTCACCTCGCTGACCGTTGGCGGCAAGACGTATGCGGGCCAGTACGCCTCCACCGACCAGAGCGAGCGCATCAAGCTCGGCGACACCTACTTCCACAACGGCCCGATCGGCCTGTCAGCCACCTCAACTGCGGGTGTGGACACGGGCTTCAACCGGGAAACGGAGGGCACACTCAACTCCATGACCCGGGACGGCAAGGCGTACTACTACCTCACCGACGCCCTCGGCTCCGTCGTCGCCACCGCCGACGAATCCGGCACGAAGGTGAACTCGTACTCCTACAGCCCCCGCGGCGTCACTCGCGGCGTCAGCAGCGAGGAGGTCGCCCAGCCTTACCGGTTCGCCGGCGGCTACCAGGACCCGACCGGCATGTACCACTTCGAAGCCCGCTACTACGACCCCAACATCGGCCGCTTCACCCAACCTGACCCCTCGGGTCAGGAAGAGAACCCTTACCTCTATGCCGAAGGCGACCCGGTCAACCGGATCGACCCCACGGGCTTGTTCGGCTTCAAGAGCTTCATCACAGGGGTTGGACACACGCTCGCCGCTGCGGGGACGGCATTCGGTGCCGGTGTCGGCCTCGCGACCTGCGCCCCGACCATCGGAGCTGGGTGTGCCGCAGGTGTTGCCGCTGCCGGAACGAGCATAGTAGAGGGAGTCAACGCGTACGAAAATCTCACGAAGGCATTCGACGAATGATTTCGGATAACCGAAGAGTGTTCGCTATCTTCGGGGCAATTATTGCCCTGGCAGGCGCGGCGGTTGTCGTCGCCAAAGTGATCGACGCCGATGCGAGTACCGCCCTGAAGGTAGTGGGATTCTCTCTCATAGCCGTGGGTGTCCTGATCTTCATCATCAGCTTGATGAGAAGGACGACACGACGGCAGGAGTGAGGCGACACTCTCCTGTGGCCCCAGCGCTCAGGCGTTGGGGCCACAGGGCGTGATGCGGCAGCCGCGGCGCTGTGTCCGGGAGGAATCTCTCTGCTGACGGACAGGTTCCGCCTGGGGAAGAGGTAGCCCGCCGCTGGCAGTAACCGACTCCTCACCACGGGGCCCGTAGCCACCTGAGGCGGCTGCGGGCCCCGTGGCGGCTGACCCGATCACAGTGGGTCCGGACACGATCACCCTGTCCGGACCCGCCGCTTGTTCCCCACTGCCTCGCTGGCTGAGGCGAATGCGCGGGTGGTGCGGCTCCGGCCGGTCGCGTGAGAGGCGCGTGTGTCTGTCACGGCTCGGGGGTCAGGGAGCCTGCGGTGCGGGCGGCAGCCCGGTGTCACCTGGTCTGAGGGTGGAAGGAATGCCGTGTTGGTCGGAAGCGGGCCCGGTGCCGGGCGGCGTCGGCGCCAGGGACCCGGGACCCGGTCCTTCGTGGTGCGGCCGTGGTCATGTACTGCCCGGTAGGTCAAGTGAGCCCTCACTCATAGGGGGTTGGTGGCGGTTGCGGTGTTCCGGGGCGCGCGCGTTTGGCATGGCGTTGTGGTCCTGCCGGGGTTTGGGCGGATCGGGGAAAGGGCGGCTGGTGGGTTCGGAAGCCGAGGGATTGTGGATGGCGCGGGCGGTGTGCCGGACGGCGGATCCGGACGAGTTGTTCGTCCAGGGCGCGGAGCAGCACCGGGCCAAGACGGTGTGTTCCGGCTGCCCGGTGCGTACCGAGTGCCTGGTATATGCGCTCGATTCCCGGAGCGGGCACGGGGTGTGGGGCGGGATGACGGGGCGGGAGCGGCGTGCGCTGCTGCGCCGGCGTCCCACGGTGTCGTCGTGGCGGGGTCTGCTCCGGGCGGTGCGTGCGGAGCACGAGCGGTAGGGGCGCGCGGGCGTTGACGCGGCACGGCGGGCTGCCGGCTGAGCCGGGCCGCGGATGAGGGTTGGGATCCGGCCCGCCGAGATGAGCGACGCAGGGCCCCCGGCCGGGCTGATCGGGGAGATCGAGCGGTTCTACGGCACGGCGGATGCGGATATCGAGCCTTTCGAAGAGCGTCAGGCTCAGGTCGGGGAGGCGTTGTTCGGTTCGCCTCCGCTGGCCGTGGCCCTTCTGGCCGAGGACGAGGGGGCGCCGTCGTGGGGTTCGCCGCGTATTCGTTCCTGTGGCCGTCTGCGGGATCGGCCCGCTGTCTGTTCCTCCAGGAGCTGTGTGTCCGCGGCCCGCTTCGCCGGCAGGGCATCGGGGTGCGCCTCGTGGACGGGCTGCGCGCTGTCGCGTCTGCGAGGCGGGGGTGCAGTCGGATCGAGTGGATGACGGACAGGGACAATCCGTCTGCTCGGGCGTTCTACGGTGCCCTCGGGTTCAGGGAGTGCGAGGGGAAGGTTGTATATCGGGGGAAGGCCGGGGCCGGGTGAGCTGATGCGACCCGGGGCGGCGTGCCGCGGGCCGCTGGCTGGACTCCCCGTCCTCGTCGACGGGCCCGGCGACCGCCGAGCGCTAGGCGCTCATCGGGCGGTGGGCTGAACGTCACAGCGTCGATGCCGCCGCCAGGCCGTGCTTGCTGCCGCTCAGCCGTTCTGCAGCTGGATGAGGCCGGGAGTGTCCTCCTGCGGGTGATGGATGCCGGGGAAGATGCGGATGCGGTCCGTCCCTTCCTGTACGCCCCAGGGCGCATCCGGCAGCGTCACCTTCTCCGTGTAGGAGTTGCAGCTGTAGGTGCAGGTGAAGTGGTCCTCCCAGAGCGTCACTTCCGCCCGGTCGCCCGGCAGGCGCATGGTGTGGATGAGGACGGCGTCGTCCTCGCAGTCGCACTCCTGGCCGTGCAGGCCGCCGGTGCTGCCGCACGGGCACGGCTTGCCCGGCTCCTGCTCCGGGCCGTCCCAGGACATCTGGGCCGCCACCGCACGCCTGGCCGCTTCCTCCTCGTCGACGGCGGGGACGGCCGTCGTGTCTTTGCCCTGCTGAGTCGTCATGTGCTCGACGCTACCGGCGACTTCGGCGGGACCGCTGGAGGATTGGGGCACTGTCCCGGGCAAGGGGCAGGCTGCGGTCGAGCTCAGTCAAGGTCAGACCTGTTGGAGCCGTCCTGGTGGCGTGTGCGGAGCACGAGCGGCAGGGGCGTGCGGGCGGCGACGCGGCACGGCGGGCGGCGGGCTGAACCGGGCTCCTGCGCCCCATGGGCGCCTGACGGTGCTCCTGCTGCATGTCAGCGGTGCGCCGTTGGGTGGCGGGTGTTAGAGCCCATCTCTGGACCTCAACGTGGTCGCCGTCTAGTAGGTCTCTACCTGGCTCAGCATCAAGATTGCCAAGGTGATCACTGTCAGTGGAATCGCGATGGCTGCGGTGCCGAGTACGACGCCCGCCCGTGCCCGGTAGCGATCGGCTCCCTCATGGTTCCGCATTCTGCGCAACGCGAGGGTGCCTGAGACAACTGCAGAGCCCCCCACGGGCAGGAGGAAATACAGGGGAAGCAGACGGACCCACGCCGGGAGCAGCAACGGGGAGACCATCAGCGCGACGGCGACAATACCTAGTACCAGCGACACCGTCCCCCGCGCCTGCTGCCGCGCCACCACCTGGTCACTCGATCCAGCCATCTGCTCAACGGTCATGAGCGGGATGCTAGACGGCAGCTACCGCTCTCCGCTTGGGCACGAGTACCTAGTTCTCCTGAGTAGCCTGCCGCCGTGCCCATGATGGCCAGCGGAGGGGTCGGTGCGTACGGAGCCCTCTACTGAGGCGTGCATTCAGGATCAGCAGAGGTTGAGAGATGGGCTCTTGGGGCGTGATGAGGCGGATGATGGTGGTGGAGGTGGTTGCGTTTGTGGTGTGGGTGGCTTGGATGCGCCATCGGCCTGTGGTTGTGTCTACGGGGGCCTGCTGGGGCAGGTCGGGATCCGGTGTGGCGAGGTGGGTGCCTGCGACGGCGGAGTCGATGAGGACGGCGGGGCCGCTGGTCTCCCACACTCCGCATTCCTCCCATTGGGTGCGTGGGTTGTGCAGTGCCTGTTGGGCGGTGGTGAGGAGATCGGTGTCGGAGTCGGCGCTGTGCCAGCGTACGAAGGCCCGGTGTGGGGGCGGGTAGCAGGTCATGGCCGGTTCGTCGCCCAGGACGAGGGCTTGGGCGCCGTCGGTGCCGACGGGGATGGCTTGGGCGGGGGCCCCGTCCGCTTCGCAGGCGCGGTCGTAGTCGTCGGGCTCGCCCGGTGTGCCCAGGACCCGGCCGATTGGTGTGCAGCCGTGCCAGAGCGGGAGTGCCGTTCGGGGAAGGACGATGAGGGGGCCGCCCATCGACTCGACCCAGTCCGGTTCGGGATGTCGGGGTCGGGAGGGGTTCATGCCGGGGGAGGGGGAGGTGTTTATCGGGCCAGTGTGGCGCTTCGATGGCGGGAGCAGTTCACGAGTGTGCGGCAGCGCGGCGAGCCGGCTGGAGAGCGCGGCTGTATGAAGACGTTCCCGCGGACCCCAGGATGCAGATTCGCACTCAGCATCAATCATCGAGGAACTCGTCGAGGTATGCACGCCCCGTCTTGCACGAAGGAGAGTCGTGGCGGGCCTTGCGGCCGGCTGTCGTCTGCGGCTTGCCGGGGTGGGCTCCGTGTACGGGACGGCCTGCCAGTGCCTCGTCGATTTCGTGCTGGAAGTGAGCGAAGTTGGTCAGGGCGAACCATCCGCAGGGTTCGATGCGCTCGGGGATCACGGTGTCGGTCTCGTCGACGTATCCCTCGCTGTCGGCGTCGTAGAAGCAGTGGTGTTGCAGGAGGCGGGAAGGGCGCAGTTTTTCGTGTGCCACGGTGCGGAAGTAGCCCTTGTGCCACGGCCAGTTCATGGTGAAGAAGGGCGGCATGAGCAGCCGGTCGGGTGTCAGCAGGGACAGGTCCGGGTCCTGGCAGACCGCGGGGATGTTGTAGAGGTAGGCGAGGATGCCGCCGGGGAAGCGGCCGTGCGGTCCGCTCTGGCCGGTCTTGATGATCCGCCCGAACAGGTAGGCGGAGTCGGCCGGTTGCAGGACGAACACGTCGCCCGCCTCGTGCCGGCGACGCTGCCCCTTCATCTGCTGCAAGGGCACGGGTATCTGTCCTTTCCCGGTGTCATCGTGATCGTCACGTGATGCGCCGCAGCCACGGTGCTCCCCCCTCTTGCCTCCTTGGGCCCGGATCTCCTCGTCCGCCGAGTCCAGTTCACCAGATGCAGCAGGCACCCCGTCCGTCAGGGCTCCGTCTCCGGGAAGGGGCCGCAGGCGCCAGGCGTAGTGGCGGCCCGGAGCCCCGGCCGGGTTCGTGCGGTGTCGGTGTGGGCGCCGGAGGCCCCCGCACGCGGTTCCTGTCGGAGGGGCCGCGTGAGGGGAAGGGACGGCCCGCCTGGGGCGTGAGCATCCCGGACGGGCCCGCCATGGTGCCGGAGGGGGCGCCTGTGTCTGGACGTCCGGCGCGAGCCCGGCCGGGCTGCGCGGCACCGGCGCCCTGGCTTTTGCGGAGTCTCCTGCGGGGGCGGGATCGGCAGTAGCCCCTGGCCGACGCCGGTGTGTGAGTGCTCCGCGAGTGCTCGGGTCGGTCGTGGTGGGGGAAGTCGGCCGGTGGGTATGCCGGGTTCGGGGGCAGGCTGTGGTGGTGGCGGGGCGTAACTCACTCCTGCCTGGTGCCACAGCAGTCATCGCTGGATACGCTCCCGCTATGTCTGACTCACCCGACGCCATCAGCAAGCGCAATGCCGACGTGGTGCGCCGCTACCTTCGAGTGTTCGAGACAAAGGCCGTTGACCAACTCGCCGAACTTGTTGCCGAAGATGTGCTTGTCCATGGAGCAGGCCAGAACGTCCAGGGGCGACGCTATCCCGAGCAGGCGGTCCTGACCCCAGGCCTGTCCAACTGCCGCGTACGGGTGGACGACCTCTTCGCCGCTGAAGATCGCGTTACCGTGGCCTTCACCTTGACCTACAAACACGACCGCACCGGGCGCGACCTAACCATGACGGGTGTTAAGTCGTACCGCCTCAAGGAAGGGCGGATCGTCGAGTTCTGGGGCGAGACCGACCTGTACGGAATCCTTCGTCAGGCCGGGCTCGTTCCCGAGCAGATCCCGCCGTTCTGAGGGACGGCAGCACGCCTCTCACCGCCCTACGGGTCGCGGACCCAGCCCTGAACTCACAGGGCAGGACCAGCAAGCCCTGGCCAACTCCTGCCCGTGCCCCGGTCACCGTTGTCACTGAGCGTAGCCACACCACACGAAGTAGACCAGAGCCGCAACTCACGTACATAGCCAACCTCCTGTGGCGCGTGTGGTGGAATGGCTCGGACAGCCCGTCACCGCCCACACCCCCCTGGACACGGCCACCGAGGACCGCCTGACCACGCAGACGGACGCCACCCTGCTGCATGCAGCTGCTGCCCGGCCGCGACGCCTGGTACGTCACGGGCCTCAACCCCGCCCACGCCGACGGCGGACTGCTGCGCCACTGGGCGGCCACCGGCCGGCCTGCCATCCTCTACCACCACCGCGACCCACGCGACCGGGCCCTGGCCGTCATCGAACACCTCACCTGCGAGGACGGCGACGTCGGCACCATGCCCGGCCACCTCGTCTACCGCGACATCCTCACCGTCCTGCGCGGCACCGACGCAGGCCTCGCCCTCGCCTTAGCGACCCGGACTTCCCCGGCAACGAAGAGACACGGCACACCGGGTGGCTCACCCGCCATCCCGCCATCCACGCCGTCCCACGAAGAACTCGCCGGACCACACCACGGCGGTACGACGAACGCGCGCACCCGCGCACTGCAATGCCTGGCTGCCTGGCTGCCTGGTTCGATGTTTCACCGACCACCGCCGCCGGGCTGCCGGATCCTCCCGCGGGGCTTCGGGGTGACAGTAAGTGCCCGTCATGAGCGGGCCTGCCACGACAGCGCTGCCGTGGGTGACCTTCCCTCCGGCGTTGACGTTAGTTGCGCATGACTGCAAAGAGGACAACCGCAGCGATGCTGCTCACCAGTGCGGTTGCGGGCACAGGGATGGCTGCTGCACCCCCCGCCAGCGCAGGAGGAATCGGCGATTTCCTGTCACCGGCTTTCGGAACCAGCTGCGCCAATCACCGCACCGGCGGGCACATGGTGGGCAGGACTGCCTATGGGGAAGGGTCCGCTGACAGCAACCTTCTCGGGCTGCCCGTCAGCTCCCCGGTCAATCAGTGTGGCGGTGCGGACCTACCCGGCGAGCTTGACGAGGCCTTTGCGTTGAGGGGGGCCGGTGGCGGCAACTACGGCATCGTCAAGGATCTGGCATTTGGCGTCGGGTAGCGGCCGGGGGCAGGGGCAATTGGCAGGGCATCCTGCTGCGGGCGCTTTCCCAAGAGGACTGGCACGATGTGTATTCCCGCCTGTGGGCGGTGAGATGACGCCGATCTCATCCGCCAGTTCGCCGCCGGACGTGCCCAGCTCCACCGCCCGGGGTAGCCGGCCGCCATGCGGAGTTGGACGGTGACGGGTATGGCATCTGACGTGGAGTCCTTCCGGGGAAGCATGACGACACATCAGTGCCGCAGTGGCCCTCCCGCCGGTCAGTCCTGTCGGCGGAGAGAAGGCGGTCATGTCCGCGGACACGAGGCCCCCGCAGAACGGACCGAAGCCGGCCGGGACGGCGCTGACCGCGCTGGACACGCAGGCCGGTGGGGTCGGCGGGAGGCGTTCGTTGTGGCCGGCCGCCGGGATGATGCTTCCGCCGCGGACCGACGGCGTGCCTGACGCGGCCGGGCGGTGCTGTGCCGCGTTGCGGCGGGGGGCCTATGTGGCAAGGCTGTGGTCTGTGCATCGAACAGTGGTGAGGGACGGATGGGCGGCTCGTCAGGGCCGTGCGGCACGGGGGCAGGTTTCGATTGGTGCCGCAGTGCGCTGTCCGCTCTGTCCGCAGATCACGAGCGAGGTCGGGCTGGAGATTTTGGCGAAGACTCTGGGCCCCGGCGGCGGGCGTCGGTGGTGGAAGGCGACGAAGGCGGTCGAGGGGCGTGGGGTACCGGCCGGAGAGCTGGGTACCCGGCCTGCGGTTGTTCCAGTCTCGTGCCGGCAGACCGTCACCATGTCCCGGGAGGTGAGGCGATGGCAGGGAAGCGCCGTTCGCAGCGTGTGGTCGAGGTTTTCGCGGATCTCGGCTCGCTCTCGCTGGTGGAGGAGCCGGAGGGCCTGCTCATACTCGCGGAGGCGTTCCTGGATCTCCTGCCGGTCGGGGAGGTCCGTATCACCCTGAACAAGCCGGAGGGCCGCCGGACGTGCCAGGCGGTTCTCGCGGATGACTCGGCCGGTGACGGTTCTTCCTCCAACCCATGCCCCGGCTTCGATGGTCCGGCGGTAGTGCTGGAGCTGCGCCACAAGGACCACGCGCTGGGGACGGTGGAACTGCTGCCGCCGTGGGAGAGTCCGCTGACTGCCGCGGATCTCCGACTCGCTCAGGACCTTGCTGATCTCGCGGTCGTCGGCCTCGCGAGCCGGCGCCTCCTGGAAGAGAGCCGCAACCGCGTGCGGGGCCTGCAGCGGGAACTCGACGAGAAGGTCCTGGTCGAGCAGGCCAAAGGAATGCTCGCCGAGTTCACGGGCCGAACTCCCGGACGAGCCCTTGCACTGCTGCGCGCCCAGTCGATGAAGAGTCGCAAGACGTTGGTGTCTCTCGCCCGCGAGATCGTCGACGCGTCCGGCGTGCAGCCACTGCGCCAGTGGCCGAGCTGGGCGCTGCCGCACCAGAAGAAGGGGCCCGCACCGCGGCCCGTCCGGACCTCCAGACGCCGACCGTCAGCGTGACCCGGCGCGGTGGGCATACCTTCAGCGGCCACCGAACGAACGGGCGACGCATCAGCGCTCGACTGCGGGGCAGCAGCACCCCAAGGCTCCCGCGCCCAGTCCCTGCGCGGGGCCTGTTGCGCTGCCGGTTGCTCCGATGCGCCGAGCCGGCTTCAGTCCGGCAGCTGCGGGTTCCCCATTTCCTCCGCGCCGGCGTCCTCACGGGCCAGGGGGATGCGGGATCCGCCCCGGGCGTGATCGTGAGGACGCCTGAGCAGGTGGGCACGATCGGTCTGATCTAGGCCATCGACCGGTTCGACCTGTCCCGCGAGGTCGAGTTCTCCACGTTCGCGATTCCCTGGATCACCGGTGAGATCAAGCGCTTCTTCCGGGACGCGAGCTGGGCCGTCCACGTCCCGCGGCGCCTGCAGGACGGGTCGCGCAGGCCTTGGCCGACGTGGCGGGCATCGCCATCCTGCAGCACCGCGCCCTGGTGCAGGCCGATCTCGAGCGGGCCCAGCTGCGGTCGGCCTTGTCCAGCCGCATCGTCATCGAGCAGGCCAAGGGCATTCTGGCCGAGCGCTGGCATACCAGCCTCGATGAGGCTTTCGACGTCCTGCGCCGGTATGCCCGCAGGCACCGTCTGCCGCTGGCTGTGCTGTGCCGGCAGTTCATTGACGGCTCTCTGAAGGCCTCGGCCCTGAAGGGTCGGTGACAGGGGGTGTTGCTGGCGGGTGCTGGCCGGACCACGTGATCCCGGCGCCGTCCACGGCGTGATCACGTGGTCGGCCGGGCTGAAGCCCCGGCCTCGACTTTCGGGTGTGGTGCCGCCGATCCGTTCGGCAGTTCGCCGGCCGCAGGCCGGGCGATGTCTATTTATCCGCGGCAGTGACCTTGCACCGGCCTTGTAGTTGCACCTGCTTTCGCCCTGCATCATTAAGATGCAGGGCGAAAGCAGGAATGGATTAATTGAAGGAACGGATGCTATAGCTTCCCTGCAGGTTTCCCTGGGATTGCACTGATCCCTGGCGCTTCGTGTAGTTGGTGCCCGCGTAGATGTCGACGGAGCTGAGGTTCGTAAGGTTGTAGGCCGACTTTGCGGGGTTGTTGCCGGCCCATGCACCGCATCGGGCGACAGTGTCCTGGAGCGGGGGCACGGCCTGGCAGATGCTGCCCTGTCCGTTGTAGCCGCTGAAGAAGCAGAACTTTCCTTCCTGGCAGCGGTCGTACCCCGCGGCTGCGGGTGCTGCGGACGCGGCCGGGATTGCGGCAGCACCGATCAGGACAGCCAGTGACGCAGTTGCGAGTGCTGCGCGGATCTTGCTCATGGTCTCCTCCGGAAGGTCGGCATCTGTGGTCGGTGGTGACGATGGCATTTGGTGCGGTCTGGTTGCCAGATCTTCACCTTGTCCCGGACGGGTGGTTCGCTGTCCGGGCTGGTGAGAGCCGTGTCCCGGATCTTGTCCGGTGCTGCGGAGAGGTCAGGGGGCACGCGGGCCTGCTGTGAGGTTCGGGGAGGGGGTCACTGAGGTGTTCGGGGTTTCTCGCCATTGATGCGAGTTCGTTGTTGTGCTGGTGGGTGGGTATTTCGGATGGTTGATCTTGGTGGTGGTATCCCGGATTTGGTAGTGGTGTGGTCCCGGATCGGTCGGTGCTGTGGTTGTCGAATCTCCTTTGCGGCGTGCTCTATAGCGTATGAGGGTGTGGGGGCGGAGGTGGAGTGGTGTGGCCGGTCGGTGGATTTGTTCAGGAGTAGTGGCTGTGGGCTGGGGTTTCTCGGTTTGACTGGGTGATCTTCCGGTTGGGGCGAGGGTTTCAAGTCCGGTGTAAGGCACCGCTGTTGATGTGCCCGGCGCGGGCAACGTTGGCGATGGCCTGGGCTTTTGCGGGTGTTGCGCAGGTTGGTTGAGTGGAGCTCGGTTGTTTGTGCAGTTTCACTGGCGGGCCGTAAGACAGCCGGGGCTTCGGGGCTTCGGGGCTTCGGGGCCTCCCGGGGGTGGCCTGGTCTGTGTTCTTGTTGTCGGTTCGGTGTCGGTGCGGCTCCGCGTCGTCACCGGTGTGTTCGCGTGTGTGGTGTGGGGGAGTGGCGGGTGCGGGGTCGGTAGTGTTCTTCGGCGAGGTGGTCGAGCTGAATGGCTTCGAGTGATGCCTTGGTGATGCGTTCGCTGCCGTCGATGATCGCGCCGATTGCTGCCTGGCGGATCAGCCGGGCCAGGCTGCCGATTTTCCCACCGGTGCGCTGATGGAGGTATGAGGCGTGGCGGGGAAGGCTGCCCGCGGTGTGGTTCTCGAGGTCGAGGGCTTGTTCCATCAAGGTGATCAGTTCTTTGAACGGCTCCTGCCGGCCGAGGCGGGCGGGGAACGCCCCGAAGTCGATCAGGCTGGCCCGCCCGGCGAGTTGAGCTCCGCGGACCCCGGTGAAGAGTTCGGTGCGACTCACGTCGATGCCCGCGTAGACGAACGTCGCGCCGATGCGTTCGGTGAGGTCTTTGAGGAGGTCGGCGGTCTCAGCCCCGGTGGACGTGTGCGGGTTGAGCCGGTGGATCTCGTCGACCAGTACGAGCTGCACGCCCACCCGGGCGTAGGTGGCACACACCGCTGAGGTGATCTGGGCTTGGGTCATCCGGGCGGTGGTGGGGATGCCGAGGTAGCGGGCGAACTCGGCGGCGAGGGTTTTCGCGCTGGCGGCGGGCGGCACCAGCACGTACGCGACCGGCACGGAAGCAAGATGGTCTGCTTGGGGGCGGGGCTGGCGTGTGGTGTGGGCGAGGTGACAGACCCGACCGACTTCGAGGAGCGCGGTGGTCTTGCCGGTGGTGGCGGGGCCGGTGACGATCAGGCTGGGGCGGGCGGTGACGTGCTGGTGGCGTCCCAGGATCATCAGGGTGCGCACGTTGCGGGCCAGGGCGTCGACGGCCGGGGTGCGGATGGTGACGAACGCCGAGTGGTAGGCCAGGCGTTCGTCCGTGCTGCGCCGTGGCGCCTCCGCCGCTGGAGGCGCGGGCGGGTCAGTGGTGGCGAACGTTTCGAATCCTCGCCAGGTGGTGATCGCCGTTCCTTCGGCGGGATCCGTGACGGCTTGCTGTTTCCTCACCACCGTTGCGCCTCCTCGTGGGGATCCCACAGCGCGAACCCGCTCTCGGGCCGCGTATCGACCGGCGGTTTCCCGTCACGACCGTCTTCGGCGGTCAGCTCGTCGAGGCTGTCTGCCTCTTCCCACTCGATGCCGTCTGCGTCAGCACGATCCGCTCCCGTGTCGCCATGCTGTCCCACAGCCCTGTTCATTGGGCCATCCCATAAACCGCTGTCAGCGTTTCCTGCGCCGTCACCACTGCCTGCGCTGGCGTCTTCGTCGTGGGCGGATGCCGCAGCCCCATCGTCTGGCTGCTCGTGGTCGTCCTGGGGCCGGTGCTGTTCGGGCACGCCTGGCGAGAAGATGCCGGGCCCTCCGGTGGTGCGGACTGCAGCTTTCCCGGTACGGGCGCGGCGCAGGACCTCGTCGAGGGCCTCGGCGAGGTCGGCCTCGTGCTGCTCGCGGCCGCCACGCTGTTCCACGAGCGCCTGCACCTGGCGCCAGGCGCTTTCGCCGAATGCTTCGTGGACGTGGTCGCGGTGGATCCAGGGGACTTCGGCCAGCCGGCCGTCGGGCAGGCGTACCCACACCTGCCGCAGATCGTGCGGGTTGTGGTGGACTTCCCATTTCCCGCCCCGGGGGGTGACGCCGGAGGCCTGGCCGCGGTGCTCGTTGAGCACCGCGTGGTCATAGGTGCGGTGGCTGATGCGGATGCCGCGGGTGGTGATGGCCTGCCAGCGCACGGGCAGCAGCTCGAGGTAGTCCCGGCCCCTCAATGCGAGCGGCACGTACCCGCACAGCCCCAGGAGCGCTGCCCACATCTCGTTCGGTGACAGCACCGCCCGCGCCAGCACGGGATGCCGCAGCGCGTCGTGGCGTCGGGACTGCCATCCGCAGATGATCCACTCATCCAGCAGCTCCTGCAGCTGCTCAAAAGTCCAGACGGCCTCGCCCTCCACGTTCCGCCCTCTACGGGTGACGTTGGAGCCGGTGTAACCCGCGACGTGCTGGGCGAACAGCGTGTTGATCGCGCCGAAGGTCCGCTCCACCGAGCCCTTGGCGGTCGGCTGCTTGGGCGGGGCAGGCTGCACACTCACTCCCAGCGTCTCGCACGCGGTCACAAAGCCCTCGGAGACAAACACCTTGCCCCGGTCCACCACGATGGTCTCGGGCACCACCACCGGCCGCGCCGCAGCCCCGGCCAGCCGGTGATCGAGCGACAGCAGACGCTCGTAGGGCACCGCCGCATACGCAAGCTCCAGTGCCGGCGCCCAACCGGGCCGCATCGAATGCGGCACGGCCATCTCGGCGAGCAGCAGCGCCGCGTCCACCGCCTTGGTCCCCTCCGGCCGCAGCACACCGGCGAGGATCGACCGGGTGGCCACGTCCAGCGCGATGGTGAGCTCCGGACGCGCCGCTCGCCCCGCACCGTCGATGGCCATCACATCCAGCCGGGTGGTGTCGACCTGCACCATCTCGCCCGGCCGCAGCGCCCTGGTCACACTGAACGGCCCTGCCGGAACCGTCGCGGTACGCGCCGCACGCCCCGGCAGCTCGCTGGGATCGGCCAACGTTTTCACCAGCCGGTTGAACGTCGACTCCGGTGGAACCGCCACCACACCCGCCCCGTGCAGCTCCTCCAGGACCTGACCGGTCAACAGCCGCAGCCCCCGCAACGTCCCCTTGGAACGCCCGCGCTGACGCCGCAAAGCCTCCAACACCGCGGCCACCACCCGCTCATCGCTGCGCCCCGTTCGACTACAGGCCCGCCGCGCCCGCCCGTCGACCAGCCCCAGCAGCCCCTGCTGCCGGTAGCGGGCCCGCATCCGCCGCACCGTGGCCACACTGACCTGCCTCCAGCCCAGCCCGGTCAGCTCCTTCGCCTTGGCCTGCTCCCGCTCGGCCAGCGACCACCGCTTCGGGTCGAACCGCGCACGCGGCCCACCCGTGCCACCGGGACCGTCAGGCAGCCCGGACTCGACCTCACGGATGTGCCGCTGCCACGCCAACGCCCGCTCCCGCGCCTGCACGCCCACCGCCTCGAACAAACCCCACTGCGGCACCTCGGGACGCACCCGGTCCGAGAGGACGCGAAAACCGGGATCAGCGCACAGATGCGCGCCGAGCACGGACGCCGTCGTCCCGGCCTCATCAACCAACCGCACCGTCTGCCCGACCAGCGCGGCGACCTGCCAGGCAGCGCCATCAAAGACGACATGCGCCCCGACCTCGACCCGCCAGCCCACAGGAGATTCCGTCATCATCCCCGCCCCCCAGCCACTCCCCGCCGGACCACCACACGCTCGTGCAGCGGCACATCCAGCACCGTCTCGAGCCGCCCCGCCCACAGCGCGTGATAGACGACCGGCAAGACCTGCAGTGGATCTCCGACCCCGGCCACCCCCTCCAGCAGAGGCCGAGGCTGCGCGTAGACCTCCAAGACCGCCTCCTCCAGGCCGTCCGCACCGCGGTAGCGCGGGTGCCGATAGCCGGCCAGCCACGCCACATTCCCCGCCACCACCGCATCCGGCGGCGCAAGGCACCGGTAACGCCACCCCACCCACCCGCACACCGCCTCCAACACCGACCGCGCCTGCTGTGCCCGCACTCCACCGCCGCCCCCACCGGCGGGGCAGTCGGCCAGCAGCCCACTCCCGTCCGCGTACCGGGCGAACACCTGCGGCACCCACGACCGAACCCGGCCGTCGTCCTCGCGCCACACCACCCGCACGGGACGCCCCGACAGCCCCACCACCTGCCGGTCCCGGTCCAGCAGCATCAACTGCGCCCGCATGGCCGCCGACCCGTGCGCCACATGCCGCCCCGTCGTGGCCGACCACCACCAGCCCGGACCCCACCGCCTACCGGGCACGACCGGGAACGCGGCCACTGGCGGAGCAAGCTCGAAACGCACCTCGGCCGCGGCAGCGATCCAGGGCATCTGCCTCAGGCACCCGGTCTCGTCAACGAACACCGCCAGCACGCGCCCCGCATCGCCCGGTAGTCCCACAGCAGCAGCCAAGAGCAGCCCCCCGCGACGGCGGACCGGAATTCCGGCGCCTCACCCCAACGAGCGAACGCGACCTACCGATCAACGGAGAAACCGAGCCCGACCTCGCCCGTCCCAGGCAGTACGCCGGCCTACCGGCCCTCCACCCCCCGATATGACCGCAGAATCTCCACCGCCTCCTCCGGCGACAGGCGGGCCCAGCAGGCCACATCCTCCAACCCCACTCCGGCGCGCACGGCCGCAGCCATGACCTGCACCAGCGCCCGGTCCAGGAGCTCAGTGCCCCGGCTCAACGTCTCCAGCAGATACCGGGCCGCGTCAGCGGTGGAACCCACCTGCGCACCCCGCAACAGCAGCACCTGCTCCTCGGCCTCACCGAGGAGGTTGCCGATCAGAAAACGCTGCTCCGCGGAGACTGCAGCGCGCCAGTTCGTGCCCGATCCCGGCGCCCGATTCTCCTTGGCCCGCACCCGCAGCTGAGCGGCCATGGTGGCGGGCTGATGCTCCTGGCGCAACCACCACAGATCCCGCTCCCTCCCATACCCATCCAGCCTGCTCAGGCCGCGACGCATCCGCACGACAGCTCCCATCCAGGCGAGCAAAGGACCGCCGTAATCGCTCGCAGCCAGCGGGCCCAGCCACGGCCGGCCCACCCGCTCGCCCAGAGCCCGGCCAAACGCCCCGTCGGCGGACAAGGGCCGAAGCCGCTCACCCCCGCTGTCCACCCACACCAGCTGCGCCATCGCCGGGTCCAGCAACGCGTCCGCGACCACGACCACTTCGGGAAAGATCACCGCATCGCGCCCCACGATCCGCCACCGCTCCAGCTCCCCGCCCGCATCACCCCCGGCGACCTGGTGCAGCCGCCGCGGCCACACCCGCTCCTCCTCCCAGTGCAACGCCTGCTCCCACCACCGGGCCACCACCGCATACGCCAACGCGAACACCCGCCCCGCCTCCACCCCACCCCGCACCGCCCGCCGCACCACACCCGACCACCGCCGCTGCGCCACCACCACCTCAGGCAGGCCCCGTACATCCAGGTACTCCACCCCCTGGGCGGCGTCCGCGTCCAGCAGCCACCGCCCATGCCGCCCACACACCCGCTCCCACCGCCGCGCGTACCGCACCCACCCCACCGGTGAACCTGACCGCCGGGCAGCGCACGAGCGGCAACCGAAGGCCACCGGCCCCGCCACCGCGCCACCCACACGCCACACCGCCGCCGGCTCCCCAGCCTCGCCCTGCAGCTCCGGCACCACCTCCCCGTGGTCCCACGAAGGCAGCGCCCGCGCCATCACCACACCCTCGACACCGCACAAGTCCGCCAGCACCTGCCGCCCCGCCGTATTCAGCAGCACCTCCGCATCCGCCCTCACACCCCCGCCCGGATGCCCGGGCCGCGCACCCCGCCACTGCCACTGCGATCGCAGCCCCGCCTCCGGCACCCCGTACCGGCCTGCGAGACGACAGATCAAAGAAAACGTCGTCTCCCCGCGCAACGGCGCCACACGGAAAACGCCAAGGCTCGAAGCGCCCCTGGACCCATTCACCATGCTCGTCGCCTCCAGACCCGAAACGACACCTCACACCCAGCACGCCGTCATCCATGCGCGCGAGCACCCAATCTCCACTCAGTCGCCGTAGACGCCGGCATCACCCTCCCAACACGCGAAGACGCCATCAGGGCTATGACCACGATGCAACCCAACATGGCCCTCACGCAGGACACAGCTCCGCCCGAGACCTCCGTGCTTAGCCCCGCAGCGCTGCTCGTCCCTCGCCGCGACGCCCTCCTCGTACTCCACGTCACTGCCACTACCCGCCGACCCCGGGTGCCACAGACGGCCTCCCGGGACACACCAGTGCGCAGGAACCTGGGCGAGCATCCGCTGCCGCTCCCGCTCATCAAGACTCCGCCGGCGATGACTGTCTCGCCGGACCCCCGGGGCAAGCAGCGCACGCTCGCCCGCCGGCATCGTCTCCGATCCGTCCGCGCCCCCGGACACAGAGCCCGACGCCGTCGTGTGCGCGGTAACCGAAGGCCCCGCATCCGCACGCCGCTGTGGCGGCAGCCCCCTCTTGCCCAACCCCCTACGCACCCAACCCACCTCCGCACACGCGGAGTTGTCCTCGAAGCTGAGCAGCCAATGCCCGCCGTCCGCCGCACAGGCCGCGATCGCGTCGAGGAGCCCCTGCGCGACCACCGCAGGCAGCATGGAATCGGAGTAACGCCGCCGCTCCTCGTCGGTCAATCCCTCATCCCGGTATGGAATACGGCCACGGATTTTCAAGGACTCCCGCTCGCCAGTCACCCTGACTTGGAGATAGCGGGTTCGCTGCCGTCCATTCCCTTGATAGTTTCGGCAGTGAAGGTCTTGCTGCCGATTCGAACCCACACATCCTTCTTCGACATGCGAGTTATTGTGGCATAAAAGAGAGATCACTGAGGCAGTGTCAAAAAGAGCTCAGAATACTAAAGTTGACGCACCGTTCAACAGGGAACGTCAGGCCACCCTGAGACCGATCAAGAGCCCCGGCATCCCGGGCGGTCCGCCCGAGCGGTACAACTTCAGGCTGTCCTGAGGTCAGGAGCTGGACGGACGAGCCGACTCCGTGGCCCCTCGCGCTCCCAGAGGAGGGAGGCGATCTCTCGAAGTTCCCATAGTTTTTTGCTTCCTTACGCTCTTGCACCGCAACCCTCACAATCTTTAAAGTGGAGTCCTATTCGAGAATAGAGCGCGCGGAGTCGGGGGATCAGAAATCGGCTGAACCGTACGGTATTGACGGCCCGTCAGAAACACCGGATGGGCGCAAAGACCACCCGGGCCCGCCCGCGCAGCCAGCCTGAGGGATTCGCGGAGCGAATCCCGTTTCTGCCCGAATCGCGGAGCGAATTCGGGCCCGGGGCAACGGAGTTGACCCGGGAATTCCGGCGGAGCCGGAATTCTGAATTGCGGAGCAATTCCGGTT
>NZ_JBSGSG010000123.1:0-21687 GCF_053606765.1 Streptomyces sp. NPDC055189
GCAAAAACGTCCGCTGTGACGTGCAGGTCAGAGCAGTCCTGAGATGCATTCCCTCCCCGCCTGAAGACGGGGATACCCTGCAAGATCAGGGATGGAAAATCCGCGTCCGTCCGTCTGACGCTCACCCTCGCCGCGAGGCGAGCCGTACGAGTGTCTCCGTGGGCCAACAGCAGGTTCTGAAAAGGAAGTTGCTGATCACGAACCAATGGACACTGATCCGCCCCTGCTTCTTGTCCAGGATCAGAGGCGCCCCGTCCCGGTAGACGTAGCGCAGGTAACGCTGCCGGAGCGGCGCTCCGGCCGCCAGCAGCACCGGTGAGGCGAGGAGGATGCCCACCGGCACCAGCACCTTCGCCGCGGTGAGCTTCGCCTTCTCCTCGTAGCGCATGCCCTCAGTGTGCTGATCCCCGGTGCCGCTTGTCAGTCCGTCCCGCGGAGTTGGGCCGGGCCCGGTCAGCCCAGCAGGTCGGGGGAGCGCAGCAGCTGCGGAGGGATGTTCCAGGCGTCGACGAAGTCGGAGGCGAGCGGGCGCACCTTTTGGCACAGGTCGTTCACCTCGCGGCGGATCGCCTTGGAGCGCTGCAGCGTCAATCGGCCGTGTTCCATGAACCAGGCACGGTCCGCCTCGATCGTCGAGAGGGCGAAGAGGTCACAGAGCAGCCCCAGCGCCACCTTGTTGTCGCCGTCGGGCAACTGGCGCATCTTGTCGACGAACGCCTCGAGCACCAGCCGCTCGACATGTGCGTGGGCCACCGCGATGACATGGTCCTGCACCCGGGAGAAGACGACGCCGGGGTGAACCTTCTGATCCATCCCGCGCTTGAGCCGGCGCGCCGCACCGGCGAGCATGTGCTCCTCGCGGTAGCGGAGCATGGCCAGCTGATACTCCGAATCGAAGAGGCCCGCTTCCTGATCCCACTCATCGCCGCCGGGCAGCAAGTCCCGTACGCGTTCGAGCAGTTTGTGGGCCGAGGTCTTCTCGATGACCGTCTCCACGGCGAGGCTCGTGACATAGCGGACCATGCCGAGCTGGTCCATGCTCTCGAACTCGCTCGCGTAGTGCGTGAGCAGACCCTTGGCCACCAGCTGCAGCAGTACGTGATTGTCGCCCTCGAACGTCGCGAAGACGTCGCTGTCGGCCTTCAGGGCGGCGAACCGGTTGACGGCGAGATAGCCCGCGCCCCCGCACGCCTCGCGGCACTCCTGAATCGTGCGCGTGGCATGCCAGGTGCCGAGCGCCTTGGTGCCCGCGGCCCGTGCCTCCAGCTCGCGCCGTGCGCGCTCGTCGTGCCCGTCCCCCGAGAAGACCTCGTGCAGCTGCGTGCGCAGGACGTCCTGGGCGAAATGCAGCGCATAGGTGCGCGCGACCAGCGGGAGCAGCCGGCGCTGGTGCATGCCGTAGTCGAGAAGCACCTGCTCCTCGCTGTCCGAGGCCGCCTCGAACTGCCGCCGCCGGTCGGCGTACTTGGTGGCGATCGTCAGCGCGACCTTGCTGGCGTTGACCGCGCCGCCGGCGACGCTGACCCGCCCCTGCACCAGCGTGCCCAGCATCGTGAAGAAGCGGCGGCCGGGGTTGTCGATCGGGCTCTCGTAGTCGCCCTCGGGAGTGACGTCGGCGAACTTGTTGAGCAGCGCCTCGCGCGGCACGCGCACGCCGTCGAACCAGATCCGGCCGTTGTCCACGCCGTTGAGGCCCATCTTGCGGCCGTCGTCCTCGATCCGGACCCCGGCGGCCACCTCACCGCCGACGCGGATCGGCACGACGAACGCATGCACCCCCTGCTGCTCCCCGCCCACCTCCAGCTGGGCGAAGACAACCGCCAGCTCGGCGTGCCGGGCCGCATTGCCGATGTAGTCCTTGCGCGCCTGGTCCCCGCCGGTGGTGATGACGAACTCCTGGCTGTCCGCGTCGTACCGGGCCACGGTGCCCAGCGCCTGGACATTGGAGCCGTGCCCGGTCTCGGTCATCGCGAAGCAGCCCATCAGCTCCCCGGTGATCAGACGCGGCAGATACGCCTCATGGTGGCGCTTGGTGCCCAGATGCAGGATGGCACCGCCGAACAGTCCGAACTGCACGCCGACCTTCACCAGGACCGACAGATCACCGAAGGCGAGCGTCTCGAACGCGGCGATCGACGCGCCGATGTCGCCGCCACCGCCGTACTCCTTCGGGAATCCCATGCCGGTCTGGCCCGTGGCCGCCATCTCGACGACGAGCTCACGCACGCGCTCGCGGAACTCGTCGAAACCGAGCTGCTCCGCTTCGTCCAGTACACCCGCATACGTCGTCAGGTTGGTGCGGACGAGGTCGCGGACCTCGGCGTATTCGCCGTCGAGCAACTCGGCGAGGGCCTGGACGTCGATGACGGGCTGCACGTAGCCATTGGGGGAAGCGGTGCTTTCGGTGACCATGTCGCCCTGCTACCCGGCCGCGGGGAGATCAAATCGGTCGCTTGGTCCATCCAGCCGCCCGGCACGGCCGTGCGGTCGGCTGCGGCGCGGACCGTCAGCCCTTCTTGATGAGGAACTGCTGGTCTTCAGCGTCGGTGCATCGTTCGGCGATCGCTTCGGCTCCCGCGGAGGTGGCGTTGTCGGCGATGCCGATGCACTTGCTGCTGTCGGTCGGGCGGAGCCGTACGTTCCCGGCGCCTTCGGTGGTGGCGGCTTCCACACGGAAGAGGGTGCCCTGGCCACAGTCCTGCCGCGGTTCGAGCATGTGCTTCACCGGGCCGCTCGTCATGATCGCCAGGCAGCCTTTCCCGTGCTCGGGGTGGTGCCACTGGATGCGGTAGAGATCCTCACCGGCCGGTTCCAGATACGTACGCGGTACGGGGGATTGGGCACAGGGGAGCTGGACGGCGACGGCGCTTTCATAGGCACCCTCCCGGTCACGGCCGTCGGTCAGACAGAGGTCCGGCGCACCGACGGGGCGGATGCTCACCCAGCCGCCGCCGGCGGGAGCTCCGGAGGGAGTGGCCGCGGCAGCCGGTGCGCCGGAATCACCGGAGCTGTCGGGGATCAATCCCCAGGCGGCCAAGGCGAGCAGGGCCACCACGAGCAAGGTCGCGAGTTGGGCCGTGCGGCCCTTGAACCGGCGTGGCCGCCGGCCCGCGGATTCCTCGCCCGGGCGCTGAACCTCGCCGGCTTCCGGGCCGGATGACACGGCGGGCGGCTCGGCAGCGGAATCCGCGGCGGCGGCAGCGGCGTCCGCCGCGATCCGGTCCCTGACCTCCAGCCAGGCTGCGATCTGCTGCCCATCCCCGCAGGCGCGGACGAACGCGGTCAGCACATCGGGCCGCGGCAGGCTCGTGCGTCGCAGGACGTCGGCCAGCGTGCTGCGCGCCAGCACGTCGCCGTTCCCGGCGGCCCGCTCCTCCAATTCGCGATACGTCAGCCCCGAACGCTCCTTGAGCTTCCCCATCAGCCGGATGAAGTCGGCAACATCTCTGGCCTCGTACGGCGACAACTCCCCTGGATCTCTCACGAACATCATCCTGCTGCTGCCGGGGCACAGGGGGAACGGTGGATCTAGCCGTGTCCGCGCTGTCCGGGACATCATCCGGACAATGCTCTGACCAGCCCGGACAGCCGGCGCTCATCCGGGACAGCCGATTGATGTTGCCCCGGCCCGCCGATCACCAGCAGTCTCTGTGGTGCCTGGTCGGCCCATCTGGCACTTCGGTACAGCGGGACGTCACCGTTGGCCGAATTCCTGCTACCCGCCTTCTCGCGCGGCTCCTCCGCGGAAGGAGCCGCGCCGTATCCACCGTGTCCACCGGAAAGAGAGAACGATCCATGCGTAGACGTCAGGCCCGCGCGGCGCCCGGCACAGGCGGTGCCCGGGCCTGAGGCCACACAGAGCTCGTGAGCCGCCGTGATCAACGAGGGGGGACCACGACGGCGTCACGTCCACCGCACGGCATCCGCGGCCGGGCGGCGAGGACTTCGGCCCGCTCACGCCCGGCGCAGGCGACTGGCGGAGTGCGGTGCGGGTGCTGCCTTCCGACCGCGTCGGCAGGGAGAGGGCCTGATGAACCAGCGACGGGGGCGCCCGACCCGTCAGCGAGCGGCGCGGCACCGTGGGGGTGGTGACGTGCGCGCCGCAGGGGTGAGCCCGGCTTGGGGGAGTCCGGGCTCACCCCCCAACCGCCCGTGGACGAACGCCCTCACCCGGCGGCGCGAACCGACCTGCCCCTCACCGCCCACGCACGGGCGGTGAGCACGATCGACCCGTCCGGCTGCGTCGGCAGGGCGTCGCGCAGCGTGCTGCGCAACCGCTCTCTGGCGGAGGGGCTGAGGGCGGCGGCATAGCCGGGAGCGGGGCCCTGCCCGGCGAGGAACGGCTCCCACAGATCCGGGAAGCCGACGAAAACGGTGGCCACCTCGATGGGTGCGACAGCCACGTCGACGAGCCCCGCATCCCTCCACAGCGAGCGCAGGCGATCCTGACCGCACACCGGAAACCGCCGGCGCTCGTCCAGCTCGGCGGCCGCCGGGTCCACCGCGACCGCGGCAGCCCAGAAGTGCCGCAGGAACGCCATGCCCTCCGCGTAGTCCCACACATACGCCGCGACCAGCCCGCCCGGCCGCACGATCCGGGCAGCCTCGGCCACCGCCGCACCCGGCGCGGGAAAGAAGTTGAGCACCAACCCACTGACCGCTACGTCGCACCCGGCGCCGCGCACCGGCAGCGACAATCCGTCGCCGACGACAAAGCACGCCGAAGCATCAGCTCCCGCACGGGCCGCACCCACGAACCCGGCGGACCGATCCACCCCCACCACCAGCCGCGGCCGACACCGCCGGGCCACCGCAGCGGTCAGCGCCCCCGTCCCACACCCCACATCCACCCACCGCAAACCGTCCCCGCAGCCCAGCCACGCCACGAAATCGTCCGCGACCAGCCGGCTCCAGCGGCCCATGTAGCGCTCGTAGGCATCCCCGGCCGCCCACACGTCGAACCTCTGCTCCGTCATGGCTCCCACCATCCCGGACCGGGCCGGCCCGCACGAGCCGTCCTGCCGCCCCATGGCGGACGACTGGGCGGAGAGGACGGTCAGCGGCTGATGGCGGTCTCGTGTGCCACGCGCGACAGCTTGTCGGGGTTGCGGACGTGGTAGGCGCCGGTGACGTAGCCGTTCTCGACGCTCACCGCCAGGACGCCATCGACCTGTCCGTCGATCCGGACCAGGAGGGCCGGGCCACCGTTGATCTGAACCGGCTCGAGCGACCTTGCGGCATCGCGCGTCCACCAGCCGGCGGCCAGCAGGCGGGCGACCTTGTCCGCGCCCACGATGGGCCGCAGCAGGGCGTGTCGCACTCCGCCGCCGTCGCTGAGGGCGACGACGTCGGGGGCGAGGATGTCGATCAGGTTCTGCAGTTCGCCGGTTTCGACCGCTTGCTGGAAGGCATGGAGCGCAGCCCTGGTCTGGGCAGGGGAGGCGGTGCCGCGGGGCCGGCGCGCGGCGACGTGTGTCCGGGCCCGATAGGCGAGCTGGCGGACTGCGGCCGGGCTCTTGCCGACGGCGTCGGCGATCTCGTCGTAGGCCAGGTCGAACACCTCCCGGAGCACGAAAACCGCCCGTTCCACCGGTGCGAGCGTCTCCAGCACAAGCAGCATCGCCATGGAGACGCTGTCGGCCAGTGCGACGTCCTCCGCCACGTCCGGCGCGGTCAGCAGCGGCTCGGGCAGCCACGGTCCCACGTAGGACTCCTTGCGCCTGCCGAGCGCGCGCACCCGGTCGAGTGCCTGCCGGGTGGTGATCTGCACCAGGTACGCGCGTTCCTTGCGCACCTTCGCCGGATCGACGGCCGTCCACCGCAGCCAGGTCTCCTGCAGCACGTCTTCGGCGTCGGCGGCCGAGCCGAGAATCTCGTAGGCGACCGTGAACAGCAGGTTGCGGTGGGCCAGGAACACCTCGGTGGCGCCATCCACTTGGGTGCCGCGATCCAGCGCCTCGGGTGTGTCCGTGATCCGTCCGCCGCGCTCGCTCATGTCCGGCTCCCGCCTGTTCGCTTCCCCGCCCTGCCCACTCATGGTCCGTGCACGGGACGCCGGGCGGCGCTGTTGTGTAACACCCGCGAGGCGTGGCCTGCATCACACGGCCGCCTCTGTTACGGGCGACGGGGGACCGACGTCTCGTGCCTGTCGGGACGCCGCGCGTACGCACTGCGAGTCCCGTGCGCCGACGTACGACGCAGACACCTCTGGCACCCGGGAAAGGGTGGGACATGAGCATCAGCAAGTTCGCCGTGGCAGGAGCAACCGGACGGCTGGGACGCCACGTTGTGGACGTCCTCACGGAACGAGGGCACCCTGTGGTGTCGATGTCCCGCGCCACCGGCGTGGATGTGATCACCGGCGAAGGCCTGGCCGACGCGCTCACCGGTGTCGACGTCATCATCGACGTCGCGTCGTGGCACGCGTCCGACCAGGAGGCCGCCACGGAGTTCTTCCGCACCGCCACCGGCAACCTGCACGAGGCCGGCCGGTGTGCGGGAGCCGACCGGATCGCCGCCGTGTCGATCATCGGCGCGGACAAAGCGACAGCAGGTTTCGTCGCCGCCCAGCAGGTGCACGAGGAAGCCAACCTGTCCGGCCCGCTGCCGGCCCGCATCCTGCGGGCCGCGCAGTTCCACGAGTTCGTCGGCCAGCTCCTGGACTGGCAGCAGGGCGACGTCGCCTACATCCCCGCCCTGCCCACCCAGCTCGTGGCCTGCCGCACCGTGGCCGAGACGCTGGTCGACCTGGCCACCGACCCCGACGCCGCGCAACCAGGTCCCGGAGTGCCGATCCCTGAGATCGCCGGGCCCCGCAGGCAGACCATGTCTGAAGCGGCCGCACTTCTCGGCGCCCGTCGGGGCATCAAGGTGGTCGAAGTCGACGGCTCCAGCATGCCCGATGCCGAGCTGGCGGCGGCCGGCGCATTCCTCCCCGGCCCGCACGCCAAACTCGCCGGTCCCACCTTCCGGGAATGGCTCGACACCCAGTCCTGACCGACGCCCCGGGCCACAGCCGCTGCCGGCACATGCGGCCGCCCGCACGTGACGCACCGCCAACCTGACTGAAGAAATGGGGACTTCCATGCACGACACCTCCTCGCGGGCAGAGCCCCGCCATGCGGGGCCGGGCACTGTGGGCACGGCTGCCCGGGGCGTGCGGGGGCGCGGCGCGCTCACGCTGCTGCGGGTCGTGGCCGCCCTGGCCTGCCTCGAGACTCTGGTGCAGGGCCTGCTCGTCGGAATGCTGCTGAACGGCGACGTCGCGTCCATCGACCCGCACGGCTTCAACGCCTACGTCTTCGAGTTGCTGGTGTTCCTCCAGGTCGTGGCAGCAGCTCTGCTGTGGCGCAGCAACCGCCGGCTGACGTGGCCACTGAAGGCCGCCACCGGCATCTTGGCGGCCACGTTCACGCAGACCGCGCTGGGACTGGCCAGCTCCCTCGCCGCGCACGTCGCCCTCGGTGTGGCGTTGTGCGCGATGGAGACGGTGTTCGTCATACGGGCCCTCGCACTCCGCACGGACGACCCGATCACGTCTTCTTGAGCGCTCGTTCCCGCTCACTCGCCTGCGTTCCGGGGGCCTGGTCATCGTGATGACCAGGCCCTGGCGGTCTCCGGTCATCTGCGACACAAGGGGCTTTGAGGTGCGTGCAGTTGAGCTTCCGAAGGGCAGTTGTGGCGCTCTAACGGACCAGGCGCCGCAGCGCGCGGCGGGCGACTGGCGCATAGGCCACAACCACCGGGGCAGGGCCGTCGATGCGCAGCTCGGTGATCGTGCCGGACGGATCGCGGGGGAGTACGGCGTGCCACAGGCGCATCCTCACCGGGCCCATGCGAACCCGCCACTGCCAGGTGCGGGCCTCATGGTCGACCGCCTCGACGACGAAGGCGACGCTCGGCCCCACCACGGGGCGCACCCGGCCGCGCATGCCCGCCCGCAGTTCCTGCTCGGCCTCCACCGTGCGGATCTGCGGAGCCCACGTCGGCCAGGCCGCCGTGCGCACGTACCGCTGCCACACCGTGTCCACGTTCGCCGCGCCCGCGGCACGCACCGTCCGTTGCATCTGCCCACAGTGCCCCTATGGGGCAGAAGGCGCACGCCGCATCGCGGGCATCAGGACGCCCATCCACTGATCGGCGCCCCAGGCGCCGCACGGTCCCGGGCCTCGGACTCGCGGAGCACGAGCCGTTCGGTTTGTATCGGAGCAGGCGGCGTGCGAGTTGTGTGAGGAGAAGGCCCAGCGCCCCCTGCCGGGTGGGGCCTGGCATCGTGTGGGGCATGGCTGAGTTGGTTGAACGCGTTGATGAGCAGGATCAGGTGCTGTGCGTGGTGGACAGGGCCGAAGCGATACGCCGTGGCTGGCTGCACCGTGTGGCGACCATTGTGTGCCGCGACATGTCCGAACGGATTCTTGTGCACCGCCGCCCCGAGGACGTATCCCGCTTCCCGGGGCAGTTCAACTGGATGCTGGGTGGCGCCGTTGAGGTCGGCGAGTCGTACGAAGACGCTGCGGCACGGGAACTCTCGGAAGAGCTCGGCGTCCAGGGGCGACCCCGGTTCGTGCTCAAGTTCCACTGCGCGGGAGCGATCAGCCCGTACTGGCTGGGCCTGCACGAGGTTGTCGTGAAGGATCCGGTGCGACCTGACCTCTCGGAGATCGCTTGGCACGCCTGGCTGACGGAGCAGGAGTTGACTGACCTGGTGCGCCACGAGGCGTTCGTTCCGGATGCTCGTGAGGCGTTCGACCGCTACTGTGCTGCGGCGGCCACGACGTGATCCCGCGGACCGGCGATCAAGGTGCCGAGATCTAGCTTGGACAGGGCCGGCCCGCGACCGTCGAGTGTCTTCATGCCGTGCGGCGCGGCCCCGGAGGGCGGCCCGGCATCTCAGGTGCGCTTTCCGCGTCCTGGCCAGTCGGGATCGTCCTCGGCCACCGGCAGAGCCCGGTGTCCCTCGTCCCATGGGTTCGTCCAGCCGCAAACCCCGCAGGCGTAGCGCCCGCTGATCCCCGACACCTCGGTGCCGCAGCCACGACAGTCCGTCGTGGTGATCTCCTGCGACTCCAGGAAGGCCATGGCCAGCATCTGGGATTGATCGGGCGTCATGATCACGACCATACCCGCGAGGCCGGCATCGACCCGGCGAGGGGGAGCTTGGCGCTGGTCCGACCGCTGGTCCGACCGCCGATCCGATCGCTGATCCGGCGGTGACTACGACTTGGCTATGTCCCGCCGGAGCTGCTGAGTGAACCGGCGAAGGAGGTCCAGCGTCTGCCTGTGCTCTTCTCTGCGCTCATCCATGCCCTCGCTGGGCCGGGATTTCCAGACTCGAAGGGCGAGCGCGTTGGCGAGCTCGACGGTGTCGTCTGCGCACAGGAGGTAGAGAGCCGAGCGGGCTTCCTGCATGCGGCCCGCCAACTCGTTGGCCCCGGCGCCGTCGTCACCCAGCTGTGTTTCCCGGAGGTGGTCGATGAGCTGGGTCACGGCAGTGTTGAAGCCGATCCCGGCTTTGAGCTTCTGATCGCGCAACCACATGCGGTCCTGCCGTCGTGCGGTGAGCCAGGCACCGAACACGGCCCCTGCGAGGCCCACAACGGCACCGATGGTTACGGACAGAATGTTCTCCACGGTCAGCTCCCCCTCCGGCGCACGGGCGACGCCCGGCTACTGAAGCCTCCAGGGTGTCGTGCCGTCAATCGATGAGCGCGTGATCCCCTCAAGTGCCCGCTGTCAGTGGCAGCTGGCAGCATGGCGATCATGAGCCGAATCATCACGTACTCCACCGCGGACAAAGCCGACGTCGTGGCGCTCCTGGGGGCCGCGGGCCGACTCACCGCTGATCAGCAGCGGCGGTTGGGGCACGCGCGCGATAAGGCCCGGGCCGATCAGCTCGATCTCGATCGCCAGGGCGTCGACTGGGGCCTGTCCGTTCCGGACGCGCTGGAGCACCTGATAGCCGGTCACGCCGACTCGGACGCGGAGTATGCGGCCGGTGCCTACTACCGGGCTCTGCAGTTCCTCATCGACATCAATGCGTCCGATCCCTGCGAACTGGGCGTGTATTCGCGGCCGTCCACCTTCTTCGGTCTGCTGGACGACGAGCTGCGCCGGCTGGGTGTCAGTGCCGATCTACTGCCCCATGACCTGCTGTTCTCCGGGCCGCCGGACGAGATCCCTTTCCACATTCTGTATCCCGTGGACGGCCCGCACATCGGCATGTGGCCGCTGGCGAAGGCCAAGCCCGCCGCCGACGCCTACCGCGCGGTCCTCGACCGGCTCGACCCCGATTTCGCCGACAACGTCCAACTCCTGATCGCGAATCTGGACGTCGAGCACAGCGAATGGGTCAGTGCCCAGTCCATCGACTGGTACAGCCAGGACACGATCTTCTTCTCGATCAACGGCTGACCGGGCTCCGGGGCGCCGACCTGCCGCGTGGTTGCCGCACCTGATCGTCTACCGTGCCGCGCAGGAAGAACTACGGGGGAGAGAAGAGCACATGAGCAGGATCAAAGCCGCCGCGCGCCGTTCGACGCGGATCATGGTCGGCGCCGTGGCGTTGAGCGCGCTGGCGGCGTGCAGCGGCGCCGAATCGGACGGCGGCGCCGCGGAACCGAGCGCCACTGTCCCGGCCAGGACGCTGACCTCCGGGGAGCTGGAGACCGCCGCGGTCGCCGGCAGCGACGTACCGGACCACCAGGTGGGCGCCCGGCAGAAGGCCGACCGGTACGAGGAATCCGAGGTGGGCGCGAATCAGCCGGAGTGCACGGTGGAGGCCAGGACGGCGCTCGGCATGAGCGCGGGTGACCCGGTGTCCACGGTGCAGCGCACCGCGATGGGCAATCCGCGGGGAGCGAAGACCGTGGAGGGCGACCTGGTCAAGACGACGGTGACGCTGGCGTCGTACAAGGGGAAGGGCGAGGAGGAGGCCCTGTCGGACCTGGGCGCGGCCAGCACGGTGTGCCGCTACGGCTTTGTCTTCAAGGTCCGTGGTGAGCAGACCCCGGTGCAGTCGCCGCAGCAGCAGATCGATCCCGAACGTCTGAACTTCGCCGACGAATACACCTGGTTCGTGCTCAAGGGCGTCCCGGGCGCCGACACCCCCACGCGCAAGGTGCTGATCGTGCGCTCCGGTCGCACGCTCGGCTTCTTCAGCCGGACGTATTCCGGCCCGGACAGCGGGGCGGAGATGATGCCCTTCCCGGTCGACGTGGCGCGGGCCCAGTGGAAGAAGCTCGCCGCCGGGTGAGGGGGCGGGCGGGCTCGGCCCCGTGGGGTCACCTGAGTGGCGGGGCGCGCGCAACCTGAGCACCGTGTGATCGTTCAGGTAGGCATGAGGAATGCGAAGCGCGCCGCCGCTGCCCTGACCCTTGCAGCCGCTGCCCTTGCTGTGGCCGGCCCCGCCCATGCCGACGAGGCCCCCAGGGAGGGGGGACAGATCAACCTCCCCGACAATCCCGGTGAGGTCGTCGACGGGGTGCGCACGGGTCTGGACGTGGCGGCGATGGCCTGGAAGACGGCCGCTCAGGCCCGCTGAGCGCGCCGTGCCCTGCGCTTCATCCCTGCTTCGGCAAGGTGAGGATCTCGGCACCGTCGCTGGTGATGGCGATGGTGTGCTCACTGTGTGCCGTGCGGCAGCCTGTCGCGCTGCGGAGTGTCCATCCGTCGGCATCCGTGACGAGTTGGGCGGTGTCCGCCATGACCCACGGCTCCAGGGCCAGCAGCAGGCCGGGGCGCAGTTTGTAGCCGCGGCCGGGCCGTCCCGTGTTCGAGACGTGGGGGTCCTGGTGCATCGTTGATCCGATGCCGTGGCCCCCGAATTCGGTGTTGATGGGGTAGCCCGCCTCGGTGAGGACCGTGCCGATGGCGTGGGAGAGGTCGCCGATGCGGGCGCCGGGCCCGGCGGCGGCGATCCCCGCGGCCAGGGCGCGCTCGGTGGCGTCGATCATCGCGACGCTCTCCGGGGGCTTTGTGTCGCCCACGATGAAGCTGATGGCGGCGTCCGCGGCGACTCCGCCTTTGGAGACGGCGAGGTCGAGGGTCAGCAGGTCGCCGTCGGCCAGCGTGTAGTCGTAGGGCCGTCCGTGGAGCACCGCGTCGTTGACGGCCGTGCAGATGTAGTGGCCGAAGGGGCCGCGTCCGAAGGACGGTGCGTAGTCGACGTAGCAGGACTGGGCCCCGGCCTCGGCGATCATCTTCTCGGTCCACCGGTTGATGTCGAGCAGGTTCGTGCCGATCGTGCTGCGGCTCTTCATCGTCTGCAGGATGTCGGCGACCAGGGCGCCGGTGTCCTTCGCGCGGGCCAGTAGGGTGGGGTTCAGAATCTCGATCATGCGGCGCCCTTCTCACGCAACCAATAACTATACCGGTAATACTATACCGGTCGCCGGGGTCGGACGACCGCACGACATGCGGCCCGGCCGAAACGGGGCGAAAGCCTGCTGCGAGGGCGCCCGATACCGGGAAGCCCGGTGCCGGGACTACGCGGGATCCTGCCGGGGCGGGAAGCCGGCCGCGTGCTGCATGCGGCGCCACTGGCGGGGTGTGGCGCCGTAGGTCTGGCGGAAACGGCGCGAGAAGTAGGCGGGGTTGGTGAAGCCCCAGGAGCGGGCGATGGCCTCGATCGTGCGGTGGGAGTGCTCGGGGGCGGCCAGGTCGTGGCGGGTGCCCTCCAGGCGGCGGCGGACGATCCATTTCTCCAGGCCGAGGCCGCCTTGCTCGCACAGCCGGTAGAGAGTGCGCACGGAGATGTTGTGGGCCGCGGCGATGCGGTGCGGGGTGAGCCCGGGATCGGTCAGGTGCGCGCGGATGTAGGCCAGGACGCGGGTCAGGAGAGTGTCCTCGGCGACCTGCCGCCGGGTGCGCTCACCGGCGGCCACCGAGACGATCAGGGCGCGGGTGAGTTCCAGGGTGGCGGCGGCGAGCGCCTCGGCGCCCGGGTCGGCGCTGAGCCGGTCGGCGTGGTGATGCAGATCCCGGATGTGACGCAGCAGCAGCGGCGCGACCTTGCTGTGCTGCAGGAGCGGTATCGCGGTGCGGATCTGCTCTTCGGGCAGGCCCAGACGCTCGGTGTCGACCATGAAGGCGACGGACAGTCCGGCCCCGGACCAGCCGTATTCGTAGCCGGCGGTCTTGTGGGCCAGGGCCAGGCTGTCGGGCCCCACGTGCTGCTGATGGCCGTTCCAGGTGAACGCCCCCGTCCCCTGGCTCTGGGTGATGATCGAGACGGTGTTCATCGAGTCGAAGCGCGCGTGGCGCGGGGTGCGCCAGACGCGCATGCCGGAGCCGCGCGTGGCAAACAGGGTCAGCGGACCGAAGGTCCACACTTCCAGCTTCTTGCGGATACCGGCCGCGGGATGTTCCTGCTCCACCGCGCAGCTGCCGCTTTCTCCGACGGCCGCGGCGTGAAAGGCCTCGATCCGGTCGGCGGCGGGTAAGTCCTCGGTGTCCAGAACCAGCATGGTCCCCCCAGGGCGACGGCAGCGGCCCCTCCGCTGCCGTGCCGTCGTCAGGATTCTTCAGTACCGCGGGCGGCTTGGACAGACGGGTTCAAGTTCCGCTGGGCCATCTGCAACCGCTGCGTCCTCTCATGCCACAGCAGCCACCGCAACGGACGGCAGCGGACGGTGCCGTGGCGCACAGGGAACAGTTCTCGGCGCGCACGGTACAGAACCATGCCCGCGGCACTGGCACGCTTCCCCTCACCCGAGTCGGGCACCGAGACCGACACCGACCGCTGAAGGGAGCGCTCCCATGAGCCGCTTCATCACGACGCACGACGGCACCGGGATCTTCTACAAGGACTGGGGCAGCGGCCAGCCGGTGGTGTTCAGCCACGGCTGGCCGCTGAACGCCGACGCCTGGGACGACCAACTGCACCTGGTCGCCTCGCACGGCTACCGCGCGATCGCGCACGACCGGCGCGGCTACGGCCGCTCCGATCAGCCGTGGAACGGCAACGACATGGACACCTACGCCGACGACCTCGCCCAGCTGATCGAGCACCTCGACCTGCACGACGCCGTGCTGGTGGGCCACTCGACGGGCGGCGGTGAAGTGACCCGCTACATCGGCCGGCACGGCACCTCCCGGATCGCCAAGGCGGTCCTGCTGGGCGCGGTGCCGCCGCTCATGCTCAAGACCGACACCAACCCGCAGGGCCTGCCGATCGAAGCGTTCGACGCCATCCGCTCGGGCGTCTCGGCCGACCGGTCGCAGTTCTACAAGGAACTGAGCCTGCCCTTCTACGGATTCAACCGGCCCGGCGCGACGGTCTCCCAGGGGGTGTCGGACGCGTTCTGGCTGCAGAGCATGCAGGTCGGGATCAAGGGCGCGCTTGACTGCATCCGTGCGTTCTCCGAGACCGACTTCACCGCGGACCTGGGACGCTTCGACATCCCCACACTCATCGCGCACGGCGACGACGACCAGATCGTCCCGATCGTGGCCGCCGGCCTGGAGTCGGCCAAGCTCGTCAAGGACGCGACGCTGAAGGTCTACCCGGGTGCTCCGCACGGTCTCGTGGGTGCGCACAAGGACGAATTCAACGCCGACCTGCTGGCGTTCCTCGCCACCTGATCACGCAAGTCCCCGCGTCCGCACCTCCCGCCGGTCCCTCCGCACCGTCCGACCCTCCTGACCGAAAGGGTTCGTCATGCGTGTTCCAGCACCGCGCCGTTTGCTGACGGCACTGGCCGCCGCCGCTCTCATCGTCACCGGCGCGGTCTCCGCCCAGGCGACCTCGCAGGCGCCCTCCCGCGTTTCCGCACAGGCCGAGAAGAAGGAGCCGAAGCCGACCGTCGTGCTCGTGCACGGCGCGTTCGCCGACGCCTCCGGCTTCAACGACACGATCGCCAGACTGCAAAAGGACGGCTTCCCCGTCATCGCGCCCGCCAACCCGCTGCGCGATGCCGCGGACGACGCCGCCTACATCTCCAGCGTGGTGGACTCCATCGACGGCCCGGTCATCCTGGCCGCCCACTCCTACGGCGGCTTCGTCATCACCAACGCCGCCCGCGGCCACGGCAACGTCAAGGCCCTGGTGTACATGGGGGCGTTCGCGCCGGACCAGGGCGAAAGCGCGCTGCAACTGGCCGGGCAGTTCCCCGGCAGCGAGCTGGGCGCCGCCCTGATCGGCCGGCAGTACCCGGTGCCCGGCGGCGATCCGGGCACCGACGGCTACATCGATCCCGCGAAGTTCCGCTCCGTGTTCGCCGCTGACCTGCCCGCATCCCAGACCCGTCTCATGGCGGCCACCCAGCGTCCCGGCAGCGTCCAGGGCCTCAGCGGCACCAGCGGGGCTCCCGCCTGGAAGACGATCCCGTCCTGGTATCTGATCCCGACCGCGGACAAGGTCATCCCGCCCGCCGCCCAGCGGTTCATGGCCAAGCGCGCAGGCAGCAAGGTGACCGAGATCAAGTCCTCGCACGTGGTCATGATCTCCCACCCCGACGCCGCCGCGAAAATCATCAAGTCGGCCTACGCCGCGACCCGTTGAAGGAGTGCAAGCCCGTGAAACCGGACACCATCGTTCTCATCCACGGCTTCTGGGTGACGCCCCGCAGCTGGGAACACTGGATCACCCACTACCAGGCGCAGGGATTCAGAGTCCTCGCCCCGGCCTACCCCGGATTCGAGGTGGAGGTGGAGGCGCTCAACGAAGACCCCACCCCGATCGAGGAACTCACCGTCCCCTCGATCATCTCGTCACTGGAGAAGCTGATCGACGGCCTCGGCACGCAGCCGATCATCATGGGCCACTCGGCCGGTGGAGTGTTCACCCAGATCCTGCTCGACCACGGATACGGCAGGGCGGGCGTGGCCATCAACTCCGCACCCACCGAAGGCGTGGCGACGCTTCCGCTGTCCCAGGTGAAAGCCACGTTCCCGGTCCTGAAGAACCCCGCCAACCGGCACAAGGCCGTCGGGTTCACCTATGACCAGTGGCGCTACGCCTTCACCAACACCTTCCCCGAGGACGAGTCCCGCGCCCTGTACGAGCGCTATCACATCCCCGCCTCCGGCCATGTCTTCTGGGGCAGCGCGCTGGCCAACATCCACCCGGGTCACGCCGACTCGTACGTGAACTACCGCAACGACGACCGGGCTCCGCTGCTGTTCGTCTCGGGCGAGCACGACCACCTGATGCCGCCGAAGATCCAGCGGTCCAACGCCAAGCACTACAAGTCGAACACCGTCACCGAGATCATCGAGTATCCGGGGCGCTCGCACCTGATGCCCGCCCAGAGCGGCTGGGAGGAGATCGCCGACCACGCCCTGGCCTGGGCCCTGGACCACACCTGACCCGCCCGCCACGGTGCCCGGCCGGTCGGCCGGGCACCACGGCACCGGAAGGCGCCAACGACGGACGTGCGGTTCAGATGACGCCCTGGGCCAGCATCGCGTCCGCCACCCGCTCGAAGCCCGCGATGTTCGCGCCCGTCACGTAGTTGCCGGGGGCGCCGTAGCGCTCGGCGGTCTCGTGGCAGGTGGAGTGGATGTCGTTCATGATGTGCGTCAGTTCTTCCTCGACCCGCTCCGCCGTCCACGACGTACGGGCGTGGTTCTGGGCCATCTCCAGGGCGCTGACCGCGACACCGCCTGCGTTGGCCGCCTTGCCGGGCCCGAACGCGACACCCGCCTGCTGGAACAGGCGCACCGCCTCGGGCGTCGTGGGCATGTTGGCGCCCTCCGAGACCACCTTCACGCCGTTGCCGATCAGAGCGGCGGCATCGCTGTCGTTCAGCTCGTTCTGGGTGGCCGACGGCAGCGCGATGTCGGCCGGGACCTCCCAGACGCGCCCGCCCGGCACGAAGCGGGCCGAGGCGCCCCGGCGCTCGGCGTACGCGTCGACCCGGCCGCGCTCGACCTCCTTGATCTGCTTGAGGAGGTCGAGGTCGATGCCCTTCTCGTCGACGACATACCCGGAGGAGTCCGAGCAGGTCACGGCGTTGGCGCCGAGGGCAGCCAGCTTCTCGATGGTGTAGATGGCGACATTGCCCGAGCCGGAGACGACCGCCGTGCGGCCTTCCAGGTCCTCGCCGCGCTGGCGCAGCATCGCCGCCGCGAACAGGACGTTGCCGTACCCGGTGGCCTCCGGACGGATCAGCGAGCCGCCCCAGCCCTGGCCCTTGCCGGTCAGGACGCCGGCCTCCCAGCGGTTGGTGATACGGCGGTACTGGCCGAACAGGTAGCCGATCTCGCGGCCGCCGACGCCGATGTCGCCCGCGGGCACGTCCGTGTGCTCGCCGATGTGCCGGTGCAGCTCCGTCATGAACGACTGGCAAAAACGCATGACCTCCGCGTCGCTGCGGCCGTGCGGCTGGAAGTCACTGCCGCCCTTGCCGCCGCCGATGCCGAGACCGGTCAGCGCGTTCTTGAAGATCTGCTCGAAGCCCAGGAACTTGATGACGCCCAGGTTCACCGACGGGTGAAAGCGCAGACCGCCCTTGTACGGGCCGAGCGCGCTGTTGAACTCCACCCGGAAACCGCGGTTGACGTGGACGCGCCCCCGGTCGTCCTGCCACGGCACGCGGAAGAGGACCTGCCGCTCCGGCTCGCACAGCCGCTCGATCAGTCCGGGTTCGGCGTACTCGGGGCGGGCTGCGATGACCGGCGCCAGCGTCTCCAGGACCTCGTGCACGGCCTGGAGGAACTCCGGCTGAGCCGGATTGCGGTGCTCGATCTCGGCGAGCAGCTGGTCGAGCGTGGTCTTCGTCTCGGATCGCGTGGTCAAGGGAGCCCTTTCTGGCACGGCTGACACCGGGGATCCGGTACGGGGCGCGGCGCGCTCCGGTACAGCCCGTTCGGACGCTCGGCGCCGTTGCCGCGCGCGGGACACTCACGTATTACGCGCATGTAAACACACAGACCAGCACCCGGGTCCAGGGCAGGACCACTATGCGAGACCAACCTCATACGCCGCTCCAGGGCGGATCCGCCAGGCGCGGCCACGGCTGTCGCCGAGGACCGCTGACCCACGACCGGCTGCTTTGCGTTGAGTTCGTGCGCTGACGGTGGCAGGGTGCTGCCGCGGGCGGACATCCCGCCTCGTGCGTTGAGAGAGAAGGCCCTGTATGTCCTACGGCTGCATCGTGTCGATGAAGAGCAAGCCCGGCTCGCGAGACGACGTCGCTGCCCTTCTCCTCAGCGCCGTCGAGGGCCTTCGCGAGGCAGGGTGCGTCAGCTACGTCGTGGGTCTGGCCGACGACGATGACGTGACGATCTGGGTGAGCGAGGTCTGGCAGACCAAGGAACTTCACGACGCGTCGCTGGAACTTCCCGAGGCGAAGGCGGCCATCGGCAAGGCCATGCCGATGCTGACGGGGGAGTTCACCAAGCAGGAGGTGTCGGTCGCGGGCGGCCTGGGGCTCTGAGGGCCGGCTGACCGAGCGGGCCGGGTCCCGCCGTCAGCGCGCCGCGGCGATGCGGATCACGGCCATCGTGCCCTCGCCCCGCAGGGTCAGCGCGTCCGGGCCTGCGTGACGTACGCAGTCGAGACGGCCCAGGGTGCTTTCACGGTCGTCCGCTCCGCCGACGGCGATCCCCTCGGTGGCGGCCATGACGAGGAGGGTCTCGCCCGCGGCGCAGGTCAGATCGGCCTTCTGCGCGGCGGTGACGGTGACGATCCGCACGCGGGCCGTCGCCCGGCCCCTGCGGGTCATCACGTTCAAGTTGCGCACCGCGCCCGACTCCAGGCGGCAGTCCGTCGTCGCGTCACCGGAGAAGGCGAAGGGGCTGAGCGGTCCGACCGGTTGCGGAGTCCCGTCCACGGTCAACACCATGCCTTCGCCCTCGACCGGAGTGATCACGCGGTCGATGCCGGGGAGGGTGGAGAAGGAGCCCGCCGCGTCCACGTCGGCGACGCTGACCCGCCAGTCGAAGCCGTCCGCGGACTGCGCCGGGGGCGGGGGCGCTTGCACGGTGCCCGCCGCGACTTCCCGGGTCGTACCGCCGCCGTTCTTCCACGGCATGCTGCGGTACTGGCTCCAGCGCAGCACGTCTCCGCCCATCCGGCGCCGCCTCCTTCTTGTTCCGTTGTCCGGCCGCCCTCGCCGGTCAACCCCGGCCGCCATCACGGGACCTTTCGGCGGCCGGGTCGTTCGAGCGGGCCCGGGCACATGATCATCGAGTCCGGGGCCAGCGTACGTGCCGGCGCGATGCCATCCCGGCCCAGCCCATCCCGGCTCAGCTCGTGGCGGCGGTCTCCCGCTGCGGTGCGGCGGCCTGCTGCGACCGGGCGCCCGCGGTGTAGAAGACCGACGAGCCCTGCTTGGTGCGCTGGGCCCGGCCCTTGGCGACCAGGTTCTCCACCGTGGTGCGCACGACGGTGGTCTTGATGGAGCGGTCCGGGTGCGCCTGGGTGAGAGCGGTGGTGATGTCGGCGGCGGAGCGCGGCTCGTTCTGCTGCCCGAGGTGGGCGTCGATCAGCTCGACCAAGGTCGGCTCCGCTGCCGATGCGGTTACCGCCGCCTTCGGTGCTGCCTTCGCGGCGGTCTTGGGCGCACTCTTGACCGCCTTGCCCTTGGTGCCGGCGGCGGTGGACTTCTTCGTCCGGGCCGCAGCGGCCTTGTCCGCACCTGCCCGTGGGGCAGGAACCTTCTTCCTGCTGCGGGCGCCGGATGCCTTGGCCGGGACGGTTGACGGTGCGGTGGGGGAGGAGCCCAGCGCCTGCTGCATGCTCAGCAATACCGCGTGGTCGTTCTCCAGCCCTTGCAACTGCTCCTGCAGCGCCGTCGCCTCGGCCCGGACATGTTCCTGTTCCTTGCGGTTGGCTTCCAGGTCGGCGGCGACCTGGGCCGCGTACTGATGCTGCATTTCGGTCGTTCCAGGTTGAGCGTCTGACATGACGGTGGCCCTTCTTCGGTGCCCGCGGTGGCGCGGCCGGCGGATCGTGCTCACGACTGAGCTCTTGTTCACGGGGCGTCTGAGTCAGTTCGCCCGGACGACAACTCCCCAACCTGCAACGGCAACAACTCGCGTGCGGTTATGGGGAAAAGAGTACGAGAATCGGTCAGCGCTGGTGCCGGACAGACCTGCTCGACCATAAGTCGTGTTCACCGGGTGGTCACTTTCGCACAACCACTCGTACGTCTGGTGAGTCACACCCCCGGAAGCCCTTCTTTCTCATGTCCCCCTTCGATCACGGGAGTTCCACCGTGCGTGTACGTACTCTGGCCGCCACCGCCGTCGTAGCGGCCCTCACCGCCGCCGGTCTGACCCTGCCGCTCGCCGGGAGCGCAGCGGCAGCAACGACTCCCCAGTTCGACTTCAACGGAGACGGATACGCGGACATTGCGGTCGGCATGCCCAACGCCACGGTGGACGGCAAGGCCAAGGCCGGCTACGTCAGCGTGATCTTCGGCGGCCCGCAGAGCCCGAGCCAGTCCACCGGCGTCATCAGCCAGGCCGAGGCCGGCATACCCGGCACGCCCGAGGCGGGCGACCGCTTCGGCTCCTCCGTGGCCCCCGTCGACCTGAACGGCGACGGCACGTTCGAACTCGTCGTCGGCGCGAGCGGCGAGTCGCTCACCTCCGAGCAGGCCAGGAACGAGGGCACCATCACCGTCCTGGACGGCTCGGGGTGGAACGTCAAGGGCACCACTGTGGCCCGGGGCACGTCCGAGTGGAGCAGCATCGGTGACACCATCGCCACGGGCGACTACGACGGCGACGGCGACATCGACCTCGCGTACGGCGAGAGCGGCGAGGAGCACGGGTCGCTCCGGTTCCGCCCGGGCCCGCTCACCGCCGACCCGGTGACCACCACGACCCTGCGCAGATACGGTATGGGCGGCAGGACCAGCGACCTGGCCACCGGCGACTTCGACGGTGACGGACGGGACGACCTCGCCACCACCTGGCGGGGCATGGAGGAATACGGCACCTTCATCACCCGCTGGGACGACCAGGCCAAGCCCGCCCAGTGGTGGTCCAACGGCGACCACGGCACCGCGCTCGCCGCCGAGGACTTCGACCAGGACGGCACGGACGACCTCGCGGTCGGCTTCGTACAGCCCAACTTCGAGGCGGACCACACCTACTGCGAGGACCTGGTCGGCGGCACGGTGCTCGTGCTCCACGGCTCGAAGACCGCGGAGTTCGGCGCCAAGCACCAGTGCATCAACCAGTCCAGCCCGGAGGTCGGCGGCACCGCCGAGCCGGGCGACGACTTCGGCGCCGCGCTGAGCGCGGGCGACCTGAACGGCGACAGCCGTCCGGAACTGGTGGTCGGCGTGCCCGGTGAGGACGTGGGCACCGTGAAGGACGCGGGCGGCTACGTCACCATGAACGGTACGGAGCACGGCCTCTACGGCGGTCTGGCCCGCAGCCAGAGCACCCCGAACATGCCCGGCACGGCCGAGGCCGGTGACCGCTTCGGCGCCAAGGTGGCCGTCGGCGACTACAACCGCGACGGACTGCGGGACACCGCGGTCAGTGCGCCCGGCGAGAACGCCGGTGAGCCGCGCTCGGGCGGCGTGTGGTTCGCACCGAGCAGCACCGAGGAGACCTACCCGGCGGGCAAGTCGCTGACCCCGTTCGGCTTCGCGCTGCCCCACGGGGCCATCAAGTACGGCGAGGTGATGGGGTCTTAGAGGCCTTCGCTAGCCCTGCTCGGCGCCGCCACCGCCCTCGTCTCGATGGGGCTCGCCCCTGCGGCGGGGGGGGGGCCCCCGCCCCGCCCCC
>NZ_JBSGSG010000124.1:0-21088 GCF_053606765.1 Streptomyces sp. NPDC055189
GGACAAGGTTCCCTTGTCCCGCGGCCCGTTCGCGTGGTCGCCTGGGGCACATGACCGTACGTACGGAACGTGAAGGTCCCGTCACCACCATCGTGTTGTCCCGGCCCGGCGTGCGAAATGCCGTCGACGGGCCCACTGCCCGGGCCCTCGCCGACGCGTTCCGTGCCTTCGACGCGGATCCAGACGCGGCTGTCGCCGTGCTGTGGGGTGAGGGCGGCACCTTCTGTGCCGGGGCCGATCTCAAGGCCATCGGGACGCCCGCCGGGAACGAGGTGGCCGAGAAGGGCGACGGGCCCATGGGGCCGACCCGGATGCGGCTGTCCAAACCCGTCGTCGCGGCGATCTCCGGGCACGCGGTCGCCGGGGGCCTTGAGCTCGCGCTCTGGTGCGATCTGCGCGTCGCCGACGAGGACGCGGTGCTCGGAGTCTTCTGCCGCCGCTGGGGCGTGCCGCTCATCGACGGCGGGACCGTACGGCTGCCCCGGCTCATCGGGGAGAGCCGGGCCATGGATCTGGTGCTCACCGGCCGCCCCGTTCCCGCTGCCGAGGCGCTGGCGATGGGCCTGGTCAACCGGACCGTACCGCCGGGCACGTCCCGCGCAGCGGCCGAGCGCCTCGCCGCCAAGATCGCCGCGTTCCCCCAGACCTGCCTGCGGAACGACCGGCTCTCCGTCCTCGAACAGGGCGGCCTTGCCGAGGACGAGGCGATGGCGGGCGAACTGCGGCACGGTCTGCGGTCCCTCGCCGAGGCGGCGGACGGCGCGGCGAGATTCGCCGCGGGGGAGGGGCGGCACGGATCCTTCACGGACCGTGGTGAAGGCGCTCGGCCGCCCGCCGACTAGCCTTCGGCCGGCGCGTCCTCCGGCTCCAGGAACTGCATGTCCAGCTGGATCTTCACCACGTCACCGAGCAGCCCGGCGCCGAAGTCGAGGCCGTAGTCGCTGCGCTTGATCTCGCCGGTCGCCTCGAACCCCGCATGGCGCCGGGGGGCGCCGGGGAAGGCCTGGAGACCGCCGAACTCGACGGCGAGGGTGATCGGCTTCGTCACGTCGCCGATGGTCAGCTCGCCCTCCAGGGTCCAGTCGTCCTCCTTGCCGATCACCCGCGTCGAGCGGAACGTCATCGTGGGGCGGCGCTCCACGTCAAGGAGGTCGGGTGCGCGGACGTGCGCGTCACGGTCCTTGTTGCCGGTGTCGATCGACGCCAGGTCGATGGTTGCCGTCACCGAAGAGGTCTCGGCGCTCTCGCCCACCACGAGACCGGCCGTCACCCCGGCGAACCGGCCCCGCACCTTCGAGATACCGAGGTGGCGGATGGTGAAGTTGACGGCGGAGTGGAACGGGTCGATCTCCCAGCTTCCGGCGGGCAGGGGCAGCGCGGTCGTCGCGGCGGCGGCATTCGTGTCAGTGGTCATGCCCTCCACGATGCGAGGCCGCCCGCGCCCGAGGAAGGCCGAGCCGAGACTGGTAGTGACAGGGCCACGATCCGGTCCGCCGACCACTGGTACGTTCGATCGGTGAGCGACAACGAGCTGGGCACCTTCCTGCGCACCCGCCGTGAAGCGGTCACGCCCGCCGAAGTCGGGCTCCCCACCGGCCCCCGGCGCCGCACGCCCGGCCTGCGCCGCTCCGAGGTCGCCACGCTCGCCGGTGTCAGCGTCGAGTACCTCGCCCGCCTCGAACAGGGCCGCGACCGGCACCCGTCCCCGCAGGTGATGGGCGCGCTCGCGGACGCCCTGCGGCTGACGGTGGAGGAGCGTTTCCACCTGCGCCGCCTGGAGATGGAGACCAGCGGCGATCCCTGCTGCCCGACGGCGAGCGAGCCGTCCCAGTCGGTGCGTCCCACGGTGCGGGCGCTCGTCGACAACCTGGAGCCCGCCCCCGCCGTCCTGCTCAACCGGCTCAGCGACGTCCTCGCGTACACCTCGGGGTACGCGAGGATCGTGGGGCCGCTCGGTCTCCTGGACGACGGGCGGCCGAACCTCATCCGCTTCCTGTTCACCGACGAGCGGGCCCGTGCCGCCTACCCCGAGTGGGACAGCGTCGCCGACGCGCAGATCGCCGCGTTACAGGCACAGTCCATGCTCACCGACCCGCATGCCGAGGGGTTCGCCGACGAGCTGACCGTCATCGCCGGTGCGCCGTTCGCCGACCGCATGGCGGCCGTGCCGCGACTGCCCCGGCACAGCGGCGTCGAACGCCTGACGCACCCGGAGGCGGGTGCGCTGCGGCTCTCGTACGAGACGCTGACGCTGCCCGACGCCGACGGTCAGCGCCTGGTCGTCCACCTGCCCGCCGACGAAGCCTCGTCGGCCGCGCTCGACCGCCTCAACGGCCGCAAGCCGGGGGGTCTGCGCGCGGTCAACGGCTGACGGACCGGCGCAGCGGTCTCAGCTCAACTCCGTCGCGTACGGCGGTTCCGCTCCCGCGCGGGACACGGTGACGGCGGCCGCGCGTGCCGCGAAGTGCAGGATCTCGCTCCAGTGGTCCGCGCCCAGCCCGGAGACGGCGTTCGCCGACAGCGCCTCGCGTTCGCCGAGCGCGTGCAGCAGGGCCGCGTTGACCGTGTCGCCCGCGCCGATGGTGTCCACCACGTCGACCTGCTCGCCCGGCACCGACCACTCCCCGCCGCCCCGCGTGAAGACGGTGAGGCCCTTGCCGCCGCGCGTGATCACCACCGCGCCGGGGCCGGAGGCGAGCCACTCGCGCGGCGTGCCGCCGAGCCAACTCGCGTCGTCCTCCGAGAGCTTGAGCAGCGAGACCGATGGCAGCCAGCTCTTGAACCGGGCCCGGTAGGCGTCCGCGTCCGGGATCAGACCCGCCCGGATGTTGGGGTCGAGCGCCGTGCAGACACCCTGCGCCGCCGCCCGCCTCATCAGCTCCTCGTACGCGCTCGCGCCCGGTTCCAGGACGAGCGAGCACGTACCGAAGGACACCGCCGTCACGTCGTCGGGCAGCCGCTCCGGGGCGGTGAAGAGCCGGTCCGCCGTGCCCTCGACGTAGAAGGAGTATCCGGCGGAGCCGTCCGCGCCGATCGAGGCGACCGCGAGCGTCGTCGGCTCGGCGCCCCGCTGGACGTATGACACGTCGACACCCGCGGTCCGCAACCCGTCGACCAGCGCATCGCCGAACGCGTCGGTCGAGATACGGGACCAGAAGGCGACGGGGGTGCGCAATCGGCCGAGGGCCACCGCGGTGTTGTACGGACCGCCGCCGAGCCGCGGGGCGAGTGCCGACAGCCCGGCACCGGCGGAATCCTGCGGGACGAGGTCGATCAGGGCCTCTCCGGCGACGATTATCACGGGTGGTTCCTCTCGGCTCTGCGCTCGTGCTCCCCGGCTTTCGGCACAGGCTAGGGCTTTCCCGCGGGTCCGGCCCGATGCGGGCGGCACTCGGGCACGGCCGCGCCCAACGCGGGCACGTGACCCCCCACCGGTATGGTCTGATCCGTCACCGAAGCGCCTGACCTGTGGAGATTCCATGCCCGGCACGCCGTCCCCCGCCCGCCGCACTGTGCTGCGCGCCGCCGCCATCGTCCCGGCCGCCGGCCTGGGGATCACGGCCTGCTCGTCCGGTGGCGACGGCGGCGGCTCCAACCGTTCGGCGCCGACCGCGCCGACGGACCTCGGCGCGTCCGACGAGGTGAAGGTGGGCGCATCGAAGCTCTACACCGACGAGAACGTGGTCGTGAGCCGTATCTCGGACGACGAGTACAAGGCGTTCAGCACGATCTGCACGCACGCCAAGTGCCCCATCAACAAGCTGGAGGGGCACAAGCTGATCTGTCCGTGTCACGGCAGCCAGTTCGATGCCACGAACGGCAAGGTGCTGCACGACCCGGCCGTCAACCCGCTCTCGGAACTGCCGGTCAAGGTGGAGAACGGCAAGATCATCGCGGGCTGATGGCTGATGGCTGACGATCGGCGCGACCGCTCACTCCCAGTCCCAGGCGATGCCCAGGATCCCCGCCCGCACCTGCGGCTCCACGAGGTGCACCGACCGATGGCTGCCGCTCAGGGTCAGCTCCTGGCGGCCGCCGCGCGGTGCGGCGGCCGAATGCTGGGCGAAGCGATGGCAGCGTACGGGCAGTGCGCCCTCGTCGAAGCGCACCTGGAGCGCGTACTGCCCGCCCGCGAACGTGAAACCCCGGAAGTACTCGGTGGCCGCCCCGGCGGTGCCGTCCTCGAAGCCGTAGCGGAACAGGTGGGTGTCGCCCGCGCGCAGGCGTGCGTCGAAGAGCAGTTCGGCGACGAGCACCCCCGTCTCGTGGTGCCACCGCACACGCCCCGTGCGGCAGTTCTCCAGGGCGTGGACGCCGATGCGTTCCGGTACGCAGCCGGGGTCGCCGTGGTAGATCGCGAGGTAGCGGTCCACGGCGTCCCGGTGGGCGCGCACCACATGCTGCGAATCGCGGCCGAGCAGCTCGCGGCGCCCGCCGATCCGCACCCGCTCGTGGTGGCCGACGGTGTGCAGACCGCCGTCGAGCGGCGACCCGAGCTCGGTGATCAGCTCCTGGAGGACGTCGGACGCATCGAGCAGGGAGCGGTAGGAGCGGGCGGCGGGACGTTCGCAGTCGGGGTGGTCGGAGGGTTTGGCGAGGAGCCGGATCAGTGACTCCTCGGGGAGTTCGAGGATCTCTTCGAGGGCCCGTACGGCGCGCAGCGACTCCGTGCGCTGGGGGCGCCGCGCACCCTGTTGCCAGTAACTCAGGCTCGTCAAGCCGACATTGACGCCCTGCCGCGCCAGATGATGCCGTACGCGTTGCAGGGGAAGGCGCCGTGCGGCGATCGCGGCCCGCAGCGCCACGTGGAACGGGCCCGTGCGCAGGGCGGTCTCCAGGTCCGCGGGCGCGCCGTCCGCGAGCTGTGTGCCGTGCCGCATCGTGCCGTGCCCCATCGCAAGGCCCTTCTGTGAACATTCACATCGGCCGTCCGGGCGTACGCGCCGGTCGGAGCGGGCCACCAGGTGGGCGTACGAGGGGTGTTCACATCCGTACGCCGCCGTTCACGGCCCAAGTAATCCCGCATTGAACCTTGTTGACCTGCACCCGACAACACTCGATGCTCAATCGCAGCGTCCGGACGCGCTCCTCCACCACTCCACCCCCCTCGCTCGGGAGGAACGCGATGCGCCATAGAAGCAGTAAGTACAGCGGACGCAGACGGTTGTCCGCGCTCGCCGTCGTGGCCGCGGCCCTGGTGGCCGCCCCGGCGGCCACGGCCACGGCCGTCCCCGACAGCTCTCCGTCCGCTTCTGTACGGGGCGCGGATTCCGTACGGGGCAGCACGGCTTCCGTACGAGGCACCGAAGCGGACGCCCCCTCCCTCCTCGCCGCCAAGCGCTTGAACATCACGATGCAGGCCCAGCAGAAGACCAACTGGTGCTGGGCAGCTGCCGGGAACACGATCGCCACCTTCTACGGCAGGAACTACAGCCAGAACCAGTTCTGCAACGCCGCCTTCGGGCGCAGCCAGAGCTCCGAGTGCCCCAATTCGCAGGCCACGCTCGGTGACGTGCAGAACGGCCTGGACTGGGCCGGCATCAACCCCGGCTCGTACGTCAGCGGCTGGCTGCGCTATCCGACCGTGCAGGCCGAGATCAACGCGGGCCGCCCGGTCGAGACGCGCATCCAGTGGTCGAACGGCGGCGGTCACATGCACGTGCTCTACGGCTACGACGACGCGAGCAGCTGGGTCTACTGGGGCGACCCGTGGCCCTCCAGCGACCGCTACAACTGGGCCTCGCACAGCTGGTACGTCAACAACAACACCTTCTCCTGGACCCACTCGCTGTACCGGATCGGGGCGTGAGCGCGATGAGCCGTCACTATCCCCGCCATCTGCTGAGGGCGGCGCTCGCCGGCTCGGCCGCCACCCTGCTGCTCGGCCTCGCGGCGCCTTACGCCTCCGCCGAGTCCGGTGCGTCGGACTCAGGCCCTTCGGCCGCCTCCCGTGACGCGGCCCACGACGCCGCGAGCGCCCCCGGGACCCTCGACACGCTCGCCCGCTTCTTCGCGCGGGAGGGCGCGGTCAGCAAGGCCGCGGCGGACCCGCGGGTACAGGGCGACGCCGTACCCGTGCGCTATCTCTCCCCGGAGTTCGTCGCCGGGAAGAAGGGCGCGCCGGTCGCCCGCGTGGAGTTCCTCGCCAGCAAGGCGGTCTCCTCCGACGGGCAGGAGGCTTCCCTGTGGACGGTGAAGCAGAAAGGCTCGTGGGAGGTGGTGAACATCGCCACCGGGGACGACGAGACGCACTACGCGCGCGTGGGCGCCGACAAGCTCCCCGGAGGCACCGTCTTCCACGAGCCCCAGATCAATGCCTGGTACGTGCAGGGGCGGGGCCGGGTCCTTCCGCTGGACGCGGACGCGGTGCGTGCCGTGGGCCGGGGCGGGGTATCGGTCGCCGCCTATCAGCGGCGCGTGCGCGACGCGTACGCCGACAAGCTGCCGGGCTCGGCGTACGCGGAGTCCGGCAAGGCGGGGGGCTTCGCCCCGAAGGAGCGGGCCGGGGAGCCCCCGGCGGCCCCGGCCGCGGCTTCCGCTTCGGCCGCCGGGCTCGTCACGGTCGCCTCCTCCGTGGCCGGAGCGGGGGCCCTGCTCGCCCTCGGCCTCTCCGGGGCGGCCGTCCTGCGACGTCGCGACCGGCAGCGCGGCTGCCCCTTTCCCGGCCTCCGGCCGGGTTTCCCCAGCCCACCCGCCCTTTCAGGGCGGGTGGGCTGCAGGGATGGGAGGGGAGGAGAGGAGGCGAAGGGCGGGGGCCGGCCGGCCGGGAGCCGGTCAGGAGACGGCACCCCTCACGCCCCTGACTGTCAGCCCCCGCCAGTAGGGTGTGGAGCATGGCAGACCCCTCCAGCTACCGCCCCAAGCCGGGACAGATCCCCGACTCGCCGGGGGTCTATCGGTTCCGCGACGAGCACCGCCGGGTGATCTACGTGGGCAAGGCGAAGAGCCTGCGCCAGCGCCTGGCCAGTTACTTCCAGGACATCACCAACCTGCACCCGCGTACGGCCACGATGGTGACGACGGCCGCCTCCGTCGAGTGGACGGTGGTCTCCACCGAGGTCGAGGCGCTGCAGCTCGAATACTCCTGGATCAAGGAGTTCGACCCCCGGTTCAACGTCAAGTACCGCGACGACAAGAGCTATCCGTACCTCGCGGTGACGATGAACGAAGAGTTCCCGCGGGTTCAGGTGATGCGCGGCCAGAAGAAGAAGGGCGTCCGCTACTTCGGGCCCTACGGCCATGCCTGGGCGATCCGCGACACCGTGGACCTCCTCCTGCGGGTCTTCCCCGTCCGCACCTGCTCCGCCGGCGTCTTCAAGAACGCCGAGCGCACCGGCCGCCCCTGCCTCCTCGGCTACATCGGCAAGTGCGCCGCCCCCTGCGTGGGGCGGGTCTCCCCGGAGGAACACCGTGAACTCGCCGAGGACTTCTGCGACTTCATGACGGGCCGCACGGGCACGTACATCCGCCGTGTCGAGCGGCAGATGGCGGACGCCGCCGAGGACATGGAGTACGAGAAGGCGGCCCGCCTGCGCGACGATGTGGGGGCCCTCAAGAAGGCCATGGAGAAGAGCGCCGTCGTCCTCGCCGACGCCACGGACGCCGATCTCATCGCCCTCGCCGAGGACGAGCTCGAAGCGGCCGTCCAGATCTTCCACGTCCGCGGCGGCCGTGTGCGCGGTCAGCGCGGCTGGGTCACCGACAAGGTCGAGGCCGTCACCAGCGGTGACCTCGTCGAGCACGCCCTCCAGCAGCTCTACGGAGAGGAGAGCGGCGACTCCGTACCGAAGGAAGTGCTCGTCCCCGCGCTGCCCGAGCCCGTTGAGCCCGTCCAGGAGTGGCTCACCGAGCGCCGCGGTTCGAACGTCTCGCTGCGCATCCCGCAGCGCGGCGACAAGAAGGCGCTCATGGAGACCGTGGCGCGCAACGCCCAGCAGTCGCTCGTGCTGCACAAGACCAAGCGCGCCTCCGACCTCACGACCCGCTCCCGCGCCCTGGAGGAGATCGCCGAAGCACTCGAACTGGACAGCGCCCCGCTGCGCATCGAGTGCTACGACATCTCGCATCTGCAGGGTGACGACGTCGTGGCCTCGATGGTCGTGTTCGAGGACGGCCTCGCACGCAAGAGCGAGTACCGCCGCTTCCAGATCAAGGGCTTCGAGGGCCAGGACGACGTCCGCTCCATGCACGAGGTCCTCACGCGCCGCTTCAAGCGCTACCTCTCCGACAAGCAGCAGACGGGGGAGTGGGACCCCGAGGAGCCGGCCGGGATGGTTGCCGAGGCGGACGGATCGGCGAACGGCGCGGCGGACGGATCGGCGAACGGCGAGGTCAGCGCCCTGACCGAGGAGGACGGCCGCCCCAAGCGCTTCGCCTACCCGCCCCAGCTCGTCGTCGTGGACGGCGGCCGGCCGCAGGTCGCGGCGGCCCAGCGGGCCCTGGACGAGCTCGGCATCGACGACATCGCGGTGTGCGGCCTCGCCAAGCGCCTCGAAGAGGTCTGGGTGCCGGGCGACGACGACCCGGTGATCCTGCCGCGCACCAGCGAAGGCCTGTACCTTCTCCAGCGGGTACGCGACGAGGCGCACCGCTTCGCGATCACCTACCAGCGTGCCAAGCGGGCCAAGCGCTTCAAGGCCGGACCGCTGGACGCCGTGCCGGGCCTGGGCGACGCGCGCAAGCAGACGCTGATCAAGCACTTCGGTTCGGTGAAGAGGCTGCGATCCGCGACAATCGACCAGATCTGCGAGGTTCCGGGCATAGGCCGCAAGACGGCCGAGGCGATCGTCGTGGCCCTGGCCGGAGCGGTGCCCGCGGGCCCCGCCGTGAACACGGCGACCGGAGAGATCATTGAAGACGAGGAGCCCGCGGGTGCGGGAGCCTCGGGCGATGGCGAGGAGCCCGCGGCTGCGGGAGCCTCCAGCGACAACGAGGAGCCCGTGTCCGCGGGCACCTCAGAAGAACGACGGGGGCAGGAGACATGACCGAGCACGACGAAGGCGGCGAGCAAGTGAGTACGGGCACGACCATCACGTCAGGTGAGGCCGCGGAAGTGGTCCCCGAGCTGGTGATCATCTCCGGCATGTCGGGAGCCGGACGCAGCACCGCGGCGAAGTGTCTGGAGGACCTCGGCTGGTTCGTCGTCGACAACCTGCCGCCCGCGCTGATCCCCACCATGGTGGAGCTCGGCGCCCGCTCGCAGGGGAACGTCGCCCGCATCGCGGTCGTCGTCGACGTCCGCGGCCGCCGCTTCTTCGACAATCTGCGCCAGTCCCTCGCGGACCTGGAGGCCAAGCACGTCACCCGCCGGATCGTCTTCCTGGAGTCCTCGGACGACGCCCTGGTGCGCCGCTTCGAGTCGGTCCGCCGCCCGCACCCGCTGCAGGGCGACGGCCGCATCGTCGACGGCATCGCGGCCGAGCGCGAGCTCCTGCGCGAGCTGCGCGGCGACGCCGACCTGGTGATCGACACCTCCAGCCTGAACGTGCACGAGCTGCGCGCCAAGATGGACGCCTCGTTCGCGGGCGAGGAGGAGCCCGAGCTGCGGGCCACCGTCATGTCCTTCGGCTTCAAGTACGGCCTGCCGGTCGACGCGGACCTCGTCGTGGACATGCGCTTTTTGCCCAACCCCCACTGGGTCCCGGAGCTGCGCCAGTACACCGGGCTCAACGAGGAAGTGGCGGCGTACGTCTTCAACCAGCCGGGCGCCAAGGAGTTCCTCGACCGGTACGCCGAGCTGCTCCAGCTCATCGCCGCGGGCTACCGCCGCGAGGGCAAGCGTTACGTGACGATCGCGGTCGGCTGTACGGGCGGCAAGCACCGCTCCGTCGCCATGTCGGAGAAGCTCGCCGCCCGCCTCGTGTCCGAGGGAGTGGAGACCGTCATCGTCCACCGGGACATGGGGCGAGAGTGAAGGCTTCCCTGCGGCTGAACCGTCTGGGCCGCAAGCGGGGCACCCAGCCCAAGGTCGTGGCGCTCGGCGGCGGGATGGGCCTGTCCGCCTCGCTCGCCGGACTGCGCCGCATCACCGGTGACCTCACCGCCGTGGTCACCGTCGCCGACGACGGCGGCTCCAGCGGGCGGCTCCGCGACGAACTGGGCGTGCTGCCCCCCGGCGACCTGCGCAAGGCGCTCGCGGCCCTGTGCGGCGACGACGACTGGGGCCAGACGTGGGCCCGCGTCATCCAGCACCGCTTCCAGTCCAAGGGCGACCTGCACGAGCACGCGGTCGGCAATCTGCTGATCGTCGCCCTGTGGGAGCAGCTCGGCGACCACGTCCAGGCGCTCGACCTGGTGGGCAAGCTGCTCGGCGCGCACGGGCGCGTGCTGCCGATGTCCGCGGTCCCGCTGGAGCTCCAGGCGCTGGTCAAGGGGCACGACCCGGAGCGCCCTGAGGACGTGGACACCGTGCGCGGGCAGGCCACGGTGGCGCTCACCCCGGGCGAGGTGCAGTCCGTGCACGTGGTCCCGCGCGACCCGCCGGCCGTCCCCGAGGCGGTCGCCGCCGTGCTCGACGCGGACTGGGTGGTGCTGGGCCCGGGCTCCTGGTTCTCCTCCGTGATCCCGCATCTCCTCGTCCCCGAACTGCTCGACGCGCTCGTCCAGACGAAGGCCCGCAAGGTGCTCTCGCTCAACCTCGCGCCACAACCCGGTGAAACCGATGGGTTCTCTCCGCAGCGTCATTTGGAGGTTTTGGCCCGACACGCCCCTAAACTCGCCCTGGACGTGGTGCTGGCCGACGACGCCGCCGTGCCCGATCGTGAGTCACTGACCGATGCCGCCAAGCGGCTCGGCGCCACGGTCGAGCTGGCGCCGGTGGCCAGGCAGGACGGCACTCCGAGGCACGATCCGGAGCACCTGGCCACCGCGTACGACCGTATTTTTCGGATGCATGGAAGGATCGGCCCATGGCGATGACGGCAGCGGTGAAGGACGAAATCTCCCGGCTTCCCGTCACCCGGACCTGCTGCAGAAAGGCAGAGGTCTCGGCCATCCTGCGGTTCGCGGGCGGCCTTCACCTGGTGAGCGGCCGCATCGTGATCGAGGCGGAGCTGGACACGGCAATGGCCGCGCGACGGCTGAAGCGGGACATTCTCGAGATCTTCGGGCACAGCTCGGAGCTGATCGTGATGGCCCCCGGCGGACTGCGGCGCGGCTCGCGCTACGTCGTACGGGTCGTTGCGGGCGGCGATCAGCTGGCCCGGCAGACGGGCCTCGTCGACGGCCGTGGCCGCCCGATCAGGGGCCTGCCGCCACAGGTGGTCTCGGGGGCCACCTGTGACGCCGAGGCCGCCTGGCGCGGGGCGTTCCTGGCCCACGGCTCGCTGACCGAGCCGGGGCGTTCCTCATCGCTCGAGGTGACCTGCCCGGGTCCGGAGGCGGCGCTCGCCCTGGTCGGCGCGGCGCGCAGGCTGCAGATCGCGGCCAAGGCGCGCGAGGTGCGCGGCGTGGACCGTGTCGTCGTCCGGGACGGTGACGCGATCGGCGCCCTGCTCACCCGGCTCGGCGCCCACGAGTCGGTGCTCGCCTGGGAGGAGCGGCGGATGCGCCGCGAGGTGCGCGCCACCGCCAACCGCCTGGCCAACTTCGACGACGCGAACCTGCGCCGCTCGGCCCGCGCGGCCGTCGCCGCGGGCGCCCGGGTGCAGCGCGCCCTGGAGATCCTCGCCGACGAGGTACCGGAGCACCTCGCGGCGGCCGGCCGGCTGCGCATGGAGCACAAGCAGGCCTCCCTGGAGGAGCTGGGCGCGCTCGCCGAGCCCGCGCTCACGAAGGACGCGGTCGCGGGCCGTATCCGCCGGCTGCTCGCCATGGCGGACAAGCGGGCGCAGGACCTGGGGATTCCGGGTACGGAGTCCAATCTGAGCGAGGAACTCGCCGACAACATGGCGGTCTGACCGCCGTCGTACGTCACGCAAGCCGCCGGGGCCGCCGATGCCCCGGCGGCTTCTTTGCGTCCCTTTCCACGTAGCCCTTCACACCATATTGACATGATCATGAAGTGTCACGAGCCTGGCGTTCGCACACAAATGTGCCGGACAACCGCAAGGGGGGCTCATGAGACGCAGAGAGAGATCCAGAAGATCCAGAGCCGGTTTCAGGTCGGTCGTCGCCGCGGGCGCGTTACTCGTCGGCGGACTCGTCGCCGTGCCGCACGCGCAGGCCGACAGCGGGGAGAAGGCCCCGGCAGCCGATGATCCGGCGGCCGTGAAGGTCTACGAGGCCGAGGTCACCAAGAAGCAGATACCGATCCTCATCGAGGCGGGCCAGGACGCCCACGAGCTCGCGGGGCAGGCCCCCGAGCGCGGCACCGCCCGGGTCGAGGTCTATCTGACGAAGGCGCAGGCCAAGGGCGTCGAGCGCGAGGGCGTCAAGCTCACCGAGCAGAAGGTCTCCGCCGCCACGCAGCAGAAGCTCAAGGCCGCGGGGGACGGCGTCTTCCGGCCGTACAGCGGCGCGGGCGGCCTCAAGGAGGAGATCGTCAAGACCGGTCAGGCGCACCCGGGCCTCACCAAGGTCGTCTCCATCGGCAAGACGCTCAAGGGGCAGGACATCCTCGCCCTGAAGCTCACCAAGGGCGCGGACAAGTCCAAGGACGGCTCCAAGCCGTCCACGCTCTACATGTCCAACCAGCACGCGCGCGAGTGGATCACCCCCGAGATGACCCGCCGCCTGATGCACCACTACCTCGACAACTACGGCAAGGACCAGCGCATCACCAAGCTCGTGAACTCCACCGAGCTGTGGTTCGTGCTCTCCGCCAACCCCGACGGCTACGACTTCACGCACGCCGCCGACGGCGAGCGCCAGTGGCGCAAGAACCTCCGCGACATCAACGGCGACGGCAAGATCGCGGCGGGCGACGGCGTCGACCTCAACCGCAACTTCGCCTACAAGTGGGGCTACGACAACGAGGGCTCGTCCCCGGAGGCCTCCTCGGAGACCTACCGCGGCACCGGCCCCATGTCCGAGCCCGAGACCAAGGCGCTCGACGCCTTCCAGAAGCGCATCGGCTTCACGTACGGGATCAACTACCACTCGGCGGCCGAGCTGCTCCTCTACGGAATCGGCTGGCAGGTCGCCACACCGAGCCCGGACGACATCCTCTACAAGGCGCTGAACGGCACCCCGGAGAAGCCCGCGGTCCCCGGCTATCACCCGCAGGTCTCCTCCGAGCTCTACACCACCAACGGCGAGGCGGACGGCCACGCGGGCAACATCAACGGCATCTCGATGTTCACGCCGGAGATGTCCACCTGCCAGACGGCCTCCAACGTCGACCCGAACGACGCCTGGAAGCCCGAGGACTGCGCCTCGATCTTCACCTTCCCGGACGACGAGAAGCTGATCCAGCAGGAGTTCGCGAAGAACGTGCCGTTCGCGCTCGCCGTCGCCGAGACCGCCCTCCACCCCGACCAGCCGGTCTCCGTCACCGGCATCGAGGCCCCGGACTTCACGCCGGACACCTTCACGCAGTCGTACGCGCGCGGCGGTGACCAGGAAGTCGCCGTCACCGCACGCAAGTCGGTGCGCGACAAGGAGCTCAACTACCGCATCAACGGCGGACGTACGCACGACGAGGACGTCAAGGCCTGGAAGGGCGGCGAGACCTACGGCGGTGAGGACAACCTCCACTTCGACCAGTACCGCGCCGAGGTAGAGGACGCACGCGTCGGCGACAAGGTCGAGGTGTGGTTCACCGGCCGCAACAAGAAGGGCCGCACGGAGAGCCCGCACTTCACCTACACCGTCACCGAGCGGGCCAAGGCGAACACCCTCGTCGTCGCCGAAGAGGGCGCACCCGCGACACAGGCCCAGAAGTACGTGGACGCGCTCAAGGCCAACGGCCGTTCGGCCGTGGTCTGGGACGTCGCCAAACAGGGCACCCCGCACCCGCTCGGCGTCCTGTCGCACTTCTCCGCGGTCGTGCACTACACCGGCGACCCGGTGCCAGGGGCGGCCACCCAGCTCGCGCTGCGCGCCTACCTCAACGAGGGCGGCAAGCTGATCGAGTCCGGCGAGCGCACCGGCTCCAACGTCGACCTCGGGGACGCGCTCTCCGACGACTTCGCGCAGTACTACCTGGGCGCGTACGAACGTCTGTCCGCGCCCGGAGCCGCCGGCTTCGAGGGCAGCGGCGCGCTCAACGGCGTCAAGACACCGCTGGCCGCGGCCGAGGGCAACCCCCTGGACAAGGCGGGCCGTTACACCGTCACGTCCGACACCCTGCCCGCGGACAAGTTCCCGCAGTTCAAGAGCGCGGCGGCAGGCAGCTATCCCGGCATCACCAACCCGTACGCGCCCTTCGAGGGCCAGGGCATGGCATCGGCGACCCACGCCGACCAGGACTGGAAGCGGCTTACCCGCACCATCGACCTGACCAACGTCACGGCCGCGGACCAGCCGCAGCTGCGGTTCGCGCTCAACTGGAACCTGGAGACCGGCTACGACCACGGCGTCCTGGAGGCGCACACCACCGGCGCCGACGACTGGACCACGCTGCCGGACCTGAACGGCAACTCGTCCCAGGCCGTGCCCGCCGAGTGCGGGGCCGGGTTCTTCATCAACGGCCACCCGTTCCTGCGCCACTACCTGACGCAGTCGGCGACCGGCTGCACGGCGTCGGGCACCAGCGGCGCCTGGAACAGCTTCACCGGGTCCTCCAGCGGCTGGAAGCCCGTCTCCTTCGACCTGAGCGCCTACGCGGGAAAGACGGTCGAGGTGTCGCTCAGCTCCATCACCGACCCCTCCAGCGGGGGCCGCGGTCTCTTTGCGGACAACGCTCAGATCGTGATAGGGGGCAACGCCACGGAGACCGAGGGATTCGAGTCGTCCCTGGGTACTTGGGCGGTCGCTCCGGCGCCCCCGGGGAGCCCCAACATCACGGGTGACTGGGCCCGTACGGGGGAGCTTTACAAGCCCTATGCGGCCGTCACAGCGCGTGACAGCGTGCTGCTCGGCTTCGGGTTCGAGCATGTGCCCGGAAGTGCCGAACGGTCCGCTCTTATGGGCGCCTCCCTTGCACATCTGCGCCGCTGACGCTGCGTAATCAGGGCCCGTTTTGCGGTGGCTCGTGCTCCCTACTCGGGGGTACGGGCCACCGTGCTGTCCGGACCCCCTGTCGATGTCACCCAAAGGCCATCAGAGAGGTAGGGTCGGAGGCGGTCGGGGACATCCCATACATCTCGCCGGCGTCTGAAACCGGCGTACCAACGAGGAGATCGGTTCGTGACGATCCGCGTAGGCATCAACGGCTTCGGCCGCATCGGGCGCAATTACTTCCGAGCGCTGCTTGAGCAGGGTGCGGACATCGAGATCGTGGCTGTCAACGACCTGGGTGACACCGCGACTACGGCGCACCTTCTGAAGTACGACACCATCCTGGGCCGTCTCAAGGCCGAGGTGTCGCACACCGAGGACACCATCACGGTCGACGGCCACACCATCAAGGTGTTGTCCGAGCGCAACCCCGCCGACATCCCGTGGGGCCAGCTCGGCGTCGACATCGTGATCGAGTCGACCGGCATCTTCACCAAGAAGGCCGACGCCGAGAAGCACATCGCCGGTGGCGCGAAGAAGGTCCTCATCTCGGCTCCGGCCAAGGACGAGGACATCACCATCGTGATGGGCGTCAACCAGGACAAGTACGACGCGGCCAACCACCACGTCATCTCGAACGCCTCTTGTACCACCAACTGTGTGGCGCCGATGGCGAAGGTTCTCGACGAGAACTTCGGCATCGTCAAGGGCCTGATGACGACGGTCCACGCGTACACCAACGACCAGCGCATCCTGGACTTCCCGCACTCGGACCTGCGTCGCGCCCGCGCCGCCGCCGAGAACATCATTCCGACCACGACCGGTGCCGCCAAGGCCACCGCTCTGGTCCTTCCGCAGCTCAAGGGCAAGCTCGACGGCATCGCGATGCGCGTCCCGGTCCCGACGGGCTCGGCCACCGACCTCGTCGTCGACCTGCAGCGCGAGGTCACCAAGGACGAGGTCAACGCCGCGTTCAAGAAGGCCGCCGACGACGGCGCCCTCAAGGGCATCCTCTTCTACACCGAGGACCCCATCGTGTCGTCCGACATCGTCAGCGACCCTGCCTCCTGCACCTTCGACTCCTCCCTGACCATGGTCCAGGAGGGCAAGACGGTGAAGATCCTCGGCTGGTACGACAACGAGTGGGGCTACTCCAACCGCCTCGTCGACCTCACGGTCTTCGTCGGCGGTCAGCTCTGATCAGCAGAGCAGGCACCTCGATGTGAGCACAGGGTCCGGACCGCGCAATACTGCGTGGTCCGGGCCTTGTTGCACGTCAGCCCTCTAAAGGAGTCCTGGACCAGTCATGAAGACGATCGACGAACTTCTCGCCGAAGGGGTCGAAGGCAAGCGGGTCTTCGTCCGCGCCGACCTCAATGTGCCGCTCGCCGACGGCACCATCACCGACGACGGCCGCATCCGCGCCGTCCTGCCGACCGTCACCAAGCTCGCCGAAGCGGGCGCCAAGGTGATCGTCGCCTCGCACCTCGGCCGCCCCAAGGGCGCCCCGGACCCGGTGTTCTCGCTGCTTCCCGCCGCCGAGCGCCTCGGTGAACTTCTCGGCAAGCCGGTGGCGTTCGCGCAGGACACCGTCGGCCCCGCCGCGCACGACGCGGTGGACGGCCTGGAGCCCGGCCAGGTCGCCGTCATCGAGAACCTCCGCTTCAACGCGGGCGAGACCAGCAAGGACGACACCGAGCGCGGCGAGTTCGCCGACAAGCTCGCCGCCCTCGCCGACGTGTACGTGGGCGACGGCTTCGGCGCGGTGCACCGCAAGCACGCCTCCGTGTTCGACCTCCCGGCGCGCCTGCCGCACTACGCCGGATTCCTCATCGCCACCGAGGTCGGCGTCCTGAAGAAGCTCACCGAGGACGTCAAGCGCCCGTACGTCGTCGCGCTGGGCGGCGCCAAGGTCTCCGACAAGCTGGCCGTCATCGACCAGCTGCTCGGCAAGGCCGACCGTCTCCTGATCGGCGGCGGCATGGCGTACACCTTCCTCAAGGCCCAGGGCCACGAGGTCGGCATCTCCCTCCTCCAGGAGGACCAGGTCCCGACCGTCAAGGAGTACATCAAGCGTGCGCAGGAGAGCGGCGTCGAGCTGGTCCTTCCTGTCGACGTGCTGGTCTCCACGGAGTTCCCGGACCTGAAGACCAAGGCTCCGGCCAACCCCACCACGGTCGCCGCGGACGCCATCCCGGCCGCCCAGGAGGGTCTCGACATCGGGCCCGAGACCCGTAAGCTCTACGCCTCGAAGCTCGCCGACGCGGCCACCGTCTTCTGGAACGGCCCGATGGGCGTCTTCGAGCACCCGGACTACGCCGAGGGCACCAAGGCGGTCGCCCGGGCCCTCCTCGACTCCCCGGCCTTCACGGTCGTCGGCGGTGGCGACTCCGCCGCGGCCGTCCGCACGCTGGGCTTCGACGAGAACGCATTCGGCCACATTTCCACCGGCGGCGGCGCCTCCCTCGAATACCTCGAGGGCAAGACGCTCCCCGGCCTCGCCGCACTGGAGAACTGACACCTGATGACTACGCGTACCCCGCTGATGGCGGGCAACTGGAAGATGAACCTCAACCACCTCGAGGCCATCGCCCACGTCCAGAAGCTCGCCTTCGCCCTGGCCGACAAGGACTACGAGGCCGTCGAGGTCGCCGTCCTGCCCCCCTTCACCGACCTGCGTTCGGTGCAGACCCTGGTCGACGGCGACAAGCTCAAGATCAAGTACGGCGCCCAGGACATCTCGGCCCACGACACCGGTGCCTACACCGGCGAGATCTCGGGCCCGATGCTCTCGAAGCTGAAGTGCACGTACGTGGCCGTGGGCCACTCCGAGCGCCGTCAGTACCACGCCGAGAGCGACGAGATCTGCAACGCCAAGGTGAAGGCCGCCTACAAGCACGGCCTGACCCCCATCCTCTGCATCGGCGAGGGCCTGGACATCCGTGAGGCCGGCCAGCAGATCGAGTACACCCTCGCCCAGCTCGACGGCGGCCTGAAGGATCTGCCCGCCGAGCAGGCCGAGACCATCGTCATCGCCTATGAGCCCGTGTGGGCCATCGGCACCGGCAAGGTCGCGACCCCCGAGGACGCCCAGGAGGTGTGCGGCGCGATCCGCGGCCGTCTCGCCGAGCTGTACTCGCAGGAGCTCGCCGACAAGGTGCGCATCCAGTACGGCGGCTCCGTGAAGTCCGGCAATGTCGCCGCGATCATGGCGCAGCCCGACGTGGACGGCGCCCTCATCGGCGGCGCCGCGCTCGACCCGGACGAGTTCGTCAAGATCGTCCGCTTCCGCGACCAGTGAGTAGACCGGTGAGTATGCGGTAGCGCCGATACGTCGTACCCTTGCGGGGGCCGGGCGGCTTCGCTTCGCGAGGCATCCGGCCCCCGTCGTCGATACAGAGTCGATTCAGATCCGAGGAAGTTGGTCCAGCCGTGGTTATGGGGTTCTCGATCGCCCTGATCGTCTTCAGCCTGCTGATGATGCTTCTTGTCCTGATGCACAAGGGCAAGGGCGGCGGTCTTTCCGACATGTTCGGTGGCGGCATGCAGTCCTCCGTCGGCGGCTCTTCCGTCGCCGAGCGCAACCTCGACCGCATCACTGTCGTGGTCGGTCTTCTCTGGTTCGCGTGCATTGTCGTGCTCGGCCTGTTGATGAAGGTGAACAACTGACCGCGAAAGCGGCTTGATTGCCACCTTGCGAAAGCTTCGCTTAAAGCCCCATGTACGGTGCGCGCCGCACGGCGCGGATTATCATGGGGCTTGCGTCTCTGTGGGGGGTGTAACTCCAAACACTGGACGCGCGTTGGGCCTTACGTAGACTGAGGCGCCCGCAGCAGCACCATCACGCAGGGAGTTACGACCGTGGCAAGTGGCAACGCGATCCGAGGAAGTCGGGTCGGGGCGGGGCCGATGGGCGAGGCCGAGCGCGGTGAGTCCGCGCCGCGTCTGCGCATCTCCTTCTGGTGCTCCAACGGGCACGAGACGGTTCCCAGCTTCGCCAGCGACGCGCAGGTGCCCGATACTTGGGACTGCCCCCGCTGCGGCTTCCCGGCCGGTCAGGACCGGGACAATCCGCCGGACCCGCCCCGCACCGAGCCGTACAAGACGCACCTGGCGTACGTGCGCGAGCGGCGCACCGACGCGGACGGCGAGGCAATTCTCGCGGAGGCGCTGGCCAAACTGCGGGGCGAGATCTAGAGCGTGAGAAGGGCCGGACATCCGCGGATGTCCGGCCGCTGTGCTTTTCACGCGGCGTTTACCGGCACGTGTGCGGACAGACAGCTTCAGAGATCTCATATCGGGCCCTGATCAATTAGGTTGGAACGTGCAGCGGGGCAAGGTACGTACACAGGTACGAGAGAAGGCTGAAGTCCGAGATGAACGCAGAAAGCCGCGCCAGGCTCAACCAGACGCCCGAATGGGCGGCGATCGGCAAGCACCGGGAGCAGCTGGGGGAGGTGCAGCTGCGTGATCTTTTCGCGAAGGACCCGGCGCGCGGCACGCAGTACACGCTCCAGGTCGGCGACCTGCACGTCGACTACTCCAAGCACCTCGTCACCGACGAGACGCTGAGGCTCCTGCGCGAGCTCGCCGCGGCCACCGATGTCTTCGGTCTGCGGGACGCCATGTTCCGCGGCGAGAAGATCAACACCACCGAGGACCGCGCCGTCCTGCACACCGCCCTTCGCGCCCCGCGGGACGCGGTGGTCGAGGTCGACGGCGAGAACGTGGTGCCGGCCGTGCACGCCGTGCTCGACAAGATGGCCGCCTTCTCCGGCAAGATCCGCTCCGGCGAGTGGACCGGGCACACCGGCAAGCGCATCAAGAACATCGTGAACGTCGGCATCGGCGGCTCGGACCTCGGCCCCGCCATGGCGTACGAGACGCTCCGCTCCTTCACCGACCGTGAGCTGACCGTCCGCTTCGTGTCGAACGTCGACGGCGCCGACCTGCACGAGGCCGTGCGGGACCTGGACCCCGCCGAGACGCTGTTCATCATCGCCTCCAAGACGTTCACCACGATCGAGACGATCACGAACGCGACCTCCGCGCGCGACTGGCTCCTGACCGGCCTGCGCGCCGACCAGAGCGCGGTCGCCAAGCACTTCGTCGCCCTGTCGACGAACGCCGAGAAGGTCTCCGACTTCGGCATCGACACGGCCAACATGTTCGAGTTCTGGGACTGGGTCGGCGGCCGCTACTCCTTCGACTCGGCGATCGGCCTCTCGCTGATGATCGCCATCGGCCCGGACGCCTTCCGCGAGATGCTCGACGGCTTCCACCTCGTCGACGAGCACTTCCGCACCGCGCCCGCCGAGTCGAACGTGCCGCTGCTGCTCGGCCTCCTCGGCATCTGGTACGGCAACTTCCACGACGCCCAGTCGCACGCCGTCCTGCCGTACTCGCACTACCTCTCCAAGTTCACCGCCTACCTCCAGCAGCTGGACATGGAGTCCAACGGCAAGTCCGTCGACCGTGACGGCAACCCCGTGGACTGGCAGACCGGACCGGTGGTCTGGGGCACGCCCGGCACCAACGGGCAGCACGCGTACTACCAACTCATCCACCAGGGCACGAAGTTGATCCCGGCCGACTTCATCGGCTTCGCCGAGCCGGTCGCCGATCTGCTGCCCGGCCTGGTCGCCCAGCACGACCTCCTGATGGCCAACTTCTTCGCGCAGACGCAGGCGCTGGCCTTCGGCAAGACGCCCGACGAGGTGCGGGCCGAGGGAGTGCCTGACGAGCTCGTCGCGCACAAGACGTTCAAGGGCAACCACCCGACGACGACGCTCCTCGCCAAGGAACTGACGCCGTCGGTTCTCGGCCAACTCATCGCGCTCTACGAACACAAGGTGTTCGTACAGGGCGCCGTGTGGAACATCGACTCCTTCGACCAGTGGGGCGTCGAGCTCGGCAAGGTGCTCGCCAAGCGCATCGAGCCCGCCCTGACCGAGGGCGCCGACGTACCGGACCTCGACGGGTCGACGACGGCGCTCGTCGAGAAGTACCGGACCCTGCGCGGCCGTTGAGCCACTGAAAGCAGCAGGGC
>NZ_JBSGSG010000125.1:0-19339 GCF_053606765.1 Streptomyces sp. NPDC055189
CAAAACGCCCCGTTCGGCCAAGTGCCGGGCGGGGCTCTGTCGTTGGGCTTGACCTGCGGGTACTCTTAGAACTGGTAGTTAGATGTGTTGGGGTCGGTGAGCGTGACCCAGCCGCGCCCGTTGGGCTTCCGGTGATCCCCCACGATCTTGGCCCCGAGCCCGACGACCCGCTCGACTTCCTCGTCACGGGTGCGGTCCGTGGGCTGGAGGTCGACGTGCACGCGGTTCTTGACGCTCTTCGCGTCGGGCACGGTCACGAAGAGCATGGTGATGCCGTCGGCCTCGACCAGGGCTTCCGGGTCACCGGGAAAGTCGTCGTCGGCGAGCTTCCCGCCGAGTATTCCGGCCCAGAAGGTGCCCTGCCGGTAGGCGTCGGAACAGTCGAACGTGAGGTGGCGCACGAGGGAGGTCATGCGCGGCACTATCTGCGAGGGGGGTGGGGGGTGTCCAACGAGTTTCGCTTCACTGCCGCCGGGCCATGGCTTTCGGACGCGGTCATGCTGCTGGAGCGGTGGTGGCGCGAGGGTGAGCCATTTGCTGACCCGGCAAAGTTCCTCGCGGGCGGGGGAGGGGGCAGCCCAGGATCATAAGGACACACGACGTATCCACAGATCCGATCCGGGAGAAATCATGTCGCACCACGCGCAGCACCATCGACTGGTGGACGTCCCGGGCGGCCGGATCCACTTGGTGGAACAGGGCACGGGCCCCCTGGTCCTCCTGGTCCACGGCTTCCCGGAGTCCTGGTACTCGTGGCGCCACCAACTACCCGTCCTCGCCGAGGCGGGTTACCGCGCGGTGGCGATCGACGTGCGCGGGTACGGCCGCTCGTCGAAGCCGGGGAAGGTGGACGCGTACCGGATGCTGGAGCACGTCGCCGACAACGCGGCGGTCGTACGGGCCCTGGGCGCGGAGACCGCGACGATCGTGGGCCACGACTGGGGCTCGGGCATCGCGGCGAACTCGGCGCTGCTCGAACCGGACGTCTTCACGGCGGTGGGCTTGCTGAGCGTCCCCTACGCACCCCGTGGCGGCCCTCGCCCCACGGACGCCTTCGCCATGATCGGCGGCCCCGACGAGGAGTTCTACGTCAGCTACTTCCAGGAGCCTGGAAGGGCGGAGGCGGAGATCGAGCCGGATGTACGGGGCTGGCTCGCGGGCTTCTACACATCACTGTCGGCGGACACGATGCCGCCGCCGGACGCCCCGAGCCTGCACTTCGTGCCCCGCGGCGGCCGACTGTCCGACCGCTTCACCACCCCGACCACCGGCCTCCCCTCCTGGCTGACGGAGGACGATCTGGACATCTATGCGTCCGAGTTCGAACGCACCGGCCTGACCGGCGGGCTCAACCGATACCGCAACGTCGACCGCGACTGGGAGGACCTCGCGCCGTGGGACGGAGCCCCGATCACCCAGCCGTCACTGTTCATCGGCGGCGACCGGGACGCGTCGACGACCTGGCTGGCCGACGCGATCAAGGCGTACCCGCAGACCCTCCCCGGCCTGGTCTCCTCACACATCCTGGAGGGCTGCGGGCACTGGGCCCAGCAGGAACGGGCGTACGAGGTGAACCGGCTCCTGGTGGGGTGGCTGAGGGGGTTGCGGGGTTGAGGGGGCTGCGGGCGGCCTGACGGCGGTTGTCCACAGGGGCAGTCGGGCGGGGCCCTTTGCGGGAGCCTTGCCCGATGGGGGAATCACGAGAGCCGCAACCGCCGTCGGGTCTGCGGGAGCTGTCCGTCGAGGGTGTGCTGCTCACGCGCTGGGCCATGGCGGCGGGTTGGCCCCGGAGCAAGCTGTTCCGGCGGCTGACCGGTGAGGGGTGGACGCGGCTCGGGGGTGGGGTGTGGGCGGAGCCGGGGCGAACGGTGGACCTGCCACTCCGCCTGCGGGCCGGGCAACTGGCCATGCCGGGCCTGGTCGCCAGCCATACATCTGCGGCGTCGCTCTGGGCCATCGAAGTGCTCTGGGCGGAACCGGAGTTCACTGACCCGGACCGGTCGCGGCGCCGCGTCGGGGCGCGTATGCACTGGTCGGCCCTGTCACCTCGCGACGTCACCGTGACGCGGGGGCTCCGGGTGACGACGGTCGCGCGCACGCTGGCCGACCTGCTGCGGGGCGGGCCGAGGGACGAGGCGCTCGTGGCGGTCGACTCGGCGCTGACGTGGCGGACGATCGGCGTTGATCGCGTCCGGCGCCCGCCGCTGATCGCTGCGCCCGCCCTCGCCGCAGCCCTGGACGTCCCGCTCCCGGGCGCCGCCCGGGCCGGTCGCCGGCTGGCCCTCGCCGACCCCCTCGCCGGGTCACCGGCGGAGACGATGGCGCGGCTGCGGATGCATGACGCGGGTCTGCGCCCTTCCACCCAGGTGGAACTGCTGACGCCGAGCGGCCGACGCTGCCGTCCCGACTTCCTCTTCCGGGCGGAGGGCGTGGTCGTAGAGATCGAGGGCTACGCGTACCACGGCTCACGAGAGGCCCACCGCCGAGACTTGGCCCGCTACAACGACCTCGCGGCCTGCCCCGAGGTGCGGGTGGTACTGCGCTTCGGCGCGGATGAGGTCTTCGGTAACCCCGAGGCCTTCGTGGCCAAGGTCAAGACGGCGTTGGCGGGGCCCGGTGGGTAGGTGAGGGGCGGATTGCAGAAAAGTCCCGCCGAAAGGGCCCTTTGAGGGCCTCGCGGCGGGACTTTCTTGCAATCGGCTAATGCCCTAATGCCCGACGGGGGGCTCCATGCAGCCGGTTTCCATGAACGGGCCGTTGGTCTTCGCCTCGTAGTTCGTTGGTTGGACGAAGGCCGTTACGCAGGCGTCCTTGCGGACGCGGAGGCCGATCATGGTGCCCTCGGGGGTGACGTACTCGTCGTTCTCGTAGCGCGAACGCATCTCCTGGACTACGAGACTGCCGCTGAGCACCTTGCCCTTGCTGCCGGTCTTCACGATCTTGTAGCCGAGCTCGCCGGTGAGCGCGGCCCGGACGCTTTCCGGGTCCCACTTCTTCTTGGCGTGGAGCCGCTTGAGCACGGGCTTCATACGGGCCGCCTCGGCCTCGGCGGCTTCCTCGCTCGCGGGGGACATGTCGCCGGGGCGGCGGTAGGCGTTGTTGTCGCCGTTGTGCGGCGCACCGTCGACCACGCCCGGCTCCACGTACGGGGAGGCGCCGGGGGCAGAGCTGGAGCTCTGGCTTGGTTCGGGGGCGCCGACCGTGTCGTGCGGCTTCTCGCCGCAGGCGGTGAGCGTGGTGAGGGCGGCGCCCACGAGAAGAGCGGACACCGCGCCGAGGCGCCGCCGCTGCGTTGAGGTGACCATGCGGACCATGGCGGTGACTTTGCCATGGTTGGGCGGGGTGCGCTGCGGGTCAGCGGCGCTTTGTCTGTATGTGACGTATGAGTGCGGCGAGGCTCTTGGGGGTGGTTGCCAGAATTTGGGTGGGGGCGTCGCTCTCCCGGAGTCGGGGGACTCCCTCGACGGAGGCTAGCTCCACGCAGTCCGACGAGTCCTGACCGCCTGAGAACGACGACTTCTGCCACGCGATGTTCTGCGCCATGAGGGGACCTTTCACATGCTCTGTACGAGGCTGTGGATGAAGTCCTTCGACTCTAGGACGCTCAGAGCAGCGTGCTCCACCATGCTGAGTACTCCTCGGCAGCGGCTCAACTGCGCTTCGGCATGGGCGAACTCGCCGCCGTGCGGAGTGTCCAGGTAGACGGTGTCGAGCTGAGGATGGGCGCTGCCCGCGTACAGCATCGGGTGGTTGATCCCCGCGAAGCCGTTCACATCGAAAGGGACGACGCGAACCGTCACATGGGGTAGTTCCGAGCGGTCCAGGATGTGGAGTAGTTGGTCGCGGGCGACCTTTCGATCACCGGCCCTGATACGCAACGCCGCTTCGTGGATCACGGCCTCGTACGGCGCGGGTGGAGTGCCGTCGAAGGACCGCTGGCGTGCGATCCGGAACGTCACACGCCGCTCGAGGTCTTCATCGGACAACTTTGGCACCGAGGGCACGAGGAGCGCTCTGACCTGGGCTTCGGTCTGCAGGAGTCCGGGAATGTGGGCGCTCTGGAAGGTCCGCAAGTGCGTTGCGTGATCCTCCAGTTCGGCCATTTCCAGGTACCCAGCAGGGACCAACCCTCGATACTCTTCCCACCAGCCGGAACCACGCTCGGTCGCCATGGCCGTCAGTGCATCCAGGAGGGCGGCGTCGTCGCACGCGTACTGGCTGGTCAGATGGCGTACCCGCTCCGCGCTCACCCCCACCCGGGCCGCTTCCATGGCCGAAATCTTGGTCTCAGCGATTCCGGCTGCCCGTGCCGCCTCCCGTCCGGTCAGGCCCGCGCGCTCCCGGAGCTTGCGCAGCTCGGCGCCGAGCCGCTCCTGCCGTGCGGTGATGATGCTCCTCGCTGGCATGTTCCCTGCCTCTTATGGGTGTTGAGAGGTAGGAGTATTCCAGCTTTGCTTGACGGGGTTCAACTAGACCCCTACTTTTAGTGATGCGTCGCACACGCTGCGAAGTCACGAGTGTCCGGAAGCGCACCGCCCCGCCATGCCATGGCGGCGGCGACATGCCACCGCCCGGTGACGTAGCGAGCCCCATCACCCCTCACTCCACCCGGAGTCACGCATGCCCAGAACCGTCGATGGCGACTGTCCGGACGAACCGAACGAGCAAGGCGAACCGTGGGAGTACACCCTCTACGTCCCGCACGACCTCCGCGCCGTCACCATCGGCCGCCGCACCCTCCGCCTAGTCCTCAACGCCCACGGCCTGCCGCACATCGCGGAAGCCGCCGAACTGCTGGCGACCGAGCTGATCAGCAACGCTTTGCGGCACACGAAAGGCCCCGCCGCCCTGCGTCTCCGCTGGGCGGGGCGGGTCCTTCGTATCGGTGTGTGGGACGGCGACCCGTCCCCGCCGGAGGCATCCGCTCGCGTCTCCGTGTACGCGGAGGAAGGGCGGGGGCTCGGCCTCGTCCGGGACTGCTCCGACGGGTGGGGCTGGTATCCGCTCGGCGGGAGCGGTGGCTCCGGCAAGTGTGTCTGGTGCGAGCTGACCGCAGCCTGAGGCTAGGACACGGTCTGCGCCCGGAAGTTCTCCACGATCGCGGCCGGGGCCTTTGCCGGGGAGCCGGCGTCGTACGGCGGCTGGGGGTCGTACTCGATCAGGAGTTGTACGGTCTGCGCGTGCTCGTCGCCCGCGATCTTGCCCGCCAGGGTGAGGCCCATGTCGATACCGGCGGAGACGCCCGCGCCGGTGACGTACTTCCCGTCGAACACGACGCGCTCCCCGGTCGGCTCGACCCCGTACTTCTTGATCTGCTCGAGCGCCAGCCAGTGGGAGGTGGCGCGGCGGCCCTTGAGGAGACCGGCGGCGGCGAGGATGAGGGAGCCGGTGCAGACGGAGGTGGTCCAGGTGGTGGTGGCGTCGACGCGGCGGAGCCAGTCGAGGATGGCCTCGTTGTCGAGCGCGGGCTCCGCGCTGCCGGGTACGACGACGATGTCCGGGCTGCTGACCTCGGCGAGGGACTTCGTGGCGACGAGGGAGAGGGTGCGGGTGTCGTCGAGGACGGGGCCCGCCTGCTCGGCCACGAAGACGACTTCGGCGCCCGGGAGTCCGGCGAGGGTCTGGAAGGGGCCTATCGCGTCGAGGACGGTGAGGTTGTCGTAGAGCAGGATCGCGATCTGCATGGGGTCCCTTTCCCGGTGCGGTGGGCGGCGGCGAGGTTGTCGTGCCGTGGGCTCAAGTCTTCAGCCGCGCCCCGGTGTCTGCAATGACGAGCAGCCCACCTTTCCTGCCATCGGAGCCATGGGTGTCATGGGAGCCATGGGACAAGGCCCCCGGACATGCGTCGACCGCGGTGGCTCCCCCTCCGCGCCACCGCGGTCGAATCCCCGTGCAAGAAGGTTCAGTTGGCGGGCTCGGAACCCGCGTGGTTGTCCTGCGTGGTGATCTTCGTGGGCTCGCTGCCCGCGTGGTTGTCCTGCGTGGTGATCTTCGTGGGCTCGCTGCCCGCGTGGTTGTCCTGCGTGGTGGGGTCGTCGGTCTTCTTCTTCTTGGCGTCGCTCATGAGTTGATCTCCCCTGTTGGTAGAGCAGAGTGGGAACAAGGCCCGCCCGGCAGCTCCCCCGAGGACCGCCGGACGGGCGTTGTAGAGCCGAACATGCTATCTGTCCAGCTCTCCGCCAAGCCGTCTGCCCCCCGAGGCGACGGTTCGACATGTATGAGAGTGCCGGGTGGCGATAAACGATTGATGAACGGCGGCGGCGTACTTCTAGACCGCCGCAACGGGCCCGAGCAACCGCCGTACTTCATCTGCCTCCGCGGCACCGGACTGCTGATAGATCGCCAGAGCTTCTGTCCAGCAAGCCTTCGCCCTGTCCACCTGGCCGAGCTCTGCCAGGGACCGCCCCAGGGTCGTCAGGACATTGCCCCGCATCCAGTCACCGCCGATGCAGCGCAGGGCCAGCGCCTGCTCCGCGTGCTGCGCGGCCTGTGCGGGGCGACGCGCGGCGAGGTGGGCTTCAGCGATCCTGAAGTGGGTGGTTCCTTCCCAGAGGCGCTGGCGGTTCTCGGTGAAGATGGTGAGCGCCTCCGACAGCTCGTCGAGGGCCTCTGAGTGCCGGCCCGCCCGGGTCAGCGCGATGCCCAGAGCGAAGCGTCCGTTGGCGCGGCGCAGCGTCAGCCCCATGTTGTCGTAGATGGCGATGCCTTGCCGGGCGAGCTCTACGGCGCTTGTCGTGCGCCCCATGGCGACATGGATGCGGGAGAGGTTGCAGAGGGCGCTGGCCTCACCGACCTGATTGCCGATGGCGCGGAAGTTGTCTATCGCCTGCTGCAGATACCGCTCGCCGTCTGCGTGGCGGCTCTGGTAGATGGCGATGATCCCGCGGTCGTTCGAGGCCCAGCAGATGGGCACGGTGTCTCCTGCCTTCTCCGCGAGGAGCGTGGCGAGCCGGGCTTCCTCGTCCGCCGCGTCGAAGCGGCCTGAGACCAGCAGAACATTGGTCAGTGTCGTACGGGCCCGTCCCTCTGCCCGCACGTCCCCGGCGGCGTTGGCGGCGTCACGGACGGCGACGGCCGTCGTCTCGTACTGATGCGAGTTGGCGCCCGACTCGGCGAGATCCTTGGCAGCCCAGAGGAGGTCGACGGCACGCCTGAGCATGCTTCCGTCGCCTGCGGACTGCCGTACGCAGGCCAGCAGGCTGTTGGCTTCGGTGTACAGCCAGTCGAGAGCGGTACCGCCCGCCGAGAACTGCAGTCCCGCGTAATCCGTCCGCTCCAGGTGGTCCACGAGCCGGTCTCCCGGCCGCTCAAGGGCGTAGACCCCGGTTGCCGTGGCCAGATAAAAGTCCAGCAACCGCGACATCGCCGCCCCCCGCTCACTCGGCGGCTGCTCGTCCCGTTCCGCACACGCACGCGCGTAGAGCCGCACCAGATCGTGGTAGCGGTAGCGGCCCGGCGCAGCCGATTCGACCAGGGACGTGTCGACCAGCATTTCCAGCAGGTCCTCCGTCTCCTCCAGTGGGAGGTCCAGGACCGCCGCTGCCGCCGCGAGGGAGAGGTCGGGGCCGTCTGCCAGGCCCAGGAGGCGGAACGCGCGGGCCTGGGCCGGCTCCAGTTGGCCGTAGCCCAACTCGAACGTCGCCTTGACCGCGAGGTCGCCCGCCTGGAGTTCGTCCAGGCGGCGCCGCTCGTCCGCCAGCTTGGCGGCGAGGGTCGAGACCGTCCATGTGCGGCGCGCCGCCAGGCGTGATGCCGCGATGCGGATGGCCAGGGGGAGGAAGCCGCAGGCCGCCACCACGTCGAGCGCCGCCTTGCGCTCCGACTGGACCCTCTCCTCGCCGACGATCCGGGTGAAGAGGAGAAGGGCTTCTTCCGGAGACATTACGTCCAGGTCCACCAAGTGCGCCCCGGCCAGGTCCACCATCCGGATGCGGCTGGTGACCAGCGCCGCGCAGCCCTCCATGCCGGGGAGCAGCGGACGTACCTGTGCCGCGTCGCGCGCGTTGTCCAGGACCACCAGGACCCGGCGGCCGTCCAGCACGGAGCGGTACAGCGCCGCCCTCTCCTCCAGGGAGTCCGGGATCGCCGAGTCGGGAGTGCCCAGGGCACGGAGGAACGCGCCGAGGACCGTCTCCGGCTCCGCCGCCCTCGCGCCCGCTCCCTGAAGGTCCACGTACAGCTGTCCGTCGGGGAAGTACGTCCGCGCCACATGCGCCACGTGGACCGCGAGCGTCGTCTTGCCCACGCCCCCGATGCCCGCGAGCGCCGAGACCGCCATCACCCGGCCCTCGGCCGCCGACAGGATCTCGCTCAACTCGGTCACGAAGGACGCGCGGCCCGTGAAGTCCGGGACCGTCGCCGGGAGCTGGGCCGGGCGTACCACCGCCGCCGCCGGTTCCGGGGTCGCCGCGGAGGGTTCGGCCAGGGCCGGGTCCGCCTGGAGGATGCGCTGCTGGAGTTCCTTCAGACCGGGGCGCGGGTCCACCCCCAGCTCGTCGGCGAGCAGTCGGCGCGTGTCCGCGTAGACCGCGAGGGCCTCCGCCTGGCGCCCGCTGCGGTAGAGGGCCAGCATCAACAACTCCCGCAACCGCTCCCGCAAGGGGTGCGCCGCCGTGAGGGCGGTGAGTTCCGAGACCGCTTCCGCGTGGCAGCCGACCTCCAGGTCCATGTCCAGGCGGGACTCAAGGAGCTGCAGGCGCCACTCCTCCAGGCGCGTGCGCTCCGTCTCCGCGTACGGACCGGGGACGTTGGCCAGGGGTTCGCCGTCCCAGAGGCCGAGCGCCTTGTTGACCAGGGAACGTGCCTGGCAGAGGTCGCCGACGCCGCGCGCCTTCTCCGCCTCCGCCCACAGGTCCTCCGCGAGGGACAGGTCCAGGGCGCCCTCGGCCACCGCTATCGCGTAGCCGCCCGACTCGCTGACCAGGACTCCGGCGGGCAGGACCTTGCGCAGGCGCGACGCGTACGTACGGACCGCGGCGAGCGCCTGCGAGGGCGGTTCGTCGCCCCAGAGCGCGTCGATCAGCTCGTGGGCCGTCGCCGTGCGCCCGGCACGCAGCAGGAGCGCGGCCAGGAGTGCGCGCTGCTGCGGAGAGCCCATGGAGAGCTGCTCGGCGCCGTGCCATGCGCGTACGGGGCCGAGCACGCTGAAGTGCGGTCTCAGTTCCTCGGGGGCGTTCCCCGGGGCCGGACGCCGCTGGTCCGGTACTCGCGGTACAACGTCCATCGCTCCCCCTGCTGCCGTGCCCGGCCGTCGCCGTGCCTGGTCGTGCGCCGCGGGTCTGCCCTGCCCGCGCTGTTCGCTCTTTGCCTCGCTCTGTTCTTTACCAGTCTCTTGCTCCCCGCCAGTTTGCCTTGTTCATGGCGGATGCGTCAGCAGTGGGAGACGGCTCTCACAGGGTCCACGCACTCGGGGGCCGGTATTGATCTGCGTACGGACGGTCCGCGGGAGGCCGGGGGACGGCCGGGGGACAGCCGTGGGGCAGCCGGGGAGAGGTCGGTGCGTGGCCGGTGGACGGGAGACGGATCGCTGACGGGGAGCTGACGGGTCGTCAGATCAGCGCTACCGTGGAGCACATGGAGACCACTGAGACCCTGCCGACGTTCCCGAGGATCATCTCGGTGGACGACCACACCGTTGAGCCGGCCAACGTCTGGCGGGACAGGCTGCCGTCGAAGTACCAGGACAGGGGGCCGCGCATCGTCCGGGCGCCCCTGAAGTCGATGAGCTTCATGGGCGGGAAGTTCGCCCCGGTGATGGGCGCGAAGGGGGATGACGGGCCGATCGGGGACTGGTGGATCTACGAAGATCTTCACCGGCCCCTCACTCGCCTCGACACCGCCGTCGGCTACGACAGGGACGAGATCAAGCTGGAGGTCATCACCTACGAGCAGATGCGCCCGGGTTCCTTCAACGTGCCCGACCGCCTCGCCGACATGGACGTCAACCACGTCCAGTCCGCCCTCTGCTTCCCCACCTTCCCCCGCTTCTGCGGCCAGACGTTCACCGAGGCCAAGGACCGCGAACTCGGCCTGCTCGGGGTGCAGGCGTACAACGACTGGATGGTGGACGAGTGGTGCGGGCCCCGGGCGCAGGGCCGTCTCATCCCCCTCACCCTCATCCCGCTCTGGGACGCCGAACTCGCCGCCGCCGAGGTCCGCCGCAACGCGGCCCGCGGCGTGCGTGCGGTCGCCTTCTCCGAGATACCGCCCCACCTGGGCCTTCCCTCCATCCATACGGACGAGTGGGACCCCTTCCTGCGGGCCTGCGACGAGACCGGCACCGTCATCGCCATGCACATCGGGTCGAGCAGCAAGATGCCGTCGACGTCCGCCGACGCACCGCCCGCCGTGGGCTCCACCATCACCTTCGCCAACTGCTGTTTCTCGATGGTCGACTGGCTGATGAGCGGCAAGTTCGAGCGCTTCCCGAACCTGAAGATCATGTACGCGGAGGGGCAGATCGGCTGGATCCCGTACATCCTGGAGCGCGCCGACGTGGTCTGGGAGGAGAACCGCGGGTGGGGCGGGGTCGCCGACAAGGTGCACCGGCCGCCGTCCGAGCTCTTCACCGAGCACGTCTACGGCTGCTTCTTCGACGACGCCTTCGGGCTGAAGAACCTCGACTCGATCGGCGTCGGCAACGTCCTGTACGAGACCGACTACCCGCACTCCGACTCGACCTGGCCCAAGTCGAGGCAGGTCGGCGAGGACCAGATGGGTCACCTGGCGCCGGATGTCGTGGACCGGATCGTCCGGGGCAACGCGATCGACCTGCTCGGGCTCACGGACGACGGGCTGTGGCCCGGGGCCTGATCCGACGGCGAGCCCGGACGCCCGCCGGGTGTCCGGGCTCTTCTGTGTTCCTACCCCTTGCCTGACGAACCGTCAGATACGACGATGAGACCCGTCGCCGTATATGACGTACCGTCAGATCGAAGTGAGGGGTCGGGTTCCCATGGCTGCCAACGCGCTGGCGCACATATTCCCGCAAGGGCGACTGGTCTACGGGATGCAGCTCCCGATCCAGTCGCAGAGCGTCATGTACGCGGAGGCGTGGGAGGCGGACGCCACCACCGAAGACCTCGCGGAGATCGCCCGCACCGCCGACCGGGGCGGCTTCGCGTACATCGCGAGCTGCGATCACGTGGCCATTCCGCGGCGGCTCGCGGACACCATGAGCACCGTCTGGTACGACCCGGTGGCCACGCTCTCCTTCCTCGCGGGGATCACCGAGAACGTACGGCTGATGAGCCACGTCGCCGTGGTCGGGCTGCGGCATCCGCTCGTCAGCGCCAAGCAGTACGCGACCCTGGACCGGCTCAGCGGCGGGCGGCTGATACTGGGGGTCGGGGCCGGGCACGTGCAGGAGGAGTTCGACGCCGTGGGGGCCGATTTCGAGCGGCGCGGGCCCGTGCTCGACGAGAGCATCGACGCGCTCAAGGCCGCGCTCGGGCCCGAGGAGTATCCCGAACACCACGGCGACCACTTCGACTTCGGCGGGCTCGGACAGAAGCCGCGTCCCGTGCAGGAACGCGTGCCCGTCTGGGTGGGCGGCTCCTCGCCCGCCGCCGTCCGCAGGGCCGCCGTCCGCGGTGACGGATGGCTGCCGCAGGGCGACCCGCGCGACAAGCTGCCCGCACAGATCGCGAAGCTGAAGCGGCTGCGCGAGGAGGCGGGGGTGGCGGAGCCGGTCGTCGTGGGGGCGATCGCCGAGCCCTTGTACGTGGGGGAGCCCGGCTGGTCCGTGGGGCGGCGCACCCTGAGCGGGAAGCCGGACGCCCTCGCGGAGTCGCTGCGCGCGTACGGGGCGATGGGGGTGCAGCAGATACAGGTGCGGTTCCGCAGCCGGGGGCGCACCGAGCTGACGGATCAGATGGCGGCGTTCGCCGCCGAAGTCGCCCCGCACCTGAACTGACCGACCTCTCCCGGCGCCACCACTCAAGGAGATTCGTATGGGCAAGCTGGACGGGCGCGTCGTCATCGTCACCGGTGGGGCGCGCGGGCAGGGCGAGCAGGAGGCGCGGCTCTTCGCCGCCGAGGGAGCGCGGGTCGTCATCGGCGACGTGCTCGACGAGCAGGGCGAGACCCTCGCCAAGGACCTCGCCAGGGAACTCGGCGGGGACGTGGCCAGGTACGTGCACCTCGACGTCAGCCGGGAGGCCGACTGGGAGGCGGCGATCGACGCCGCCAAGGACGCCTTCGGGAAGATCGACGGCTTGGTCAACAACGCCGGGATCCTGCGCTTCAACGAACTCGTCAGCACCCCGCTCGAGGAGTTTCAGCAGATCATCCAGGTCAACCAGATCGGCTGCTTCCTCGGTATCCGCACCGTCGCGCCCGAGATCGCCGCCGCCTGCGGCGGGACCATCGTGAACACCGCGTCGTACACGGCGATGACGGGCATGGCCTACGTAGGCGCGTACGCCGCGACCAAGCACGCCATCCTCGGCCTCACGCGCGTCGCCGCCCTTGAGCTCGCCGACAAGAACATCCGCGTCAACGCGGTCTGCCCGGGGGCCGTCGACACCCCGATGACCAACCCCGCGCAGCTCGATCCCACCGCCGATCCCGCCGAGGCGGGGGAGGCCGTCGCCGAGCTCTACAAGAAGCTCGTGCCGCTCGGGCGGATCGGGCGGCCCGAGGAGGTGGCCGCCCTCGCGCTCTTCCTGACCGGGGGCGACTCGGCGTACATCACCGGGCAGCCGTTCGTCATCGACGGGGGCTGGCTCGCGGGGGTCAGCATCGCCTGACGGTGCATCAGGTATTGACGCTCCACCCGCCCGGTGGAACAGTCGACGTCATCAAGATCTGACGGTGCGTCAGAAACTCACGAGGATGGTGAACCTCCTTGGAATTCGGTCTCTTTGTACAGGGATACGTGCCCGCCAAACGGGCCAAGGTCGACCCCGAAGCCGAGCACAAGGCGCTCATCGAGGAGACCGAGTACGTCATCCAGGCGGACAAGTCCGGCTTCAAGTACGCCTGGGCCTCCGAGCACCACTTCCTGGAGGAGTACTCGCACCTCTCCGCCAACGACGTCTTCCTCGGCTATCTCGCCCATGCCACCGACCGCATCCACCTGGGCTCCGGCATCTTCAACCCGCTCGCCCCGGTGAACCACCCGGTCAAGGTCGCCGAGAAGGTCGCCATGCTCGACCATCTCTCCGAAGGGCGCTTCGAGTTCGGGTCGGGGCGCGGCGCCGGGTCGCACGAGATACTGGGCTTCATGCCGGGCATCACCGACATGAACCACACCAAGGAACTCTGGGAAGAGACCATCGCCGAGTTCCCCAAGATGTGGCTCCAGGACGAGTACGTCGGCTTCCAGGGCAAACACTGGTCGCTGCCGCCCCGCAAGGTCCTTCCCAAGCCGTACGGGAAGTCGCACCCGGCGATGTGGTACGCCGCCGGGTCCCCGCCCTCGTACGCGATGGCCGGCAAGAAGGGGCTCGGGGTACTGGGCTTCAGCGTGCAGAAGGTCTCCGACATGGAGTGGGTCCTGGAGTCGTACAAGACGGCCGTGAAGGACGCAGAGCCGGTCGGCGCCTTCGTCAACGACAACGTCATGGTGACCTCGACCGCGATCTGCGCGGAGACGCACAAGAAGGCCGTGGAGATCGCCGTCAGCGGCGGGCTGAACTATCTGCAGTCCCTCCTCTTCCGCTACCACGACACCTTCCCGCGCCCCGAGGGCATCCCCGAGTGGCCCGAGCTGCTCCCCGAGTACACCGAGGAGATCATCGAGCTGCTCATCGCCGAGGAGCTGATGATCTGCGGCGATCCGGACGAGGTCCTCACGCAGTGCAAGCGGTGGGAGCAGGCGGGGGCGGATCAGCTCAGCTTCGGGCTTCCCATCGGGATCTCGCCCGAGGACACGAAGAACACGATCAAGCTGATCGGTGAGCACGTGATTCCGAAGATCGACACCGATCCCGTGCACCGGACCTCGCGGATGCGGGGTGCGGGGGCCTGAGGCGGTTGAGCCGTCGCCAGTGACCGCCCCGGCCTTCCCTTCCCGGACGGAGGCCGGGGCACCCTCCTATCGCCCTTCGGGCGTGTTTCTCCCGCCCACCCACCCGTTCTGCACGGCCCGATCCGTACCGAAAAAGACACGTCAAGGGGGACGACCTCGTCATGCTCGACCATCTGATCAAGGGCGCGACCGTAGTCGACGGGACCGGCGCCCCCGCGTTCACCGCCGACGTAGGCATCCGGGACGGCCGCATAGCCGTCGTCGCCGAGCCCGGTGCCGTCACGGAAGAGGCCCGGACCAGCGAAGACGCCACGGGACGCATCCTCGCCCCCGGATTCGTCGACCCGCACACGCACTACGACGCCCAGCTCTTCTGGGACCCCTACGCGACCCCGTCCCTGAACCACGGCGTCACCACCGTCGCGGGCGGCAACTGCGGCTTCACGCTCGCCCCGCTGAACCCCGACCGGCCCGAGGACGCCGACTACACGCGGCGGATGATGTCCAAGGTCGAGGGCATGTCCCTGGTGGCGCTCGAAGAGGGCGCGCCCTGGTCGTGGAGTTCGTTCGGCGAGTATCTGGACGCCCTGGACGGCCGCGTCGCCGTCAACGCGGGCTTCATGGTGGGGCATTGCGCGCTGCGGCGGTACGTCATGGGCGCGGACGCGGTCGGCGGGCAGCCGACCCCCGAGCAGCTCGACGAGATGCTGCGGCTCTTCCATGAGGCCATGGACGCCGGTGCCTGGGGGCTCTCCACCACGCAGTCCTCCACGCACTCGGACGGCGACGGTGAGCCGGTGGCATCCCGGCACGCGAAGCCCGAGGAGCTGCTCGCGCTGAGCCGGGCCGTCGCCGAGCACGAGGGCACGCAGCTCGAAGCCATCGTCGCGGGCTGTCTCGATCAGTTCAGCGACGACGAGATCGACCTGTTCGTCGAGATGAGCGCCGCTGCCGGTCGGCCGCTGAACTGGAACGTCCTCACCATCGACTCCGCCGTGCCCGAGCGCGTCCCGCGCCAGCTGATGGCCAGCGAGCGCGCCCGCAAGTCCGGCGGCCGGATCGTGGCCCTCACGATGCCGATCCTCACCCCCATGAACATGTCGCTCGGCACCTTCTGCGCACTGAACCTGATCCCGGGGTGGGGCGACGTGCTCGGCCTCCCCGTCCCCGAGCGCATCGCCAAACTGCGCGACCCGGACGTCAGGGGCGAGATGCTGCGGCGCGCCGCGAGCAAGGAGGCCGGGGTCTTCCGGCGGCTCTCGAACTTCGACCGCTACGTCATCGGGGACACGTACTCCAAGGAGAACGAAGGCCTCACGGGGCGCGTCGTCGGCGACATCGCCGCCGAGCGCGGCCAGGAAGCCTTCCAGTGCCTCGTCGAGATCTGCGCCAACGACGATCTGCGTACGGTCCTGTGGCCGATGCCCTCCGACAACGACCCCGCGTCGTGGACCCTGCGCCAGGAGACCTGGCAGCACGAGGACGTCATGCTGGGCGGCTCCGACGCGGGCGCGCACCTGGACCGCATGTGCGGAGCCCCGTACACGACCCGGTTCATCGGGGACTGCCTGCGGGGGCGCAAGCTCGTCGGCCTCGAGCAGGCGGTGAAGATGCTCACCGACGATCCCGCGCAGCTCTTCGGGCTGCGGGGGAGGGGTCGGATCGAGGAGGGCTTCCACGCTGACCTCGTGCTCTTCGACCCCGAGCTCATCGATGCGGGCAAGGCCACGCTGGTGCACGACCTGCCGGGCGACAGCCCCCGCCTGGACTCCAAGGCGATCGGCATCAACGCCGTCTGGGTCAACGGGGTCGAGGCCATCCGCGAGGACCGGGTGACGGGCGCGACGCCCGGCACGGTGCTCCGCTCGGGCCGGGACACCAGGACGGTGAGCACCAAGTGAGTGAGCAGGAACAGCGGCTGTTCGTCGGCGGCGAGTGGGTCGAGCCCGACGGCGGGCACTACGAGGTGATCAACCCGGCCACCGAGGGTGTCGTCGGCCTTGCTCCCGAGGCGAGCCGTGAGCAGGTGCACGCGGCGGCCGGCGCCGCCCGCGAGGCCTTCGCCACCTGGTCGCGTACGACCCCCGAGGAGCGGGCCGCCGTCCTGGACGGGGCGGCGGAGATCATGCGGCGCGACTTCGTCCCGTACGCGGAACTCGCGCAGGCCGAGAGCGGTGCGACGACCGGGACGGCGCGCGGGATGCAGGTCGCGGTGTCGGTGGCGCGCTTCAAGCGGTACGCGAAGGGTGCCCTTGAGCCGGTCGAGGCGGCCCTTGTGCCGCAGATCAGCGAGGCGGGCCCGATGGGGAAGGCGGGTGTGCTCGGTGCGCTCGCCGTCCGCCAGCCGGTGGGCGTCGTCACCTGCATCACCTCGTACAACAATCCGTGGGCCAACCCGGCGGGCAAGGTGGCCCCCGCCCTGGCCATGGGCAACACGGTCGTCGTGAAGCCCGCCCCGCAGGACCCGCTGTCGGTGTACCGGATGGCGGCGGCCCTTGAGGAGGCCGGGGCGCCGCCCGGAGTGGTGAACGTGGTGAGCGGCGCCCGCCCGGAGGTCGGCGAGGCGGCCGTGGACTCACCGGACGTCGACATGGTGAGCTTCACCGGCTCGACGTCGGTGGGGCAGCGGATCGCCGAGGTGTGCGGGCGCGACATGAAACGCCAGCTGATGGAGCTGGGCGGCAAGGGCGCGGCGCTCGTCTTCGAGGACGCGGACCTGGACTCGGCGGTGGCGGAGATCGGGACGACGTACGCCTTCTACAGCGGGCAGATCTGCACGGCTCCGACGCGGGTGATCGCGCACCGCGCGATCCACGACGAGCTGATCGAGAAGCTGACGGGCTACATCGGCTTCATGAAGGTCGGCGATCCGCAGGCGCAGGGGACGGTCGTCGGCCCGGTGATCTCGGCGGCGCACCGGGACCGCATCGAGTCGTACGTGGAGCTGGGTCGCAAGGAGGGCGCGCGGGTCGTCGCGGGCGGCGAGCGCCCGGCGGGCCCCGGCCTGGACCGCGGCTTCTACGTCGCGCCGACGCTGCTCGCGGACTGCACGAACGACATGCGGGTGGTCCGCGAGGAGATCTTCGGCCCGGTCGTGGTGGTGGTCCCCTTCGACGACGAGGAGGAGGGCATCGCGCTGGCCAACGACAGCGACTACGGCCTCATCGACTACGTCTGGTCGGGCGACGTGGCCCGCGCCTTCCGCGTCGCGCGGCGGCTGCGGGCGGGCGGGGTCGGCGTGAACACGATCGGCCGGAACATGGAGGCGCCGTTCGGCGGGTTCAAGAAGAGCGGGGTCGGGCGGGACGTGGGCTCGTACGCGCTGCACGCGTACAGCGAGCTCCAGTCGATCGTGTGGCCGGGGTGATGTCCGGAGGATGTCCGGTATGTGGAATGCGAGAAGGAGCTCGGGAAAATTTTGAACCGGGGCAAAACGGGCAGTGCTGCGGTTCCCGCATACCGGACAGTCTGACTTTTGCCTGTCAATGAATGGAAGTTGTGGTTGGTTCGCCAGTTAATCAATGGCGACTGACCCTCTCAGCCCATTGATGGCAAGGCGATCGATCCGGATCGCGATCCTCCGTATGTGGAAACCGCAGCCCTTAACGTCCTGTTCATGACCCAGTTGGACGTACGGCCCCAGGCCGGAGACACGGTAAACGGCGCCCCCGACGGGGGCGTACGCGCCAAAGGCCTGGGCGGGAACTCCGTCGGCCTCATGGGCAGCGCCGTCATCGGCATCTCCACCGTCGCCCCCGTCTACTGCCTGACGTCGACCCTCGGCTCCACGGCCGGCGAGGTCGGCCTGGCCATGCCCGCGGTCTTCCTCGCGGGTTTCCTGCCGATGCTCCTGGTGGCATTCGCCTACCGCGAGCTCAACAAGGCCATGCCGGACTGCGGCACCTCGTTCACCTGGACGGTCAAGGCCTTCGGCCCCCGGATCGGCTGGATGTGCGGCTGGGGCCTGGTCATCGCCACGATCATCGTCCTGTCGAACCTTGCGGGCGTGGCGACCTCGTACTTCTGGCTCCTGGCCGGCGAGATCACGGGCAACGACTCCGTGGCGGCCCTCGACGACAACAAGGCCGTCCACATCCTCACGTGCCTCGCCCTGATCGCCGCCGCGACGGCCATCAGCTACCGGGGGATGACGGCCACCAAGGGCGTGCAGTACGCCCTTGTGGGGCTGCAGCTTGTCGTCCTCGCGATCTTCGTCGTGATGGCCTTCCAGAAGGCGGGCAGCGCACAGTTCCCGCTGTCGCAGGACTTCTCGTGGTCATGGCTGAACCCGTTCGCCGTGAAGTCGTTCTCCTCCTTCACCGCGGGCCTCTCGCTCGCGATCTTCATCTACTGGGGCTGGGACGCGTGCCTGGCCGCCAACGAGGAGACGACCGGCAGCGACAAGACCCCCGGCCGCGCCGCGCTCATCGCGATGGTCGTCCTGGTCGGCTCCTATCTCGCGACGGCCGTCGCCGCGCAGATGGTGGTGGGCGCGGGCACCAAGGGCCTGGGCCTGGCCAACCCCGACACCTCCGACAACGTCTTCGCCGTCCTCGCGGGCCCCGTGATGGGCCCGACCCTCGGCATCCTGCTCTTCGTCGCGGTCCTCGCGTCGGCGGCGGCGAGTTTGCAGACCACGTTCATCCCGGTGGCCCGCACGGTCCTCGCCATGTCCTCGTACGAGGCGCTCCCGCCGTCGTTCGCCCGCGTCCACCCGCGCTTCAAGACGCCGGGCCGCGCGACGGTCACGGCGGGCGTCGCGACCGCCGTCTTCTACACGGTCATGACGCTGGTCTCCGAGCACGTCCTGGTCGACACGATCTACGCGCTCGGCCTCATGATCTGCTTCTACTACGCGCTGACGGCCTTCGCCTGCGTCTGGTATTTCCGCCGCGAGCTCTTCAACTCGGTCCGTGACTTCGTCTTCAAGGGACTGCTCCCGGTCCTCGGCGGCGTCCTGCTGACCGGCGTCTTCGCCAAGACCCTCATCGACATGTGGAACCCCGCCTACGGCAGCGGCTCCTCCGTCTTCGGCGTCGGCTCGGTCTTCGTGATCGGCGTGGGCCTGCTGCTGCTCGGCGTGGTGATCATGCTGGTGATGGGCCGCAAGAGCCCGGCGTTCTTTCGGGGCGAGGTCCTTAAGCGGGAGACCCCGGCGTTGGTCGTCGCGGACTGAACTCGGCCCCCGCTGTTCGGTTCGGGTGCGCTGCCGACCGCGGGTGCGTCGTGGTTGCTCGCGCCCACGCGGCGGAGCCGCATATGTCACAGCCCCGCGCCCCTGAAAGGCGCGGCGAAGCCGCTGCCTCAGGGGCGCGGGGAACTGCGCGGCCCGCCCCCCCCCCCGGGCAGGCGGTCACGGCCCCCGGG
>NZ_JBSGSG010000126.1:0-19069 GCF_053606765.1 Streptomyces sp. NPDC055189
AACGGTGTTGCCGGACAGGACACCCGGCGACTTGGAGGCGGAGCCTTCCGCGCCGGCGTCGGCAGCGGCGGAGCCGGCTGCGCCGAGAATGGCGGTGGCGGCCAGAGCGGCGGCAGCAAAGGCAGTACGAACACGCATGGTTGTGCTCCTTCAGGTGGAGGCGATCACTCAAGTCGTTCTCCGGCGGGCGGCTGCGTTAACACCCGTGCCCCGAAGAGACCAGCCGCGTCACCCGCTCGGGCCAAGCGGCCATGGGCCACCCGGCGCACCCTGAGGGGGCGGGCGGCCGCTGCTAGCCTGCGCCCATGATCAAGGGGAGATCGTTCGGCGGGACAGGCCGGATAGGCCGGATAGCGGGGGGCAACAGGTCAGAGCGTGTACTGATCGTGGCCAGCTTCGTGAACCGGGTCGGCAACGGACTGTTCAACTCGGCGTCGGCGCTCTACTTCACGCTGGTCGTGGGACTGCCGGCAGTGCAGGTGGGTGCCGCCCTCACGGTCGCAGGCCTGATCGGCCTGCTCGCGGGGATACCGGGAGGGCACCTGGCCGATCGACGCGGGCCGCGCACGATCATGATGCTCGCTCTGGCGGTTCAGGCGGGGGCGATGTCCGCTCTCATGCTCGTGGAGAGCTGGGTCGGCCTCGCGGTCATCGCCACCGTGGACCAGCTTGCCGCAGCCACTGGTGGCGCGGCCTGGGGAGCTCTCGTGGTGCGGGTCGGTACCGACCGCCCGGCACTGTTCAGGGCCAAACTGCGGACGTACGTCAATCTGGGCGTCGTCCTGGGAACCGTGGGTGCCGGATTCGCGGTGGCGGCGAATACGCGTACGGCCTACACCGTGCTGATTCTCGGCAATGCGGCCAGCTTTGCGCTGTGTGCTCTCTTCCTGTTCCTGCTCCCCAACTACCGGGCCATGGCGCCACCGCCGAGGCAGCGCCGCTGGATCGCTCTCACCGACCGTCCGTTCGTGACCTTCACGGCCCTCTTCGGTGCGATGGGACTGCAGTACCCGGTGGTGTCCCTGCTGCTGCCGATCTGGATCTCGGAGCACACCGACGCGCCGCGCTGGACCGTGGCCGCGGTATCCGCGATCAATTCCGCGGTCTGCGTCCTGTTGCAGACCAGAATCGGATCCCGCATCGAGACCCCTCACGACGGCGGCAGAGCGTTCCGCACGGCAGGGCTGCTCTTCCTCCTCAGCTGTCCGATGATGGCCCTGAGCGCGCACGCTCCCATGTGGGCGGCCGCCGGCCTCGTCATAGCGGCGATCTTCGTGCACAGCCTCGGGGAGATCTGGGAGTCCTCGGCCGGTTTCGCCCTGGGCTTCGGCCTGGCACCGGACCATGCCCAGGGGCAGTACCAGGGCCTTCTCGGGATCGGCTTCAGTGCGGGCCAGGCGCTCGCGCCCGCCATCCTCACCACCGTCGTGCTGGGACTGGGCACGACCGGCTGGCTCCTGCTCGGCGCGTTCTTCGCCGCCGTGGGCGCCGCCGGGCCGTCGCTCGAACGCTGGGGCACGCGAACCCGGCCCCGGCGGGAAGCTGCTGCCGCTACCGCTGTCGGGGGGAATTGATGGCGAGCTGGTGCAGGTCTTCCAGGGCGTCGAGGAGGACGGTGCGCTGGTGCCACTTGATCCAGCTGCCGAGGGTGCGGCCGGTGGCGTCCAGGGCCCGCAGCTGCGCCTGGGTGAAGCCGAGCAAAGGGCTGGCGTGGTGGGAGGAGATGACTCCGAGGACGGTGTCCTGGTCGTCGACGAGCGGGATGCTGTGGCAGGCGCGGCTGCCGGCGGTGAGGATCACCCGGCGCGTTTCGTCATCGAAGCCGGCCGATGAGGCCACCTCCTTGACGGTGACCTGGTGGCTGGCGGCGGCGGCGCGGGCGCACGAGGTGTTGCCGTCGACGAAAGCGAAGTAGTCGGTGAACTGCCGTGACAGACCGGCATGTTTGGCCATGCGCAGCACGCCGTCCTCGACCAGCTGCACGTTTCCCATGTCCGTACCGGTGACGGTCAGGACGCGCTGCAGCGCGGCGCCCAGGACCTCGCCCTGGTTGGCCGCGTTGAGCGTGCCGGCCTCGAGCGCGGCCAGGTCGGGTATCGGATGCTGTGCACGGCCGCTGAGCCACACCCGGGCACCCGGTGCGGGTCCCGGTGTCCGGGCCACGGCGGCGGCCAGCTGGTGCAGTTTGATGTTGGCGCGCTGGGATGCCTGGCGCAGCAGCGTGAACGCCGCCTCGGCGTTCGCCAGGCGATACCGCTCGACCAGCACGCCCTCGGCCAGGGCGATTCTGGTGCGCGCACGCGCCTGGACCTCGAGCTCGGACACCTGCTCGCGCAGCTGCTCGGCGGTGGCCCTGAGCTGTTCCGACTCTTCGGCGGGGGAGAGGGACAGCGGGGACCCGGGCTGGTCGTCGGGCGAGGGCACGGATGGCATGTTCGTCACGTTGTCTTCCATGGCGGCACCCGCACCGTCTTTCTCATCGATCAGTGAGCAGCGGCCGTGAAGCTGTCACGCCGATGCCGGCCAGGTCCAGCCCGGTTTGCTGGGTGGCCCGCTGCTCTCACACATGGCGACCTTAACCCGGCGTGTTCGCCGTGTGATGACCCCCCTGAAAGTCGGACGCCGCAGCAAGCGGTTGCGGGGTGCGGGCCGGTGAATCGGGGCTCAGGACGAAGCCGGTCACAATACCGACTTGCGGGGCACTTGAGCGAGAGGTGTCTCTTGAGTGGGGTAGATAGGGGGGCGAGAAGGCGAATGGCGAGGACGACTCTGAGATCGCCTCGCGACGCGACGCGACATCGGAGGGCACATGGTGAAGTACAGCTTCACGACGGAGGCGGGGCACCAGCTCGGGGTGCCCCTGGCGAGCGAGCCGGACAAGGCGGCAGCCCAGCTCAAGGGACGCCTGGAGGACCTGGGGCTGACGCATGACCACTTCCGGGTGAGCGTCGAGGGGTCCAAGGTGACCGTCGCCGGGGATGCCGCCATGCAGGAGCAGAAAGAGAAGATCCTGCTCGCGCTGGGCAACGTCGTCGGGGTGACGGAGGTCGAGGACCGGGTGGACGCCGGGCAGGAGGGGCTTGCCCCGCGCTTCGTCACCGTCCAGGAAGGCGAAACGCTCGCCGACGTGGCCCGGCGCATCTACCACGACCCCGCCGCCGGCAAGCGGCTCCTTGCCGCGAACCATCCCGTCCTGGCCGACGCGAACGACCTCTTCCCCGGACTGGTGCTACGCGCCCCGGCGTAGCGGCGCGGCGGAGGAGACGAGCGTGGCGGCGAGGGTGCCCCACAGAGCGGTGGCGCCGTGCAGGGCGAGCACGGTGATGACGGACGGCGAGACGGCGAGGCCGAAGCCGGTGGAGATCTCGAAGCGGGCCAGGGTACGGGCCGGGGCGCGGGCTGATCTTGAGGGTGGTGGGCATGGGGCCCACCGTGCGTCCGGCCGCCCGGAGGTGGCCCGCCGGTTGACGGGCCCCGTCAACCGGCGCCTTCAGTGGCCGTCCGGCCAGCGATGATGAAGGGATGACCTTGCGCATCGACCTCCCCGGCCCGCCGTCCGACCGGCTGAGGTTCGCCGCATCCCCGCTGGCCGAGCTGACCGCGATGCTGCATGTGCTGGCCGCCCCCGCGCATCATCCGCATCTCGCCGGCTGGGCCGCGGACGTGCGCACCTCGCTGCGACCGGAGCTGGCCGAGCGGTTGCGGGAGGCGGAGTTCCTCTGGCGTTCCTCCCAGGCCGACTTCCTGCTCCCCGCACGCCCGCACCCCACGCTGGCCCGGGAGCTGGACGACGTGGACCGGATCGATGACGACACGTACGTGACCGCCGCGCTGGTCACCACGTGCGGCAGCAACCGGGTGCGCACCGCCGCACCATCACCCCTCACGGATGCGGCTGCGCGCGAGCGGGCCCTGGATCTGGCCCAGGCCCGCGGGGCGCGCCAAGAGGCCTTCGCCGAACGGCTGCTCGCGGATCCCGCCGCGCTGCGGGCACGGGTGCGCCGCACCCTCGAACAGTGCGCCGAGGCCTTCTTCGACGCCGCCTGGAGCGGCGCCGCCATACAGCTCGCCGCCGACCTGCGCCTGAAGAACGACCCGCTCAAGCACCAGGGCATCGGGGCGGCGCTCGCGTCGGTCTCCGGCGCGGTGGCCCTGGCGCCCGGCGGCGACCGCATCATCGTGGACAAGCTGCAGGACAAGGCGACCGCCGCCCATCCCGGCGGGGTCACCTTCATCCCCAGCGTCTTCAACAGCCCGCACCTGGTGGTGGTCCACGCGCCCGGCTGGCAGCCGGTGGTGCAATACCCCGTGACGGAGCCGGACCCCCCCCGGGCCGGTGCCCCTGGAGACGGTCGGGCTGCGCCTTGAGGCACTCTCCCATCCGGTCCGGCTGCGGCTGCTGCGTACGTTGGCCCGCGGCCCGCACACCACCGGCGAGCTGGCCCACGCCTGGCAGCTGACGCCCCCCGAGGTCTCCCGCCACCTGGCCGTGATGCGCCGCGCCGGCCTGCTGACGGCCCAGCGCAAGGGCCGCTACATCCACTACGCCCTCGACCTGCCCGCGATGACGGCCCTGGGCACCGATCTGCTGGCGGCCGTGCTGCGCTAGGAGCAGAGTTCGCGGAGCGCCCCGACCAGTGAGCCTCAGCTCCGGGCCGGCGAGGAAGCGGGCCACGCCACGTCGTCCACCTCGAGCCACGGCGCGACGGCCACGCCCGCAGGCGTGAGCCCGGCGAACGCCCGCACCTCGCGGTGCAGGTGGGACTGATCGACGTATCCGCACTCGGCGGCGACACCGGCCGCGGAGCCTCCCGCCGCCAGCAGATGGACGGCGTGGTCGAACCGCACAAGGCGGGCGGCGCGTTTGGGCGGGATGCCGAGCTGGGCGTGGAAGCGGGCCGAGAGGCGCTTGCGGCTCCAGCCGACCTCCTGCGCCAGGCCCTCGACCCGCACCCGCCCCCTGCTGGTGTGCGTCCGCCGCCAGATGTGGGCGACCTCCGGATCGATCGGTGGCCGGTCGCCCAGCCTGCGGCCGATGAGTTCTGCCGCGGCCGTGAACCTCTCGTCCCACGACCCGGCACCCCGCAGCCTGGCCTCGGCCCGCTCCGCGTCGGGTCCCCAGACGTCTTGCAGGGACACCACCGCCCCGGTGAGTTCGGCCGATGCGCCAAGGACCGCAGCCGCCACCGTCGGCTCCAGCCGGATCTGGAGACATGCGCCCCGCCTGGCGCTGGCCCGCAGAGCGCCGGGAAGCAGTCCGATGACTACACTGCCGCAGCCGGGCCGGCCACCGGCGTCGTAGGCGAGTTCTTCCTCCTCGCTCAGGTCGACGAGCAGGGTGATGGACGGGTGCGCGACCATGGCGATCTCCACTGGTTCGGGGACCCGGTAGCGGAACCCGGCCATGGCGACCCCCGGCAGCCGAACCGACGGGCGCGGAACCGCGATGTCGAACATCGTCCAGTCGAATGCTCTCGTCCCCGTCGGCGGCATGCCGTCAGCCTAGGCCTCGGGGGAGGGGGCGTCAGCGCCTGCCGCGGTGAAGTCCAGCAGCAGCTCGCTGGTCGCCTCGGGCGCTTCGAGCAGCGGTATGTGCCCGACCTCCGGAAGCAGTTCGACCCGCGCGTCGGGGACAGCCTCGTACCGGCGCGCCGACGACGGCTCCCAACGGGGGTCGGCGGCACCGGAGATCACCAGGACCGGGACATCGAGCGCGGCCAGACGCCGGGGCACGCTGCGCTCGGCGATGTACGCGGAGTTCGCGCGCAGCACGGCCCGGAACGCGCCATACGTGATGCCCCGCACCCCGGCGACCAACTCGTCCGGGACCTCCACCGCGCGGGCGGTCGTCGCCCTGATCCCGCTGCGGACCCATGCGTCCGAACGCATCGACCAGACGAGCCGGCCGAAGGGCGGGCCCAACAGGACCCGAAGGATCAACGGCTGGGGCAGGAGCGCGTCCAGACTCGGACCGGTGCTGATCAGCGCGATCGCACCCACCAGGTCGGGACGCTGTTCGGCCAGTGCGGTCGCGACATAACCCCCGCTGGAATGCCCGGCCACGGACACCTGACGCAGACCTAGGTCGTCGAGCAGCGCCGCCAGACGGCCCGCTACGGCCGGTACGTCGTAGGACGCCGCGGGCGGCGACTGGCCGCAGCCCGGGAGGTCGACCCGGATGACGTGATGACGTGCGGCGAGCGCCGGGATCGTCGGCAGCCAGGAGCCGCCCGAGGCTCCCGAGCCGTGGATGAGCAGCAGCGGCGGCGCCTGCCGCGGACCGTCGTGAACCACGTGCATCCCGTGCGAGAGCTCAGCTTCATACGCATTCATGCCTGGGATGGTGCACGGGCCGTCGAGCGCCAGTCTTGTACAAATGTCGTCTGCACTGGCGCCGGGGGCGGCTTCCCCCCCTCATCGCGACCGGCGTCGTGACCGGTGTCGCGACAGGTCAGCGCCCGGTGGAACCGTCGATCTGCTCGCGCAGGATGTCGGCGTGGCCCGCATGACGGCCGGTCTCCTCGATCATGTGCACCAGGACCCAGCGCATCGAAGGAGCCGGCCCCCGGCGTGGGGCGCGCGGGGCGGGAAGAGCCAGATCCGGGCAGGCGTCGATGGCCTGGTTCGCGAGCTCTACGGCGTCCCGGTAGCCGGCGAGCACGCTGTCGACGGTGTCCTGCGCGGACGGCCGCATCGTGGCGCGCCAGTCCCCGGCATCTTCGCCCAGGAAGTAGAACCGTTCGACGCACGTCAGGTGCTTGAGCAGGCCCAGGAGATTGGTGCCCGAGGGGACTTTGCCCGTGCGCACCTGCGGTTCCGGTGCGCTTTCGACCTTGTCGGCGATCGCGTTCCGCAGATAGTCGAGGAAGCCCCGCAGGGTGGCCTTCTCGTCGGCGCCGGTCCGGGGAGGGCCGGTGTCCTTGGCCCGGGTCCGGGGGCGCTGTGTACGGTTAGCCGGCATCGAACGGCTCCTTTCCTGCGGGGAGTTGAAGAGGTCGCGAGGTCATCGGGGCGTACGCTCGATGAGCAGGACGTTGTCGATGACGGTGGCCGTTTCGCCGGCGGGTCCGGTGGCCCGGCGGTGGGGCATGTCGGCGCGCAGGATGGACCAGTGCGCGGGGTCGAGGGCGAGTTCGGCGGCGATCTCGGTGGGCGTGGGGTAGTGGATGTCGGGGTTCTGGTCCCAGGACCAGGGTGCGGTGGAGCCGTGGTCGACGATCAGCAGGAGGCCGCCGGGCCGCAGGGCGCGGGCGGCGGTGCGCAGGACGTGGCTGCGGGGCAGGGCGAACGGGGTCTGGAAGTACTGGGCGGAGACGAGGTCGAACCGGCCGGCCGGGAAGCTGACGGCCAGGTCGTGCTGCTCCGCGGCGATCCGGTCCGCGATGCCGAGATCGCGGGCGCGTTCCCGTACGCGTTCGACGGCAGTGGTGGAGATGTCCACGGCCGTGACCTGCCAGCCCTGCCGGGCGAGCCAGATGGTGTCGCCGCCTGCGCCGCATCCCAGGTCAAGGGCGGCGCCGGGGTGCAGCGGTGCGGCGGTTTCGGCGAGCAGCGGGTTGACGCGGGCGCTTGTGGCGGGGCGGGCGCGGTAGTGCCGCTCCCAGAACAGCTCGGCGTCCTTGCCCGCCGTGTTTGTGTCGCCTTCGGCGTCGGTGTCGGTGTCGGTGTCGGGTCCCGGGCGTCGGGTGGAATCCATGTGCGTCGTTCCCCTTGCTTCCCTCGTCGGCCCGCGGGCCGAACGGATCCGATAGGAGCCGTCGACGCCGCGGTGATGTACCGACAGCATCGGCAGCACCGTTTCGCTCTTGCAAGGAAAGTTGCGGATCCGCATTATCGGGGGCATGGACAACCCCGTAGACCCCACAGGAGACGTTCTGGCCGGAGTCGGACCGCGGCTGCGCGCCCTGCGCCAGGCGCGCAGCGCCACGCTGGCGGCGCTGGCCGGGGAGACCGGCCTCACGGCGAGCACGCTGTCCCGTCTGGAGAACGGCAAGCTCCGCCCCACGCTGGAACAGCTGCTGCCCCTGGCCCGGGCACACGGCGTCCCGCTCGACGATCTCGTCGCCGCGCCGCCCACCGGCGACCCCCGCGTGCATCTGCGACCCGTGCGGCGATCCGGCCTCGTGATGGTGCCGCTGACCCCGCGGGCCGGCGGCATCCAGGCCTACAAGGTCATCTATCCGCCCGCCGGACAGGCACGCACCAGGAACCTGCAGACCCACGAGGGATACGAGTGGTTCTACGTCCTCGACGGGCACGTCAGGTTCATCCTCGGCGAGCGGGAGTTCCGGCTCGGCGCCGGAGAGGCCGCGGAGTTCGACACCCGCGTACCGCACTGGATCGGCAGCGCGGACAGCCAACCCGCGGAGCTGCTCGCCCTGTTCGGCGCGCAGGGCGAGCGCGCACATCTGGCACCCGCCGGGCACTGACCTTCCGCATCCCGGCGCGCATGCTCACTTCTGCTTCTGCTTCTGCAGAACCCCCGCCTTCACGCACGACGCCATCACCGCGAAGTTCCGGCCCACCTCCTGCTCGCCGATCACGAACGGGTTCGGCCGGGTGCCGTGTGCACGCAGTGCATCGATATTGCGGGTGCCCATGACCAGGAACGGATGGGTGCTCAGTACGGAATCGACGTGCTGCTTCCCGGCCGCCTTACGGAAGGCGGCCAGGGACGCGGCCATCTGCAGGCGCCCTTCGAGCGTGGCGGGCTGGGCCGTGCCGCCCCAGATCCCGGCGACGTGCCGACGCCCGTCGAAGTCCCTGACCGACACAGTGATCGACACCGTGCCCGGGGTGTGCCCCGGCGTGGGCAGCAGGTGCATGCGGGTGGAGCCGAAGGTGAGCGTGGTCGGCCCGGAGATCGCGCGGTCGAGGGGTTTCAGCGTCGCCGGGAGACCGGCTTCGCCCGCCGCGCCTGCCACGACTTTCGCACCGTAGGTCTTCTTGAGGTAGGTGGCGCCGCCGTAGTGGTCCTCGTGTTCGTGGGTGAGGACGATGTGTGTGATGTCCTTCGGGTCGAGGCCCGCCGCGGTCAGGCCGGGGACGATGACGTTGCGTGCGTCGGACTCGTTCCACAGGGCGTCGACGAGGACGATCCCTTCAGTGGTTTTGATCGCGTAGGCGCTCGTGCCCGGGTAGCCGAGGAACACGACGTTCTCGAAGATGTGCTCGCCGTTGTAACCGGTGTCCCGGTCGGCCAACTGCTCCGCCCACTCGGGCGGGTTGCCCGTCGGCGAGACGGTCTCGATCTGCCGGCACCACTCGACGCGGGCGTTCTGCAGGAAGGGCGTGGTGCGCGTCGCGTGGGAGGCGTCGTCGAGGGCCTGCCGTACCTGTGGTGTGTGCTTGCCGTCCGCGGAGGCTGAGCTGCCCGCCGCCGCGGTCGTGTCGGGCGGACCCGCCGCACAGGCCAAGCCGACGACCACACCCGTCATGACCGCAGCCGCAGTACGCAACGCGTGCCGAGCCGTACGTGCCGCGCTCGCAGTTCTTCCTGGCTCCATCGCTTCCGCTCCTTCACCGGTCGGACATTTCTGCAGCCGTCCGGACGGTAGTGAGGTGCACGGGCCCTGCGGGATGGACGGTTTCTCCACCGATGCCTGCCGAGGCGGGAGAACTTCTCCCTGTCCCTGCCGCGACCGCCTGCCTACGGTGAGCGGGCTCGCCTGGCAAAACGGTCGTTCGCCCAGCACGGGGACATGCGTTTCCCCAGCACAGGGACATGAGTTCACCCAGCACAGGGACATGAGGAGTCGTCGATGACGGAAGCCGGGACACTGCGCCGCAGCGCACTGCGCAAGGTCGCCCGAAGGTTCATCCCCTTCCTGGGCCTCGTGTACTTCGTCAACTATCTGGACCGCACGAACATCGGCTTCGCCAAGCTGACGATGAGCGAGGACCTCGGGCTCACGGAGACCATGTTCGGACTCGCCTCGGGGCTGTTCTTCATCGGCTACCTGCTGTTCGAGGTGCCGAGCAACCTAGCCCTGCACCGCTTCGGCGCGCGGCGCTGGATCGCCCGCATCATGGTGACGTGGGGACTGTGCGCGATGCTCCTCGCCTTCGTGCAGTCCTCCGGGCAGCTCTACGCGGTGCGCGTGCTGCTTGGCATCGCGGAGGCGGGCTTCTTCCCGGGCATCATGCTGTTCCTGACGTGGTGGCTGCCCAGGGCCGAACGGGTGCGGCTGATCGGTGTGTTCCTGGTCGCCATCCCCCTGTCCAGCGCGGTGGGGGCGCCGCTGTCCACCGCGATCATCACGTACTTCGACGGGTTCCTGGGGCTCGAGGGCTGGCGGGTGATGTTCCTGCTGGAAGGCGTGCCGGCCGTCGCGCTCGGCGTGATCTGCTGGTTCTACCTCACCGACCGGCCCGAGGACGCCACATGGCTCACCCCCGACGAACGCCGTGCGCTCACCTCCGCCCTGGAAGCCGAACGGGCCGAACTCGCACCGGCCGCGGAGGGCTCGCCCTGGCGTGCCCTGCTCAGCGGCAAGGTGCTCGCCCTGGGCGGCATCTACTTCGGGGTCGTGTACGGCCTCTACGCCCTGTCGTTCTTCGGGCCGACGATGGTCGCCGGGTTCTCCGACCGCTTCCACACCGAGTTCAGCCTGGTGCAGACCGGCGCCATCGTGGCCATCCCCTTCGTCGCCGGAGCGATCGCGATGGTGCTGTGGAGCCGCCACTCGGACCGCACGGGGGAGCGGCGCTGGCACCTGGCAGGACCGGCCGTCGTGGGCGGCCTCACGATCCCGGTCGCCCTGTACGTGGATTCCCCCTACGCGGTCATGCTCCTGGTCACCGTCACGGCGATCGGCATCTTCTGCGCACTGCCGGCCTTCTGGCACTTCCCGCCCACGGTCCTGACGAGCGCCGGAGCGGCGGCGGGAATCGCGCTCATCAACACCCTGGGCAACGCTTCGGGCTTCCTCGCCCCGTATGTGACGGGGTGGGCCCGCGACGCGACCGGGGACCTCGACACCGGACTGTGGATCGTCGGCATCGTGATGGTGGCATCCGGGGTGGGCGCGGCCGTACTGCGCGAGGGGCCGCGGGCAAAGGGCGGTGACACGGCGGCACTTGCTCCTCCGACCGCCGAAAGGGCCGTCGGCTCGTGAGAGCCTCTGCCGGGACTGGGTGAAGCCAACCCCATTTCCCTTTGCGGCAGTTGACTGGCCGATCATCTGTATCGCGCTCGGCGAAACCACCCGAGCAAGGGCGGTGGCACCAGTACGTTCGGACCTCCAGACCACGATTTCGCCAGTGCGGAGGAACAGTGCTGCAAGGTATGACTGCTGTCGTCACCGGGGGATCGCGGGGCATCGGCCGGGCGATCGTCGAGCGTTTGTGCCGCGACGGGGCGGAGGTGGTCTTCAACTATGCCACCAGTGAGGAAGCCGCGGCCGACGTGGTCCGAGTTGTGCAGGCGGACGGCGGCAAGGCCCGGGCAATGCGGCTGGACCTGAGGGAGTCGGACGGGCCGGAGCGGCTGATGGAGGCCGCCGAGGCGCATCTCGGCGGCCTGGACATCCTGGTGAACAACGCTGCCGTGTCTTTCACGCCGACCCCGCTCGCCCAGACCGAAACGGAGGTGTTCGACGGCGTGATGGCGGGCAACACCAGGGCGGTCTTCCTGACCATGCGTTATGCGGCCCGGCACATGCGCGACGGCGGCCGGATCGTGAACATCTCGACGATGAACACCGTGCGGCCGGTCCCGGGCATCGGGCCGTACGCGGCGAGCAAGGGTGCCATCGAGCAGCTGACGGCTGTAGCGGCCCGGGAGCTCGGGTCGCGCGGCATCACCGTCAACACCGTCTCTCCCGGGGCGACCGACACCGAGATGCTGCGCGGAACCAATCCGCCACAGGCTCTCCAGGCGGTCACCGGCATGACACCTCTTGGCCGGCTGGGGCAGCCGTCCGACGTGGCCGATGTCGTCGCGTTCCTCACCGGCCCGGACGGGCGGTGGATGACCGGCCAGAACCTGCGGGTGACGGGCGGGCTCTCCTGAGCGCCACCGCCTTTCGGCCCGGGCCGCTCGTCAGCCGAGCCGCCCCGCCAACTCGTGCAGACGCAGCGCGAGTTGGATGTCCAGAGCCCGGTCCGCCCCGCGCCAGCCCTCGCCGAGCAGGTCGTCGGCCCGGTTGAGGCGCTGGTAGAGCGTATTGGCGTGGATGTGCAGGTCCGAGCAGGTGCGGGCGTGGTGCTGTGCGTTGGCCAGGTAGAGCGAGATCGTCGCCGCCAGGTCGCCGCCCCGGCCCCGTTCCCGGTCATGGTCGAGCAGCGGGCCCACGGTCGCGCGCACGAACACCCTGGCCTCGTCGGTGCCCGCCTGGGTGAACAGGGAACGGTAGGCGCCCAGTTCGGCCGGCTCGGCCACCGCTCCGTGCCGGCCGAGGGCCCGCAGCATCGTCGCCGTCTGCCGCGCCTCCCGGTGCGCCCGGCGGATCTCCGCGACGCCGCGCCCGCACGCGGCCACGCCCACGGGCCCGGAAAGACCGCGCGGCTCCATCAGCGCCCTGAGCGCGGCCAGGTCGAGACCGGGCACCAGGAACGTGATGTGGTCGCCGAGCTGGGCGCTCCAGCCCGATGTCTCCTGGGCGAGCCTGGCGATCTGGTCGGCCGTGTGGTCGGTGTCGCGGGCCTCCACGACGGCCACGGCCGCGACGGAGTCGACGTCCATGCCCGCGCCCAGCGCGCGGCGCCGCACCCCGGCCTCGTCGGCCTCCGCGGAGAGCAGTGAGGTCAGCACCTCGCCGCGGGTGCGCAACTGCGTCTCCAGGACCGAGCGTTCCAGCGCGGCCACCAGTGCCACGGTGAGCGCGCCGATCGACAGCAGCCGTACGTCCTCGTCGTGAAACTCCTGCTCCCCGGTGGCGACCAGTGAGCCGGCCTGCCCGCCGCGCACGACGACAGGCAGCGCCACACCGTGGCGGCCGTCGTGCCGGAAGGGGCGGGGGGACTGCGGCTCGTCGTCCGTCCAGGACGCAGGGCACACGCACTCCGGGCCGGCGAGCAGAGCGCCGTGCGAATCGAGGACCGACACGGTCAGACCGGTCGCGCCCGTGATGGTCTCGGCGACCTGGCGGTAGCCGCCCCCGCCGACCACCACGTCCGTGAGCCGGTCGCGCAGCTCCGCCTCCGAGCGGCGCAGGGAGTCGCTGCGCCGCAGCGTCAGATTGGCCTCGCGCAGATCCGCGATGAGCGCGGCATTGCGCAGCGCCACCGCCGCGTGAGCCGCCAGCGCGGCGAGCAGTTCCACCTCGCGGTCGGTGAAGGTGCGCGGGCCGCGGTCGGCGGCGAGCAGCACCCCGACCGGCTCGTCGTCGACGATCATCGGCACGCCCAGGATCCCGCCGAGCTGCTCGGCCGCCGCCGCCCGGTTGACGGCCGGGGTGCGGGTGAGGGCCGGGTCCTCGCGATAGCAGGTGGTGGACCTCGGCGCCCCGCTGCGCAGCACGAGCCCGCCGAGCCCTTCTCCCGGTTCGAGTTCGATGCCCCGCAGGGTCGAGCCCATCGACCCGTCGACGGTCTCGATCCGCAGCCGCTGGTCGTCGTGGCGGACCATGATGTACGCGAGGTCGACGGACAGCAGCCGCCGCGCGTGCGCCGCCACCTCCCGCAGTACCCCGCTGGAGGCGGTCAGTGCCCCCAGGCGCCGGGCCAGGTCATTGAGCGCCGACAGCTCGGCCGACTCCCGCTGCTGGCGGGTCATGCGCCGCAGGATCTCGCGGGCATGCGCGGCGGAGTCCTCTACCTCCTCGGCGGAGCGCCCCTCGGCGACGAGCGCCAGGCGCAGCGAGTCGATCGCGTCGGGGGAGGGGGCCTCGGACAGCAGCCGCAGCCAGCGATTCTCGGTCGTATGCACGCCTTCATGATGCAGTGGGTCCCGGAAGCGCACGGTGGAGGGTCTCTCCGTGGCGGGGGCCGGAGCGTGGAGATTGTCTCCGTACGGATCGCCGCGCCGCCGTGTTTCGATCGACATCAGCAGCACCGCCCGCGCCGGCCCGGCTGTACTGCGCAAAGGAGACGGATACAGGTATGCATGCCACCGGAATGCCCGCCTCGGGGCGAACCCACCGAGAGGACACACGATGAGCGCCGCGGTCGTTCGAGAGATCCTCGAGCACATCCCAGCCGACCGGGTACTCACCGATCCGGACAGCGTCGAGGCCTTCCGCAGTGACCAGGCGGCATGGGCGCCCAGCGGTCGCCCCGCGGCCGTCGTCCGCGCGACGTCCACCCAAGACGTCGCCGAGACGGTCCGCGCCTGTATCCGTCACCGCACCCCCGTCGTCGCCCGCGGAGCGGGCACCGGCCTTTCCGGGGGCGCCAACTCCGGTGAGGGGTACGTGGTCGTGGCGCTGGAAGCCATGGACCAGATCGTCGACGTGAACCCATTGGAGCGGTTCGCGGTCGTCCAGCCCGGCGTCATCAACGACCATCTGCGGGAGAGGGCCGCCGAGCACGGCCTGTGGTACCCGCCCGACCCCGCCAGCTCCCCCTGGTCGACCATCGGCGGCAACGTCGCCACCAACGCCGGCGGGGCCTGTTGCGTCAAGTACGGCGTCACCGGCGACTACGTCCTGGCCCTGGAGATGGTCAACGGCCTGGGCGAGATCGTGCGGCTGGGCCGGCGCACCGCGAAGGGCGTCGCCGGATACGACCTGACGGGGCTCGTCGTCGGCTCGGAGGGAACGCTGGGCATCATCACGGAGGTGACCGTCCGCCTGCGGCCCCTGCCGCCGGCCGCGGTCACGGTCGCCGGGCACTTCGGCTCCGTCGTCGACGCGGGCGCCGCCGTACGCGCCGTCGCCGCGGCGGGTCTGACCCCCTCGGCACTGGAACTGATCGACCGCCATTGCCTGCAGGCCGTCGACGCGTGGAAGAACATGGGCCTCTCGCTCGACGCCGACGTGGTGCTCCTGGGCCGGATCGACGAGCCGGGCGAGACCGGCGCCGCCCAGGCCGAGCGCATGGTCGAGTGCTTCCGCGGGGCAGGCGCCTCCTGGGCCGAGCGCTCCACCGACGAACACGAGGCCGACGCCCTGTTCGCGGCCCGCCGCCTCGCCTACCCCGCCCTCGAACGCCTGGGCCCGGTCCTGACCGAGGACGTCTGCGTGCCCAAGGAGCACATCCCGGAGATGCTGGGCCGCATCGAGAAGACCGCCAACCGGCACGACATCCTCATCGCCAACATCGCGCACGTCGGCGACGGCAACCTGCACCCCCTGCTGATCACCCCGCCCGGCGACGACGCCGCACGCACCCGCGCCCAGGCGGCCTTCACCGAGATCATCGCCGACGCCATCGCCCTGGGCGGCACGGTCACCGGCGAGCATGGAGTGGGCCTGCTCAAACGCCCCGGCCTCGCCGCGGAGATCACACCGGAGGTCATGGCCATGCAGCAGGCCGTGAAGCACGCCCTCGACCCGCACGGCGTGCTGAACCCCGGCAAGGTGCTGTCCTGAGCTTTTCGCTGCCGACGTTGACGGTGCGCCGCTGAGAGGGTTGCCTCTCGCTGAGGATGAGGTGCGGGAGAGTCCCGCACCAGAAGGGGAGACATCACCTCATGGCATCTCAGCGAGGACTCGGCGTGGCCGTCATCGGCACCGGGAAGATGGGCGCGGATCACGTACGCCGGCTCCATGAGGTCGTCAGCGGAGCGCAGGTGACGGCCGTCGTCGACATCGAGGCGGACCGGGCGAAGTCCCTCGCCGACGCGATCGAAGGCTGCACGGCCTACACCGAACCGGCGGCCGCCCTGGCGGCGCAGGACGTGGACGCCGTCCTCATCGCCTCTCCCGGTCCGGCCCACGAGTCGGCCCTGATCGAAGCCCTCGGCCGTGATCTGCCGGTGCTGTGCGAGAAGCCGATGACCCCGGACACGACCTCCGCGCTGCGGATCCTGGAGGCGGAGCAGCGGCTCGGCCGCCGACGCATCCAGGTGGGCTTCATGCGGCGCTACGACACCGACTACGCCAAGCTCAAAAGGCTCCTGGACGGCGGCGAGTTGGGCAGGGCGCTGATGCTGCACCAACGCCACCGCAACCTGGACATGCCGCCGGGCTTCACCGACGAGATGCTCATCAGCAGCTCGGTCTCCCACGAGGTGGACGCGACCCGCTGGCTGCTGGACCAGGAGATCACAGCGGTCACCGTCCACAAGCCGGCGCCCACTTCGCACGCCCCGGCCGGCATGAACGATCCCCAGTTCATCCTCTTCGAGACCGCGTCGGGCGCACTCGTCGACGTCGAGATCTTCGGCCACTGCGGCTACGGCTACCAGGTACAGGCCGAGGCGGTCTGCGAACGCGGCGTCGTACGCATCGGCGACGAGCCGGGCCCCCGGGTAAGCGCCGAAGGCCGCTGGGGAGGCCATGTACCGCCGGACTACATCGAACGCTTCGAGGACGCCTACGACCGCGAGGTGCAAGCGTGGGTGGACGCCACCCGCAGAGGCGAGATCACCGGCCCGAGCACCTGGGACGGCTATGCGGCATCGGCGGTGTGCGAGGCGGGTGTGGTGTCCCAGCGGGAGGGCGGACGCGTCGAGGTCGCGATGGTGGAGCGGCCTGCGTTCTACGAGTAGAGGAGCCGGTACGGCAGGACGCGTGGAGCGACGCGATGCCGGGCAACGGCCCTGAACGCCTGCCGGTCCGGACGGAGAACGCCCGGACCGGCAGGGCCAGTTGCTTCGCGGACGGGGCGGCTACGGGCGGACCGTGAGCACCAGCTTGCCCGTTACGCGGCCCGTCTCGCCCTCCGCGTGGGCCTTGGCCGCGTCGGCGAGCGGGTACGTGTCCGAGACGTGGACCCGCAGCTTGCCCGACTCGACGAGGGCCGCGACCGCCGCCATGCCCGCCTGGTCGTGCTCCACCAGCATGTCCGTGGCCCGTACGCCCAACTCGTCGGCCCGTGCGGTCACTTCGCCGAAGTTGCCCGGCAGGATCGAGACGAGGATGCCGCCCGGCTTCAGTACCTCCAGGGAGCGCAGCCGGTCGTCGCCGCCCAGCGGGTCGAGGACCACGTCGATGTCGCGGGCCTCCTTCACGAAGTCGGCGTTGCGGTAGTCGATGACCTCGTCCGCGCCCAGGCCGCGCACGAAGTCGTGCTTGGCGGCGGAGGCGGTGCCGATGACGTACGCGCCGCGCGCCTTGGCGATCTGCACCGCGACATGCCCCACGCCACCGGCCGCCGCGTGCACCAGCACCCGCTGTCCTGCCTCCACCTGGGCGTTGTCGACCAGTGCCTGCCAGGCGGTCAGTGCGACCAGGGGCAGCGCGCCTGCCTCGACGTGGCTCAGCCCGGCGGGCCTGGGCACGAAGGCGCGGGTGGGGCCGGTCACGTACTCGGCGTGCGAACCGGCGCCGTAGGGGTAGGGCAGCATGCCGAACACCTCGTCGCCCGGCTTGAACAGCGAGACGCCGATGCCGACCGCCTCGACGACACCCGATACGTCCCATCCGAGGGTGAAGGGCGGCTGGCCCAGGAAGGCGCCGAACCTGCGGTGCTTCCAGTCGGTCGGGTTGACGCCCGCCGCGTGCACGGCGACGAGGATCTGCCCGACGCCGGGCTTGGGGCGGGCGACCTCGACCTCCCTGAGGACGTCGGGGTCGCCCAGGACGTCCTGGGTGATCGCCTTCATGGTGGGCTCTGCGGTCTGGGATGTGGCGTTCGTGGTCATGGACCCAGCCTGCGTCAAGGGCCTGACCTCGGCAATGGCAAGATTGCCATTAAGCGATAGGATCGTGCCATGGCCTCGATGGAATTCCTCCCCGGCCGCCCGCACCGGGTGGTCGTCCTCGCGCTCGACGGCGTCTACCCCTTCGAGCTGGGGATCCCGAACCGGGTTTTCACGATGGTTCCCGGTGCGTACGAGGTGGTGACCTGCGCGGCGACGGAAGACCGCACGGTGGCCACCAACGCCGACTTCACCGTCACCGTCGGGCACGGCCCCGAGGCGCTCGACAGTGCGGACACGGTGATCGTGCCGCCGTATGACCTGCAGTTCATCACTGCCGAACTGCCGGATCCGGTGCGCGACGCGCTCGCCCGGATCAGGCCCGGCACGCGGATCGTCTCCATCTGCACGGGCGCCTTCACGCTCGCCGCGGCCGGTCTGCTCGACGGGCGGCCCGCGACGACGCACTGGGCCCTGGCGGACCATTTCCGGCGGATGTACCCCCACATCGCCCTGGATCCCGACGTGCTCTTCGTCGACGACGGCGACGTGCTCACCTCGGCGGGCGCCGCGTCCGGCGTCGACGTGTGCCTGCACGTCGTGCGCTCCGATCACGGCAGCGCGGTCGCCAACCGGGTCGCCAGGCACTGCGTCGTCCCGCCGTGGCGGGAGGGCGGCCAGGCCCAGTACATCGAGCAGCCCGTCCCGGACGAGGGTGCCACCGGCACCGCCGCCACCCGCACCTGGGCCCTGGAGCACCTCGACAGGCCGCTCGCCCTGCGGGAGTTGGCCGCGCACGCCCGGATGAGCCCGCGCACCTTCGCGCGCCGCTTCCAGGAGGAGACGGGCATGAGTCCCGGCCGGTGGCTGATCCAGCAGCGGGTGCACCGGGCGCGGCATCTCCTTGAGTCCAGTGACCTGTCGGTCGACCGGGTCGCGGCGGAGGTCGGCTTCGCCACCGGGACATCACTGCGGCAGCACCTGCACGCGGCCATCGGAGTGTCGCCGCAGATGTACCGGAAGACGTTCCAGGCGGGGGCCCCGGTCGGCGGCGCCCGGGTGGTCCCGTCGTAGCGGCTCGGCACCCACAGTTACATGCATCAGCCAGCTATCCGAGGTGGGGTTGCACTGGATTCGTTACTGCACGCAAAGGTGCGTGCACTGAAAGTAAGGAACAAGCATGGGTAACCGTCAGTCCCCCCAGGACAAGAGCCGCGCCCGCCGCGAGCAGGAGCGCAGCAAGCAGCAGCCCCGTCGGCCGGAAGAGCAGAACGACGTCGACAGGGTCGAGGAGAACCGTCGCCCCGAGCCCGGCCGCAAGCCGGCCGGCGACATGGACTTCTAGGCTGACGGCCTGACCGCGGCGCCCCACCTGCCCCTTGC
>NZ_JBSGSG010000127.1:0-18814 GCF_053606765.1 Streptomyces sp. NPDC055189
GCCCCCTCGTGCAGGGGGGCGGGCCCATCGGCGTAACGGCATCAGGTCTGCCGGCGCGGTGCGGTCAGTGGACCGGCGCGCCCGACGGCTGCGGGGCGATCCCGAGCGCCGTCGCGTACTTGGAGAGGGCGAGCTTGCCGATCGCGGGGTAGGCGCCGAGCGACTCGGCGACCGAGCAGCCGGCCTCCTTGGCGGCAGCGTCCAGCAGGCCCGCGTCGATCTCGGGACCGATGAGGTACGGGGCGAGCGCCAGCTGCGTGGAGCCGGATCCGCGCAGCTCCTCGGCCATGTTCGCGATGGCGCCCTCCTGGTCGAGCGCGGCGGCCATCACCGGGACCGCGAGGCGGGCGGCGAGCAGCATGCCGGTGATCCCGGCGGCCTGCACGGCCTCCTCGCCGCCGACCGTGGCGAGGACGATGCCGTCCGCCGCCGTGGCCACGGTGAACAGACGGGCGCGGTCCGCGCGGGCCAGACCGGCCTCCGAGAGGCGCACGTGCAGCGCCTCGGCGAGCAGCGGGTGCGGGCCGAGCACGTCCGTCAGCTCGGCGGGTGCGCGGCTGTCCATCACGGCCTGCCGTACGCGCCGCATCAGCGCGTTGTCGGGGCCCGCGAGGAGCGGTACCACCACGGCGACGGGCCCGTCGGGCTCGGCGACCTCCGCACCCGCGGCGCGCGCCTGCTCGAAGCGCGCGGTGCGCTCGGCGGCGGCGTGCGCGAGCACGGACTGCAACGAGGGGAACTCCGGGAACGAGGTGACCGTGGCGTCCTCGGTCCCGTCGAGGTATCCGATGCGGGCGTCGAGGCCGGGCAGCTCGGAGCGGGCGATGCTCACGACTTCCTCGGCGAGGCTGCGCGTGGCGGTGCTGGGGACGCCCGGTACGGCGAGAACGAGCGCGGGGGCGTTCTCGGGAGCCGCCACGGGCTCCGGGCGGCGGTGCCGACCGGGCTGGCGGGGTCGCGGCATTCGTACGGGCAGGCCTGATGCGGGCCCGGTGGAGGAGCTCATGGCCCCGCATGCTACTGGTCTTCGGGGCTTCGCTGTTCGGGGAGGGTACAGGCGGGCGGTATAAGTCCACTTTTGTCTTATGAGTTCCGAAGAGGTCAACTGTCACATTACGGAGTGGTCAACTGCCGTCCCGCATGTGTGCGTCTTTCTGGCCGTGCACGGTGAGCATGCGCGGGTCGAGCGGCAGCCGCAGCCGGCCCGCGGCGACGTCGGCGGCGATGCGCACGGCGCCGTCCAGCGGGTCCCCGGCAGCCGGAACGAGCCGTACGTGTCGCAGGCGGTCCGCCAGTTCCGCCTCCACCGGGCGCAGCAGCGCGTCGCCCATCTTGAACAGGCCGCCGGTCAGCGCGACGTCGGGCCGCTCGCCCCGGCCGGCCCGGTCGGACGCCGGGCAGACGGCGGCCGCGGCTTCGGCGATGTGCCGGGCGGCGTCGCCCAGGATCGCGGCGGCCACGGGGTCGTCGGGGGCGCAGCGCGCCACCTCGGGCGCGAACGAGGCGAGCATCGCGGGCCGGTCCGTACGCGGATAGAGCTGTCCGGGCAGGCCCTGCACGGGGCCGAACAGTTCCTCGGCGCGGGCGAGCAGCGTTTTCGAACCGCCCTGCCTCCCGTCGAACGCCCGCATCGCCGCCTCCAGGCCCGCGCGGCCGATCCACGCGCCGCTGCCGCAGTCGCCGAGCAGGTGCCCCCAGCCGTCGGCGCGGTGCCAGGCGGTCAGGTCCGTGCCGATCGCGATCATGCCGGTGCCCGCGGCGACGACCGCGCCGGGCCGGTCGCCGAGCGCGCCCGCATAGGCGGTGACGGCGTCCGCGGCGAGCGCCAGGCGCCGTACGCCCAATGCCTTTCGCAGCGCGGCGGGCAGCTCAGCGCGCAGTTCGTCGCCGAGGGTCGCCATGCCCGCGGCCCCGATGGCCACGGCGCTGATCCGCCCGCCGCCCGCCTGGTCGAGCAACTCCCGGGCCAGGGGCTCCAGTTGTTCCATGAAGTGCTCGGCGTCTATGCCAAGCGCACCGGTGCGCACCGGCTCCTTCGAGCTGACCGGGGCGGGGCGGGAGAGGCCGTCGAGCCGGTCCATGGCGACCCGTATCCCCGAACCGCCCGAGTCGACCCCGAGGACACAGACGGTGTCCGTCACGGAAGCCGCCAGTCCACCGGCTGCCCGCCCTGCTGGACCAGGAGGTCATTGGCGCGGCTGAAGGGGCGCGAGCCGAAGAAGCCGCGGTCCGCCGACATGGGTGAGGGGTGCGACGACTCGACGGACGGCAGCGGGCCGAGCAGCGGCCGAAGGTTGCGGGCGTCGCGCCCCCACAGGATGGAGACCAGCGGGCGCCCGCGTGCGGCGAGCGCCCTGATGGCCTGCTCGGTGACCTCTTCCCAGCCCTTGCCCCGGTGTGCGGCGGGCCGCCCCGGAGCCGTGGTCAGCGCCTTGTTGAGCAGCAGGACGCCCTGCTGGGTCCAGGGCGTGAGGTCGCCGTTCGACGGCTGCGGCAGGCCCAGGTCGGAGCCCAGCTCGCGGTAGATGTTGATGAGGCTGCCGGGCAGCGGGCGCACCTCGGGCGCGACCGAGAACGACAGACCCACCGCGTGCCCGGGCGTCGGATAGGGATCCTGGCCGACGATGAGCACCCGCACCTCGTCGAAGGGCTGTTGGAACGCGCGCAGGACGTTCGGCCCGGACGGGAGGTAGGTGCGTCCCGCGGCGATCTCCGCGCGCAGGAAGCCGCCCATCTCGGTGATCTTCCCGGCGACGGGTTCGAGGGCCTTCGCCCAGCCCGCCTCGACGATTTCATGCAAGGGTCGTGATGCCACGGCGTCACCCTACTGCCGTAACGGGGGCGCCGATCAACCGATGGCCGCCGCCCTGACGCACAGTACGTCGGGCAGGTGGGACGCCAACTCCTGCCAGCTGTCGCCGTCGTCCGCCGATGCGTACACCTCGCCGTTGCGATTGCCGAAGTAGATGCCGGCGGGGTCCTGGTCGTCGCTGCACATCGCGTCGCGCAGCACCGTGCCGTAGTGATCCCCCGTCGGGAGGCCCGCGCTCAGCGGCTCCCAGCTCTTGCCCGCGTCACTCGTGCGGTAGACGCGACAGCGGTGGTCGGCGGGGACGCGGTCCGCGTCGGCGTTGATCGGGAAGACGTAGGCGGTGTCCGCGCGGTGGGGGTGGGCGACGGCGGCGAAGCCGAAGTCGGAGGGCAGACCCTCGCCGATGTCCGTCCAGTGCGCACCCCCGTCGTCGCTTCGGTACACGCCCCAGTGGTTTTGCAGGTACAGGCGCTCCGGGTCGACGGCGTCGCGCGCGACCTTGTGCACGCACTGGCCGAACTCGGGGTTCGGGTCCGGCAGGAACACCGCGGAGACGCCGCTGTTCGACGGGGCCCAGCTCTTGCCGCCGTCCAGGGTGCGGAAGACGCCGGCGGTGGAGACGGCGACCGTCACCGCGTTCGGGTCGCGGGAGTCGGTCAGAACGGTGTGCAGGCCTTCGCCGCCGCCTCCCGGCACCCAACGGTCGCGCGTGGGGTGCTCCCAGAGCGGGCGTACGAGCTCGAAGGTCTCGCCGCGGTCGTGCGACTTGTACAGAGCTGCCGGTTCCGTGCCCGCGTACACCACATCCGGTTCGGCGGCGGCGGGGTGCAGTTGCCAGACCCGCTCCAGGGAGGCGTCGGTGTCCTTGGGAAACTTGACGGCCGCCTTCGCCGGTTCCGTCCACGTCTTGCCGAGGTCGTCGGAGTGAAAGACGGAGGGGCCGTAATGGGAGCTGTCGCCGCCCGCCAGGAGGCGGGGCGTATCCCCGCGGGTGTCGATGGCCACCGAGTAAATGGCCTGGGCGTTGAAGTACGGAGTGTCGTCGAACTGCCAGGTGCTCGTGCCGCTGGGCCTGCGGCCGATGAAGAGGCCTTTGCGGGTGCCTACGGTCAGGATGATCTCAGCCATGGGGGCCACCTCCGGGACGTCGTTGTCTCAGGTATGGCTCAGTCTGCACCCAGGCACTGACAGTCACCCCGGGGAAGGGCGTTGTCGCAGGTCGTGGCGGGTGTGGTGGAGGTGTGGCGCGCCCCTGCCGGTCACTCGGGCCGGTCGGCCGCGGAGAGCTCCGCGGCCACCCGGGAGATCGTTTCCGGCCCCACCCGGCAGCACCCCCCGATCAGCCGCGCCCCCGCGTCCCGCAAGGCCGTGACCCGGCCCGCGTCGAAGTGCCGGGGCCCTCGCCACGCCTTGGCCGCCGCGTCCCAGCTCTCGCCGCTGTTGGGGTAGGCCACCACCGGCTTTCCCGTGATCCGCGCGGCCAGACGCACCGCCGCTTCCGCGTCCCGGGGATCGCAGCAGTTGACGCCGACCGCGATGACCTCATCGGCGTCGGCGGCCAGGGCGAAGGCATCCGCCAGGGGCTGGCCCGCGCGCGTGTAGCCGCCGGAGACGGTGTACGAGAGCCAGGCGGGGATCCCCAGGCCGCGCACCGCCCGCAGCAGCGCCCGCGCCTCGTCCGTGTCCGGGACCGTCTCCAGGGCGAACACGTCCGGTTCCGCGTCGGCAAGGACCTCCAGGCGCGGGCGGTGGAAGCGTTCGAGTTCGGCGACCGTCAGGCCGTAGCGGCCGCGGTACTCGGAGCCGTCCGCGAGCATCGCCCCGTACGGTCCCGCGGACGCGGCCACCCACACCTCGCGGCCCGCTTCCGCTCCCGCCCCGCGCGCCAACTCCACGCTCAGCCGCAGCAGTTCAGCGGTGCTCACCGCGTCGATGCCGTGCCCCGCGAAGCCCTCGAACGTGGCCTGGTAGCTCGCCGTGGTGGCGATGTCCGCGCCCGCCCGGTAGTACGCGCGGTGCGCCGCCGCGACGGCCTCCGGTTCGTCGGCGAGCAGCCGCGCCGACCACAGCGTGTCGCTCAGGTCGTGCCCGGCGGCCTCCAGCTGGTTGGAGAGGCCGCCGTCGAGCACGAGCGGGCGGCGGGTCAGGGCATCCGCGAGTCTCACACTGCCTGCTTTCACACTGTCGACGCTAGCCGAGGCGCGGACAGGGGGAAGTGACAGGCGACCTGGTGTCCCGCGCTGTTCGGTGTGGACACCGGCGGCTCCGTCGTGGCGCACACCTCCTGTGCCATGGGGCACCGGGTGCGGAACCGGCAGCCCGACGGGGGCTTCGCGGCCGACGGTGTCTCGCCCTCCAGGGGAGTGCGGTCCGCGCCGTCCGCGATCCCGGGGTCGGGCAGGTTGACCGTGTCGAGGAGCCCCCGCGTATAGGGGTGCAGGGGATGCGCGTACACCTGTGCGGCGGGACCCGACTCGACCAGCTTGCCCAGGTACATCACGCCGACCGTGTCCGCGAGGTGGCGCACCACCGCCAGGTCGTGAGAGATGAACAGATACGTCAGGCCGCGCTCGCGCTGCAGCTCCCGCATCAGGTTCAGGATCTGGGCCTGGACGGAGACATCGAGCGCGGAGACCGGCTCGTCCGCGACCACCAGATCGGGCGAGAGCGTCAACGCCCGCGCCAGACCGAGGCGTTGACGTTGCCCGCCGGAGAATTCGTGCGGGTAGCGGTGCACGGCGCCGCGCGGCAGGCCGACCGCGTCCAGGAGTTCGGCGATCAGCTTCTCCTGGTCGGCGCGGCTGCCGACGCCCTGGATGACAAGGGGCTCCCGCAGGATCTCGCCCACGCGCATCCGGGGGTCCATGGCGGCCGTGGAGTCCTGGAACATCAGCTGCACGCGCCGCCGGTGTGCCCGCCGCTCGGCCCGCGACATCCGCGCCGGGTCGTGCCCCTCGAAGCGCACCTCCCCGGCCGTCGGCTCCTCAAGGCCCGCGACGATCCGGCCGAGCGTGGTCTTGCCGCACCCGGACTCGCCGACCATGCCGAACGTCTCGCCCTTGCGGATCTCCAGCGAGACCCCGCCGACCGCGCTGACCGTGCCCCGGCGGCGCGAGAAAGCGCCGCCCTTGAGGGGGAAGTCCTTGACCAGGGAGTCGAGTTCGACGAGTACGTCACCGGGTGCGCGCGGCGCGGGAACGGTCGGCGGGATCACCACCTCCGCCTCCGTGGCGTCGTCCGGCACCGGATGGAAGCAGGCGAACCGGTGCTCGGCGCCCACCACTTCGTCGTCCGCGAGCTGCGGCTCCCGCGTACGGCACTCGTCGGTGGCGAAGGTGCAGCGCGGTGCGAACCGGCAGCCCGTCGGGCGAACCGCCAGGTTCGGCGGCAGGCCCGGGATCGTGTGGAGCGCGGAACCGCTGTCCGCGGCCCGCTCGGGGAGCGAGGCGAACAGCGCCTCGGTGTAACGGTGCCGGGGCCTCGCGAACAGGCCGCGCACATCCGACTGTTCGGCGACCCTGCCCGCGTACATCACCGCCACCCGGTCGACCCGGTTGGCGATGACGCCCAGGTCGTGCGTGACCAGGATCATCGCCATGCCGAGCCGCTCGCGCAGGCCGTCGATCAGCTCCAGGATCTGGTGCTGTGTCGTCACGTCCAGGGCAGTGGTCGGCTCGTCCGCGATGAGCAGCTTCGGTTCGCAGACCAGGGCCATGGCGATCGCCACGCGCTGGCGCATGCCGCCCGACAGCTGGTGCGGGTAGGCCTTCATACGCTCGGCGGGCTGCGGCATGCCGACCAGACGCAGCATCTCCTCGGCCCGCGCCCACGCCTCTTTGCGGCTGAGCTCGGGGCGGTGCAGGACGAGCGGCTCGGCCACCTGCGCGCCGATCGTCATCGTCGGGTTCAGGGAGGTCAGCGGGTCCTGGAAGACCATGCCGATGGTGTTGCCCCGTACGTCCTGGAGGACGGGCGCGGGGGCCGCCGCCAGGTCGCGGCCGTCGAAGAGGATGCGTCCGCCGGTGATGCTGCCGCCGGGCGGCAGGAGGCCCAGGACGCTGAGTGCGGTCATCGTCTTGCCGCAGCCCGATTCGCCCACGATGCCCAGGGCCTCGCCCGAAGCGAGTTCGAGGGAGATGCCGTCGAGGGCGTGGACGGTGCGCTCGCGCGAGGTGATGTCGACGCGCAGGTCGTCCAGTTTGAGAAGTGGCTCGGTCATTTCGTCGGTTCTCCCTTACTTCCGCAGCCGGACTTCGAACGCGTCGCGCAGCCCGTCACCGATGAAGTTGAACGCGGCGACGACCAAGACGATCGCGATGCCCGGCGGGAAGATCAGCCACCAGTTGCCGTTCTGTGTGTAGGTGATGCCGGCCGAGAGCATCGAGCCCCAGTCGGCCGAGGGCGGCGGGATGCTCAGGCCCAGGAAGGCCAGGTAGCTGACGTAGAGGATGGCGTCGGCGATCTGGAAGGTGCAGTTGACGATGACCGTGCCGATGGCGTTCGGCACGATGTGCTTGAACACGGCGCGTGCCCCGCCGCCGCCCATCATCCGCATCGCCTGCACGTACTCGCGGTCGCGCAGCGAGAGCGCCTCGCCGCGCACCAGACGGGCGGGGGAGAGCCAGGCGACCGAGGCGATGATGACGATGAGGACGCCCTTGCTGGGCGTGATGATCGCGGCGACCACGACGAGCAGGAACATCGCCGGGATCGCGAGCGCGGCGTCCGTGATCCGCATCATGGCCGCGTCGACCCAGCCGCCGAAGTACCCCGCCACCGCGCCGTACACCGTCCCGAAGAGGGTGGCGAGCAGGCCCGCCGCCAAGCCGATCTCCAGCGACGTCTGCCCGGCGACCATCAGCCGCCCGACCATGTCGTAGCCGAGGTCGGTGGTGCCCAGGAGGTGGCCGGAGCTGCCCGGCGCGAGGTTGGCCTGCGAGAGGTCGGTGTGTGTCTGTTCCGTCGAGTAGAGGAGCGGTCCCAGGTAGCTGAAGGCCAGGAGCAGGGCCAGGACCACCACGCCCGTCAAGGCGAGCTTGTTGCCGGTGAAGACCTGGAGCGTACGGCGGGCGAGCGAGGGCGTGGCCTGCGCCGCCGCCTCGTTGCCCGGAGCGGCCCCGGCGGTGACGTCTGCGGTCGCGGTACTCATGCCACGCTCCGGATCCGGGGGTCGAGGACGGCGTAGAGGATGTCCGTGAGCAGCGAGCCGACGACGGTGGCGACACCGACGACGAGGGTCACGCCGAGAAGCACCGGGAAGTCGGAGCCCTGCGCCGCGTTCCAGAACAGCAGCCCCATGCCGGGGTAGTTGAACATCGACTCGACGACGAGCGCGCCGCTGAAGAGCGTCGGCAGATAGAGGCCGAGCAGCGTCGCGAGGGGGATCAGGGCGTTGCGCAGGACGTGCCGGACCATGATCCGGCGGCTCGACTGGCCCTTGGCCATCGCCGTGCGGACGTACTCCTCGGTGAGGTTGTCCAGGACCGCCGAGCGCATGTAGCGGCTGAACATCGCCACGATGCCGAAGGCCATGGTGACGACCGGCAGGACCAACCCCGTGAAGTCGCCCAGGAGTTCACCCACGCTCTCGCCCTGTGGCGCCTCCGCCGGGAGGATCGGCAGCACCTGTGCGAACAGGATGATCATGATGAGGCCGAGGAAGAACACCGGCGTGGCATAGAGGAGGAACGCGAGCCCCGTCAGTGCGTAGTCCGAGGCCTTGCCGCGCCGCACCGCTTGCAACAGGCCCAGCGGGACGGCGATGACCACGGCCAACGCGGTGGAGAGCACGGTCAGGAGCAGGGTCTTGGGCAGGCGCTGCTTGAGCAGGTCGAAGACCGGCGAGTTGAGCTTGAAGGACTCGCCGAGGTCGCCGGTGAAGAGCCGCTTCAGGTACATCACGTACTGCTCGGGCAGCGAACGGTCGTACCCCTGCTGGTGGTTGAAGTGCTCGATCTGCTGCGGGGTGCCCTTGGGGCCGAGGATGGCGCGCGCGGGGCCGCCGGGCAGCAGGTGGAGCAGGGTGAAGACGATGATCGAGACCAGGAACAGCACGACCAGCGCCTGAAGGAAGCGCTTGACCAGAAAGCCGGTCACTTGTCGGCTCCCTTCTTCTTGACGTAGTACCAGTCCTGCGGCGCGAAGGTGACCGTCGGGTTCTGGCTGACCCCGCGCAGGTCGTTGCGGATCACGGAGACCTGGTAGGCGGGGTTGGGCATCCACATCACCGGCAGCTGCTCGGCGAGGTATTCGCCGTACTCGTGCACGGCCTTCATGTCGGGCGAGTACTGCACGCCGCGGATGATCCGGTCGGCCTTCTTGTCGCTGTAGTTGCCGAAGTTGGCCGATGCCCCGGTGGAGAAGAGCTGCTCGCCGCTGGGGTTGAGCGGGTAGTACCAGCTGCCGGCCGTCCCGAAGAACGACATGTCCCAGTCGCAACCGGGGTCCTTGGCCTTGCAGGGAACGGAGTTGCCGAGCACCGAGTTCAGCGGCTGCTGGCGCACGGTGAGGTCGATCCCGGCTTTCGAGAGCGAGGACTTGAGCTCCTGCATCATGTTCGTCGTCTCGGTGGATCCTGACTGGGAGAGCAGGGTGAGTTCGAGCGGGGCGTTCTTCGCGATGCCCTTGCCGCACGCGTCGGCGCCGGTTCCGGGTCGTACGCACCGTGCGATGCCGTCCTGCGTCTGCCAGCCGTGCTCGGTGAGGAGGCGCTGCGCCTTCTTCACGTCGAAGGGGTACTGGTTCTTCTCCATCGCGTCGGAGAGGTACTGGCTCTTCGGCGTCACCGGCACCGGGCCGAGCGTCGACGTCGCGCTGCCCTGCCAGATGACGTCGCTCATCGACTTCTGGTCGACGAGGTGCTGCATCGCCTGCCGGATGTAGAGCTGGTCCATCATCGGGCCCGCGTGCGTGGAGTTGAAGTTGTAGACGATGTATGTCGCCGCCCAGCCCTCCCACGGGTCGACGCGATAGCCCTTCTCCTGGAACTTCTCCTTCTGTGCCATCACCGAGGGCGGGATGTAGCCGTAGTCGACGCCTCCCGAACGCAGCACGTTGTACTCGGAGTCGGCCGTGGTGAAGGGCTTGAAGACGACCTTGTCCAGGTGCGGACGCTGCGACTTCGGCCCCGTGTACTTCTCGTTCGGGACGATGGTGACCTGGCCGCTGTCGCGCCAGCCCGCCAGCTTCCACGGGCCGTTGACCGTCTTCCACAGCGGATCGGAGCCGTAGGAACCCAGGCTCTTGGCATGCTGCGTGAGCCGGGCGAAGACGGCCTTGGCGCCGTCCTTCGTGCGGTCCCAGTCGCCGACCTCGCCGCCGTCCTTCTTGGCGTCCCAGGCGTGCTGGGGCAGGGCGCGCATCAGGGTGAGCTGGTTGGCGGTGAACCAGTCGGGGTTGTACGCGCGGCTCAGGTGCAGGCGCACGGTGTGGTCGTCGACGGTCTCGAAACGCTTGACGTTGTCGGGCATCGTGCCGACCGAGTAGTTGCCCCAGCTCGCCTTGTTGGCCTTGACGAGGTTGAACCAGAACTCGATGTCGCGTGCGGTGACCGGCTTCCCGTCGGACCACGTCACGCCCTCGCGCAGCGGCACCGTCACGGTCTTGTTGCCGTCGCTGAACTCCGGCTCGCCGCCGAGCGTGCTCGGACCGTGCGTGGTCAGCTCGCCCTTCTCCTGCACGGCGTCGTACACCGGCATGTAGAGCAGCGACTGGATGCCGTAGTTGTACGAGGCGCCGTAGCCGGGGGCGCCGATCGGGAAGATCCAGTTCGGTGTCGCGGCGGGCGGCAGGGCCATCGTGGCGGTGCCGCCCTCGACCGGAGTGCCGCCGGTGGGGCCCATGTCGACACGGCCGCCCTCCTGCGTGCAGCCGGTCACCGCAGTGAGGGCGAGGGCGGCGGCGGATGCCGCCACGGCTATGAGAGCGCGGCGCCGCGCGCGGTGACGTGATCGCCTAGAGCGCATGGCGAAGGGCCTCCAAGGATGCGAGAGCCGGACCGTGCCGGAGATCGACGGGCGGCGCCTGAACGCTAGATCTGGCGACAAAATCAAGTCAAGAGCTTCGTTCGGCAAGAAGTCTTAAAGTCGGAGACTCTGGCCAACTTGCTTCGAAGGGACTTAGTGTTCCTCCTGATGTCGAACGAACTGATCGAAGCAACTGGGGACGGCATGGCAACTGGGGGCGGCATGGCCGGAACACCGCACGGCGAACCGGGGTCGGCGCAGCACATCCTGCACCTGGTCTCCTCGGGCGCCGCTTCCTCCCGGGCCGATCTCGTCCGGGAACTGGGGCTCGCCCCCTCCACCGTCTCCCTGCGCGTGCAGGAACTCGTCACGGCGGGCGTGCTCACCGAATCCGGCGAGGGAGCATCCCGCGGAGGGCGTCGCCCCAGGCTGCTCCGCGTCCGCGCGCAGGGCGGCGTCGCCCTCGCCGCCGACCTCGGCAGCCACCACGCGCGCATCGGCGTCGTCGACCTCGGCGGCACGGTCCTCGACGCCGTCGACCTGCCGCACGACATCACCGCCGGGCCCGAGTCCGCCGTCGACTGGCTCTGCGGCCAGGTCGCCGAACTGGGCGCCCGGCAGCGTGAGGCGGGCCGCACCGTCCGCGCCCTCGGCGTCGCCTTCCCCGGCCCCGTGCAGCCCGCCGAGGGCCGCGTCCTGAGCCCGTCCCGCATGCCCGGCTGGCACCGCTACCCGCTCCGGGACGTCCTGGCCGAACGCCTCGGCATCCCCGTCACCGTCGACAACGACGCCACGATGATGGCCGTCGGCGAGCACCGCACCGCGCGCCCCGGACTCGACCACATGGTCGTCGTCAAGGCGGGCCGCGGCATCGGCAGCGGCGTCATCGTGGCGGGCCGTCCGCACGACGGCGCCAACGGCTCCGCGGGCGACATCAGTCACGTACGCATAGAGGCGGCGGGCGACCGGCCGTGCAGCTGCGGCAACATCGGCTGCCTGGAGACCGTGGCAAGCGGCGCCGCCCTCATCCGCGAACTCGCCGCGCAGGGCGTCGAGGTGGAGGACACCACCGAGCTCCTGCGGCTCGTGGCGGACGGCGACCCGCAGGCCACCACCCTGGTGCGCACCGCGGGACGGCACATCGGCACGGTCCTGTCCGTCGTCGTGAACTTCTTCAACCCCCAGGCCGTCGCCCTCGGCGGGGTCCTGGCCACCGCCGAACCGCTCGTCGCCGCCGTGCGCGGCGTCCTCTACGAGCGCTGCCTGCCCCTGGCCACCGCGGACCTGGAGATCACCACCACCGTGACGGGCCGCGACGCGGGCCTCCTCGGCGCCGGGCTCACCGCCCTGCGCCAGAACCTCCCGACCACCCCGTCTCCCCAGGACCCGTCTCCCCAGGAAGAGAGCGCCCCCGCATGACCACGAACCAGCGCCGCCTCCGCATCGGCATCGGCGGCATCGGCATCGAGTCCTCCACCTTCTGCCCGCACCGCTCCACCACGGACGACTTCCGCCAGACCCGCGGCCAGGACCTCCTGGACCGCTACACCTGGACCCGCCCGGAGTCCGACCTCGCCCGCACGGTCGAGTGGGTGCCGCTCCTGCACGCGACCTCGCTGCCCGGCGGCCCGGTGGAGGCCGAGTCGTACCTGATCCTCAAGGACGAACTGGTCACGCGCATACGGGAGGCGGGCCCCCTGGACGGCCTCGTCTACGACATCCACGGCGCGATGAGCGTCATCGGCCTGACCGACGCCGAAGCCGACCTCACCGAAGCGGTCCGCGCCGCCCTCGACGCGGTGGGCACCCCCGACGGCGGCCGCCCGATGATGTCGACCGCCATGGACCTGCACGGCAACGTCTCGCGCCGGTTCGCCGAGCCGATCGACCTGCTCACCGCACACCGCCTGGCCCCGCACGAGGACGCCTGGGAGACCCGCGAGCGCGCCGCCCGCAACCTCGTACGCTGCCTGCGCGAGGGCACCCGACCGCACCGCGCCTGGGTGCAGGTGCCCGTGCTGCTGCCCGGCGAGAAGACCAGCACCCGCCTGGAGCCCGCCAAGTCGCTCTACGCCTCCCTGGCCGACATCGAGAAGCTGCCCGGCATCCTCGACGCCGCGATGTGGGTCGGCTACGCCTGGGCGGACGAGCCGCGCTGCAAGGCCGCGATCGTCGTCACCGGCGACGACGCCGAACTGGCCGCCGCCGAGGCCGAGAAGCTGGCCCGCCGCTACTGGGACGCCCGGCGCGACTTCGTCTTCGTCGGGCCCACCGGCGGCGCCGAGGAGTGCATCGAGAAAGCGGTCGTCTCGGACAAGCGGCCCTTCCTGATCAGCGACTCCGGCGACAACCCCACGGCGGGCGGCGCCGGCGACCTCGCGTACATGCTCGGCAAGCTCCTGGAGAACGACGCGATCCGCTCGGGCAAGGTCACCGCGGTCCACCCCGGCATCACCGACCCGGTCGCCGTCGCCCGCTGCTTCGAGGCAGGAGTGGGCGCCGAGGTCACCCTCAGCGTCGGCGGGAAGGTCGACGCCAACCACGGCGGCCCCTGTGAACTCACCGGCACCGTCGTGGCGTTGCAGCGCGCCGCCCAGCAGAAGGACCGGGCGGAAGGCGGCGCGTACGACCGGGGTGTCGACATGGCGGCGGTGCGGACCGGCGGCGTGACCGTGATCCTCGTCGAGCGCCGCAAGCCCTTCCACACCCTGGCGGACTTCACGGGCCCGGCGGACGGCGGCCTCGGCATCGACCCGCGCACCTTCGACCTGGTCGTCGTCAAGATCGGCTACCTGGAGCCGGAGCTCTACGACATGGCCGCCGACTGGCTCCTCGCCCTCACCCCCGGCGGCGTCGACCAGGACCTGCTGCGGCTCGGCCACCACCGGGTCGAGCGCCCGCTGTACCCGTTCGACGAGGACGCGTACGACACCGGGGACGGCCCCGTTCTCACGGCGGCCCAACTGGGCACGCTCGCCGTGTGACGGGCGCGCTCGCCAGGTGAGAAGGGTCTTCACCTGCCACAACGCTTCTGCGAGGGTGATCCCTCCGAGCCGCGAAACCCCGTACGGAGGAGCCCCATGAAGCGCGCCGCCACGCTGTCCGCCCTGGTCTGCCTGCTCGCCGTCACCGCCGCCGCGCCCGCGTCGCCCGACACCGGGCGCGGCAAGGACCGGCAGCACGGCAGCCGCCTGGACGCCGTGCCGAAGTCGGGCGTCCTGAAGGTCTGTACGACCGGCGACTACCGCCCGTTCACGCACCTGGACCCCGAGGGCAAGTCGTACAGCGGCATCGACATCAAGATGGCCGAGGACCTGGCCGAGAGCCTCGATGCCAAGCCCAAGTACGTGGCCACGACCTGGGCGAACCTGACCAAGGACGTCGTGGCGGGCCGCTGCGACATCGCGGTCGGCGGCGTCTCCATCACCCTGCCGCGCGCCCGCCAGGTCTACTTCAGCGAGCCGACCCGCGAGGACGGCAAGACACCGATCGTGCGCTGCGCCGACAAGGAGAAGTTCGGCGAAGGCACGCTCAAGGACATCGACAAGCCCGGCACCACCGTGATCGTGAACCCCGGAGGCACGAACGAGCAGTTCGCGCGCGCCAACATCAAGCAGGCCACGATTCTGCAGCACCCGGAGAACACCACGATCTTCCAGGAGATCATCGAGGGCCGCGCGGACGTGATGATGACGGACGCGAGCGAGACCCGCTACCAGGCAAAGATCCACCCCGAACTCTGCTCCCTGCACCCCGACAAGCCCTTCACCTTCTCCGAGAAGGCCTACGCGCTGCCGCGCGGGGACGACGAATTCAAGGAGTACGTCGACCAGTTCACGCACCTGGCGACACACGACGGGACGTACGCCGGATACGAGGCCGAGTGGATGGGCGCCCCCTCGGGCTCCTAGTTCCGCCGGCGCCGCCCCGGTCAGGGGTTATCCCTGAGCCGGCCCCCGATGCCGGGGCGGCGGGGCGGTCCTATCTTCCGGGCATGGCTTCCTTCCGTGATCGGTGCATCCACAGCCGGCAGGGTGGTCGGCTCGCCTCGACCACCACCGCCGACATCGACTCGCTCGTGGCCGGGCTCAAGGACCGGCCACGGGTCGTGCTGCACTTCCACGGCGGCCTGATCGACGACACGCTGGGGTTCGCCACCGCACAGCGGCTCGCGCCCGTGTACGAGGCGGCGGGCGTCGATCCGGTCTTCTTCGTGTGGAGCAGCGGACTTCTGGAGACCCTGCACGGCAACCTGCCGCGGATCCTGGACGAGAGCGTCTTCCGTACGCTGCTCAACAGGGTCACCCGCTACGCCACCGGCGCCGTGTTCGGGCAGCCGGGACAGCGCGCGCTCGGCGTGGCCGCCACCCCGGGCCCGGCGGCGGTGGCCGCCGAACTGGCCGAGGTGCGAAGGGAGAAGGAGCCTTACGCGCGGCTGATCGTGCCGCCTGAGGTGCCGCCGCTGAGCGAGTCCGAGCAGATGAGCATCGCCGCGGAGCTCTCGGCGGACACCGAACTGGATGAGCGCACACGGGAGATCGTGAACTCGGCCCTCGACAAGGACCAGCCGCAGACCAATGAGCCGGCCGCCGCGGCGCGAGACGCCATCGGGGGGCGTGCCGCGGCGGCCACCCTCATGTCACCGGATGTCGTGGCCGACCTCGCCGCCAGGGCAGGGCCGGGGGAACGGGCCCTGGTGAGCACCGCGCTGATCGTGCGCAAGACCGTGCGGGTCGTGGCCGCGGTCGTCGGCCGCTTCCGGCAGCGCACCGACCACGGGCTCTATCCGACGGTCGTCGAGGAGATCCTCCGCGAGTTCTACCTCGCCAACGTGGGCGCCGCGATCTGGGACGCGATGAAACGGCAGACCGCCGACACCTTCACCGCGCCGGACGACGAGGTCCGCGCGGGACGGTACTTCCTCGACAGGTTCGCCGAGCTGCTCGCCACCGGAACCCGCCCGCAGGTGACCGTGGTCGGGCACAGCGCGGGCGCCGTGTTCATCGGCAACCTCCTCGACGACCTCGCACGCAGGCGCGCGGCGGACGACGACCCGCTGCCCGCCGACTTCCGGCTGCGGGACGTGGTGCTCCTCGCGCCCGCCTGCACGGTGGCGCAGTTCGCGCCCGCGGTCCGCCGCCAGAGCGAACTCTTCGACCGCTTCCGGATGTTCACCATGACCGACGCGGCGGAGCGGGCCGACCATCTCGTCCCGTTCCTGTACCCGAGGTCGCTGCTCTACTTCATCTCCGGAGTCCTGGAGCGCGGACCCTCCGGGCAGTCCGCCGTCACGCCGATCGCGGGAATGCAGCACTGGTACCTCGATGCCGCCGCCGTGGGGCCCGACTCGGACGACCTGCGCGGCTTCCTGCGCGCCGACCCGGAACGCACCGTGTGGTCGCCCGGCGACGGCGGCCCCGGTCTGAGCGCGGGGGCGCGCAGCCACATCGCGTTCGACAACGACCCGCAGGTTCTCGCAAGCGTGGCCGCCATGCTCGCGGACTGAACCGCGCGGGGACCGACCGAGGGGGAGAGTCCGATGAACGACCTGCACTACGCCGTGGTCGTCGGCATCAACCGCTACCCGGCCATCGGCGACCTGCAGGGGGCCAGGGGTGATGCGGCGCGGTTCCGCGACTGGCTCATCGACCCGGACGGCGGCGATGTGCCCGAAGCCAACGTCAAGATGGTGGCCGCCTCCGCGGAGGAAGAGCTCGTCGCCGACTTCATGTGCGCCATACCGACCAGGGAGAACGTCAACCAAGCGCTCTACCGCGCGAACCTCGCGGTCAGGCGGGCGGTGGAGAGCCGGCCCGAGGAGGAACGGCACGCCGCGCGGCAGCGGAGCAGGCTCTACCTCTTCCTCGCGGGCCACGGATTCAGGCTCAGTGACACCAACACCGCGCTCCTGATGGCCAACGCCGCCATCGACCTGCTCGGCAATCACGTCGCCGTACGCCCGTACCTGGACTGGTACGAGTCGGCGGCACCCTTCCGGGAGATCGTCTGCTTCGCCGACTGCTGCCGCACCGGCAACAGCGTCGGCGCCCTGTCCTTCGGGCCGCCCTTCACCGCCGCCGAGACACGCGAGGAGGTCGATTCCTTCATCGGGTACGCCACGTCGAGCGGCGATCCCGCCTACGAGGAGCAGAACGCGCAACCCGACCTCGCACGCGGGCACTTCACGACCGCGCTCCTCGACGGACTGCGCGGCGGCGGCGCCACACCCAAGGGGATGATCACCTCCGACAGCCTCGCCGACTACGTCGTACGGCACGTGGAGGACCGCACCCGCACGCTGCTCGTCCCGCAGCAGCCCCGGTTCATCAAGGGCAACGATCCGATGATCTTCGCGCGGGGCCTCGAAGGGGAGACGTACCCGGTCAAGCTCTGTTTCCCCGGAGGGTTCCGCGGCTGGGTGCAGCTGCGCGGCGGCGACCCCGGCGAGCCGCCGCTGCGGCTGTACGTGGAGGAGGCGGAGAGCGTCGAGAAGCTCGCGCCCGGTCTGTACCGCTGCACACCGGAGAGCTGGAACGCGGCTGATTTCCGTAACGGCGGATTCTTCGAAGTCATGACAGGCGGTGGGAATGGTGTCCAGCTCTGAAGACCGTCGGCGCCCCGCGAGGGCCGCCGCGGAACCTGTGCCGTTCGTCGTCATTCCGGACACCCCGTCGGTCCTGGTGACCGTCACGGACTCCGCGTTCCGCGAGGTGGCGCACGCGATGGGCACCATCGACACCGTGCTGCCCGCCGGTATCTACCGCATCGAGCAGCGGTTCGGCGGAGAGGTGGAGAGCCGCTTCGTCGAGGTCGGTCCTGAGCCCTTCACCGAGCGGCTCTCGCTGCCCCGCATGCCCACGCCCACACCCGTCGAGGGCACGCCCACGACCCGTGAGGACCACCGCGCGGCGGCGGTGCGCTGGAGTACCCGCTCGACGTACGGCGAAGGCTCGCCGACCCTGATGGTGCTGATCCGCAATCTGCGCAAAGGCTGGCAACTCGACCCGTACGCACTGGAGATCGCCGGTATGGACGGCAGTCCGGTCGACGGCGGGGCCCGCGGGTGGGAGCCGTCGGGCGGCGAGGAATGGTCGGCGTGGAGCTGCGAACTGCCGCCCGGCGGCTACCGGTTGCGCACCCGCAGGATGCCGGCCGACGGGCTGCCCCTCGCGCAGGCGCTGCACGTGCTGGCGGGCTGGACCACCCTGGTGTTCGTCAGCAACGGTCCGCAGGGTCCGGAGCCGCAGTTCGCCTCGGTCCAGATGGTGCGCCACGGCACCGGCTGGATGCCCGCGGACCGCGCGTGCGATCTGGGCCTGGAGGCCGCGCTCTCCGGGCTGCGGCAGGGGATCGATCTCGTGTCGACGCGGCACCTCCTCGAACTGGTCCGCGCCGGGAACGACAACCCGTTCCTCGGCATCGTCGGGGCGCACGCGCTGCTGCTGCATCCCGATCCCGATCTGGAGCAGATCGGCAGGGTCCTGCACAACCTCGTCCACCACGCGCCCGACCAGCCGGACATCGCCGCCCTGTGCACCCTGATCGGCCGATCGGTGGGGCCCGTCACCGCGCCGCCCATGTTCGCCGCCTCCTGCCGTCTCCTGGTCCGGGCCGACACGGCCGACCCGGGCATCCTGGCGGACGGGTCTCCGGCCGAGAGCGTGGCCGGGCACCTTGTCGGGCGCGGGGTGTGGACGACCTGGCTGGAGCAGGAGCGGCTGGCCGCGGCCGGTGCGCGGGGTGCCGCGCCGCGCGACGGCCTCGGCCCGGCGGCGCCGGGGGACGCCGCCGGGGCGAGGCGGTCCTGGACCCTCGATCCGGTCGACCGGGTCCAGCGCTATGTGCGGGAGGTCGCGGGCGTCGAGGGCAAGAGCGTCGACGACGTACTGAGCAGCCTGGCGCCGAAGGACCTGTGCCGCCGGACCGGCATGCCGCACAAGGCGGTCGACAAGGCCATCGAGGAGCTCAGGAGCCCGCCGGGGGAGTGACCGGCGCGCCGGATAACGGCGACGGCGACGGCCGGGAGGCAGTGCCTCCC